>PMMM01000045.1 GCA_003162245.1 Phycisphaerales bacterium
TCGTGCTGTTCACGAGCTACAAGATGCTCGACGACGCGGCGCGGCGGGTGCGCGACGAGTTGGCGGCGGAGGGTTACACGTTCCTGGTGCAGGGCGAATCGCTGCCGCGCTCGAAGATGCTCGCCAAGTTCCGCGAGACGCCGCGGGCCGTGATCTTCGGCACCGACAGCTTCTGGCANNCCCTTCTCCGACTACCAGGTTCCGGCTGCGGTTCTCACCCTCAAGCAGGGCTTCGGACGGCTGATCCGCAGCAAGACCGACCGCGGGATCGTGGTCGTGCTCGACCCGCGCGTGGTCCGCAAGCCGTACGGGCGGCGATTTCTAGCGAGCCTGCCGCCGTGCAAGGTGGAGACGGAACAGCGCCAGTGGTGACGGGCGGCCGCCCCAGGCCCCTACATCGCAGAAAACACGTTCTTACGTCCACGGCTGCTCGTGGATTGCGCTCCAAGGCAGCAGCGTGACTTTGTCGCGGGCCTGACGTGCGTCACCCCCATAGACCACGATCGGTGCCGTGGGAGCAACGCCCGCGAGCACCTCCGTCACTCGGCGGGCGCTGCTGAGCATGTCGCTGGAGGCAGTCGCTCCAGCTTTCGACTCGACGACGGTGAGGCGCTTGGCGTGCTCAATGACCAGGTCGGCCTCCAGGCCATGCTGATCGCGGTAGTAGCAAATGCCGCCGGATTCCGCGCGGTTCGCACGGTGTTTAACGATCTCGGAGACCACCCAGGTCTCGAAGATCGCGCCGCGCAGGGGATGCGTGCGGAGCTGGGCGACGGTTCGAATGCCGAGCAGCCAGCAGACCAGGCCCGTGTCGTAGAAGTGCAGCTTGGGCATCTTGACGAGCCGTTTGCGCAGGTTGCCGCTGTAGGTCGGCAAGCGGAACGCGATGAAGCTGGCTTCCAGGACAGAGAGCCAGGCCTTGACGGTCGGCTGCGCGATGCCGCAGTCGGTCGCCAGCGACGAGAGATTCAGCAGTTGTGCCGTCCGTCCGGCGCACAGCGCGACGAACCGCTGGAACGTCGTCAGGTCGCCGACGTTTGAGATGGTGCGCACGTCGCGCTCGATGTACGTGGCGACGTAGGCCGCCAGCCAGTCTGCCGGCGCCAGCTTGCGGTCGAAGATGCGCGGATAACCGCCCGCCAGCATAGTCTCGTCCAGCGTGCGCGGATGCGGACGGAAGCGACGCACCTCGCAGCGCGCCATCGGCAAGAGGTGCAGCACCGCCGTGCGTCCGGCCAGCGACTGGCTCGCCGACTGGAGCAGCACAAGATTCTGCGAACCGGTGAGAATCCAACGGCCGGGCTTCAGATCGCCGTCGATCAGACCTTGCAGGTACGACGGCAGCTCCGGGCAGCGCTGCACTTCGTCAATGACGGCCCCGCCGGGAAATTGCGCCAAAAACGCACGCGGGTCCTCCAGGGCGAACGCCCGGACGTCGGGGGCTTCGAGGTTTGCGTAGGCGTGCCTGGGGAATACCGCCCGACAGAGCGTGGACTTTCCGCTTTGGCGCGGGCCCGTCACCGTCACCGCGGGAAACGAACGGGCGGCGGCGCGGAGCCGGGCTGTCAGGTCGCGTTCGACCATGTCCGGCAGTCTACAGCTAGGCGTGGGCTGTTTCAAGATCAGAACTTCAAATATCCCACGACGCTTCCATCCGCCGCCGACACCGCATGGGGCCTTGCCGCCCCACGTTCAAACGGCGGGCTGGGGACGTCCCTGACAGCTATCCCCGCCGCTGGATTTGTGTCTTTTCGTGGAGGAGCAACCCACCCCGTCGCCTTTTGTATAAGCTACGCGGGTCGGGTGTGCACCAGGACCCTGCGCCTCGGGCCGTGTGGCCGAACTATCGGCGGATACGCCGGCATGAACCTGCTACTTCTCCGACCGCCGCGCTATCTGTGGCCGTTCAACAGCGACGCCTCCGCGTTCTGGCCGCCGCTGGGACTGTTGTGCATCGCGGCGGCGGCCCGGCGGGAGCTGCCCGACACGCAAGTCGAGGTGTGGGACTGTCCGGGAAACCGGTGGGGCTGGCGGACACTCGAACGGAAGCTCGCCGCGGCGCAGATCGACGTGCTCGGCATGGGCGAAGAAGCTGTGTCCGCCCACGAGGCCCTGCGGGCGGCCCGGCTCGTCAAGCGGCTGCACCCGCAGTGCACGGTTGTCGCCGGGGGCGTGTATTTCCCCTACGCGATTGAAGAAACGCTCGGCTCGGGCTGCGTGGACGTGATCGTGCGCGGCGAGGGCGAGGACACGTTCGTTGAGTTGCTGTGCCACATGGACGACACGGGCTCATGGGGTGCGATCCCGGGAATCGCATTCCGAGACGCCGCGGGCCACGTTGTCGTCACGCCGCCGCGCCGGCTGATCGCCGACCTCGACACCCTGCCCTGGCCCGCGTACGACCTGATCGACCTGCAACGTTACGGCCGCGGCTCACGAAACCACCGGGCCCTCGTCAGCATCGAGCATTCGCGCGGCTGCGTCGACTCGTGCAGCTTCTGCATCCTCTGGAAGCACATGGGCCAGAGCGTCAACGGCAACGGCGACGTCCGGCCGCACGTCCGCACCAAGAGCGCCGCCCGCAGCTTCGATGAAGTGTTCCGGCTGTATCGCGACTACGGCCGCCGCACGTTTGGTTGGGTCGATCCGACGTTCAATGCGCTCCCGGCGTGGTCGGACGAGTGGGCCGAGCGGATGCTGGCGTCCGAGCTTGTTTCGCCTGGAGGCGAGCCCCGGACGCTGCACACGGCCTGGCTGCGGGCGGATGGCATCGTCCGCGACGAAAGGCTCGGCATTCTCGAGAAGCTGGCCCGCGCGGGCCTGCGGCAGGCCGTGATCGGCCTCGAGCGCGACGACGCGGCCGGCCTGGCGGCGCTGGGCAAGCACCACAACGGCGCGGAAATCTGCCGCGAAGCCATCGCGATCCTGCGCGAGAAGTATCCCCAGGTCTACATCATCGGCACCCTGATCTTCGGCCTGCCCGGCGACACCTGGGCGGACCTCGGCCGGCTCATGGCCTGGCAGGACCGGCTCGGGCCGGACTACTGTCTCATCATGCCGCTGACGCCCAATCCGGGGACGGTGACGGCGCGCACGCTGGCGCCGCTGCGGGGGCACGGAATCGACGGCGACTTGGCGCACTACAACTTCCACACGCCGGTGTGCGCGACCGAGGCGTTGGATTTGCCGGCGCTGCGGGGGATGTACTGGCGGACGCTGTTGCGGCCGAGCTGGCGGCGCGTGAGTTGGGCCCTCCGCACGACGGTGTTGGAGCGCGACGCCCGAAAACGCCGGGTCAGCCTGTCGTTGCTCCGCCACAGCACGAGCATCGCGACCGAGTGTCTTCTGGGGACACTCCTGCAAACGAAGTCGGCACAGACGGACTGTTATTCGAGGAGACCAGCATGGTACGACACGTGATGACGAGCAAACCGGTGGCGGGCACGGCGGTATTGGCAATCGTGATCGGCGGTGCGGCCCTCCTTTGGCACCTGCTGGCGTGCATCGAGAGTCCGATGGCCTATTCGCCCAGCGGCAAAGACCTGGCGCTGGTCACGATGGAGCCGTTCGACGACCAGGACCTGCACGTGGCCGGCACGCACGCCTACCGCCTGTTCGTGCTGTCCGAGGGGAAGCAGTTGCGCACGGTCGAGGAGACGACCGCGAGCATGTTGACGGCGCCCGCCTACAGCCCGGACGGCAAACAGTTCTGCTACCTGCGCATCCCCCTGCTGTCCGCCGCGCAAGCCGCGCGCGTTGAGGAGCAGGCGAAGAAGTATGACGAGGCCAAGAAGTCGCGGCCGGAGGTGATGTGGGAGCAGCCGACCAGCGCGCCGGCCGCGAGTGCTCCGGCGACCGGGCCCGCGACGATCGAGACGACCGACCATGCGCTGCCCGCCCTGGAGGGCATGGTCGAACTCTGCGACAGCCTGGAGCAGGGCCCGGCCGTCCCCATCGTCCTGGTGGTGCGCGAGGTGGCCTCAGGGAACATCGCGTCCACGACGCACTTCGAGCTGCCGCTCCCGGGCCTCGCGATGGCGTACGTGACGCTCCGGCCGCAGTTTAGTCCCGACGGCCAGTCTGTGTACTTATGTGCCGGCGACGTGGCCGTCGCCGTCAATCCGGCCAAGAACGAAGCTCGCATCCTGGGCGCGCCGGCGGCGGCCGCGGCGCTTTCGCCGGACGGCAAGACGCTCGCGATCCTCCAGAAGTCCGCGCTGGGCTTCATCGACACGACCGGCGAGTCTGCGTTCTACAGGCGGTGGGAGAGGAACACTTCGCTCGGTGGGCTGACGTGGGCGGACAAGCACACGCTGGCGGTGCTGGAGGCGACAGAGGACAGCTCAAATCTCGTGCTGCACTACGTGGAGCCCGACGGGACGCTGCGGAAATCCGTCGCGATCCACCTGCCGGAGCACGGTAAACATGAGGGCGTCAACACCGGCGCCCTGGCGCTCGCGCCCGACGGGCAGCACGTGGTCCTCGCGTTTGAGCACGACGTCTTCTTCCTGAAAGCGGACGGCACGTCGCTCAAACACTGGCACAGCGACAACGAGCAACTCGCGCAGCCCACCTTCGCGCCGGACTCGCAGCGCGTCGCATTCAAGCTGATGCCGAAAGAGGAGGGGGGGTATCTGCGGGCCGCTGCGATCGTTTTCTACACGCCCGCGGGCGAGGAAGTGTCGCGGGTTGCGGTACCGAAGATCGACCCGGCGACGACCCGTCCGGCTGGCGAGCACAAGTAACGCCCGGGCGAGAGCGACGATGGACACGCTCACCGCGGCCTTCGCGCACGTGTGCGGCCAGGCCCGCTGCTTTGTAATCGACGGCGCGCCGCTGCCGGTCTGCCAGCGCTGCGCCGGTCTGTACATCGGTGCCTTCGCGACCGGCGTCTGGCTGCTGCTCGGCCGCGCGTGGCGGCGCGGACTGCCGGCGTACGGCGTGGTCTGCGCCCAGGCGTTGGCCCTGCTTGTCGCGCTGGCCGGCGGCTTGCACGTCCTCGATTCAGGGCCGACCTGGCGGCTGGCCTGCGGGCTGTGGACCGGGCACGTGGCGCTGCTCTGGCTGGCATGCGGCGGCAACCAGCTTCGCGCGGCGGCCCGCGGTGGCCCAGCCGAACCACTGGCCTGGAATCGCCGCCAGAACATAGCCGCAGCGCTGGCCGTCGCCGTGCTGCCCGCTTTGGCGGTGTTGCTCGCCGCGCTTCCGGCCAGAGGTTGGCTCATCTGGACCGCCGCGATCGTGGCCGGGGCCGGGCTGTTGGCAGCGGCCGTACTTGCGGCAGGAGTCTCCGCGATGGTCGCGGGGCGCGCGTGGGTGCGCCACGTGCGCGCCGACCTGCAACCGGCTGGCCGGACGCGGTTGTCACGGGGTCCAACCAGCCCTATCATTCCGCCCCCAGTACCATGACGGACCACGACGACTATGCCCAGCGCGGTTGACGCCCCCACCCCGAAGACCAGCTTGCGACACGAGCTCGCCGTCGGCGCGCTTCTGGCCCTGGCGGTGCTCGTGTTTCAGTGGGGATCGTTGTGGGACGGCGTCCGTCACGACGACCATCTGCACCGCCAAAAGCTGCGCACGCTCGGCTGGAGCTGGCACGACCTGATCGAATCGACGACCTTCGATTTCCCCGGACACCAGATGTCCTTCTGGTGGCAGCAGGAGCCGGCCCAGTGGCGGTACCCCCGCCCGCTCAAGATGCTCATCATGAAGACCGAGTTCGTCCTGGTCGACGGCTGGCCGGTCGGGATGCACGCCTTCAGCCTGATGTGGCACTGGCTCTGCACGCTGGCCGTTTACCGGCTTTGCCGATGGGTGCTGGCGTCGTGGCGTTGGGCGTTGCTGGTCACGCTCCTGTTTGTAATCAACCCGAACGGGGCGCTCGCCGTGAGCTGGACGGCGGCGCACGACACGCTCATCAGCACGTTCCTGCTGGTGGCTGCGGTCTATGCGTACGCGCGGGCGTCGTTCGACGAGCACCGCGCGCCCGCGGCGTTGCGCTGGCGACCGTGGGTGTTCGCCGTGCTGCTGTGGGTTGCGTCGTTGTTTGCCCGCGAGTCGACGATCGTCTTCCCCGCGTTGGCGCTGGCGCTGGACCTCTGCTTCGGCGGGCGCGGCCATGCCTGGCGTCGCCGCGGCGTGCACCTGACGCACGTCGGCTTGGCGCTGGTTTATCTGGCCTGGCGGTTCTGGCTCTTTCCGACGGGTCAGTTTCCCGGCGGGTATCTCGACACGCCTGCCAGCGCCGGGTATGTGCTGTGGGCGTTCGGCAAGTGGATCGAGCTCGCCGGGCTGCTGTTGATCCACTTCCCGCTCCATTCGTCCCTCGACTACGTGCAGAGCCAGACGGCGGCCGTGCTCGCGGTCCATTTCATCCTGTTCGCCGCGGTCGTGGCCGTGCCGGTCGGCTATGTCCGGACAACGCGCGGCGCGCCCGGGCGCTGGTTTGGGCCGCTGTGGCTGTTGCTGTGCTTCGCCCCGGTCGTGCCCATCGCCTCGATGCCGCACTTCGCGTATCTCCCGTTCGTCGGCTATGCCATCAGCATCGCGGTCTTCCTGGCGGCGCAGCCCCGGCCGCGACAACGCTGGCTCGCCGTGGGGACGGCGGCGATCGTGCTGGTGGCGTTTGGCGGGCACCGGTTGCTTAACCGGGCGGCCTGCCGCGCCGAGCAACTGATCGCAGCGGACATCCTGTCCACCACCCCGTCTCCCAGGCCCGGCAGCAACGTGTTTTTCATCAACCTGCCGCTGCCCTCGAGCTTCACCATGTTCACGCTGCGCGAAGCCTGGGGCGTCGACGACATAGACGGGTACGCGTTGACGCTGGCCTCCCAGTTGCTTCGGATGGACCGACCCAGTACGGTCAAGCGCATCAGCCCGTACGAGCTGGTCGTCTCCACGGAGCCGCCCGGGTACTTCACGACGGTGCCCGAGCGCTATTCACTCAAGATCACCGGGGCTGGTGTGCGTTTTGAGCCTGGGATGATCGTGCGCGGCAAGCTTTTCGACGCGACGGTGCTGGAAATGGCCGACGGTGGTGGCGTCACCAAGCTGAAATTCACGTTTCACGAGCCGCTCGACCGTAGCGACTATTACTTCTACGTTTCGACTCCCGAGCGGCCGGCGTACCGGCTGCGGTTCGATCCGGCCTTTGACGCGGCCGCCTTGGCCGCGGAGACGGCTCGCTTCCGCGCGGAGCATGCGCAGGAGTTGGCTGAGCGAGACGTGTTTCAGAGGACTGAGGGCTGGCTGCGCCGCAAGTAAAGACGGACGGCAATCCGTCAGGGCTCGGGCGGCGTGTACCAGCGCGGGCGATACACGACCAGCTCGCGGCCACCGCAGATCACATTCAGCTTCAACGCCACGGAGTACACGCGCTCGAGGCGGTCGGTGCGCTGGGCCAGGTCTGTGTACCAATTGGGGAAGAAGATCACGTAGGCCGGGTTGCGCTGTTTGAGATACTCCAGCAGCTTGCCGCCGTGCAGGTAGTGCTCGACGATCTGCGGCTCGATCAGCCCGACCGTATCCAGGATCGGCCGCCGGCTGATGAAGCCGATCGCTCCGATGTCGTTCGTGGCCACCAGCTCGCCCGGCGCCGTGTGTTCGCGGACCCACGCCCCGAGGTGCACCTGCATCGTGTTGATGTTCGAGACGGCGATCACCGCAAAGGCGAGGCGGCCCAGCAACGCCGGGCAGGCCCACCCAAGCGTCCGCCGAAGCTGGACGGGCAGCGGTACGCCGGTCCAATTCCAGAATTGCCGCTGCACGATCGTCCCGGTGACCGGGACTGCGGCCAGCACCAGCACGATGAGCAGGAAGCTCAGGTGTGCATAATAGCGCTGGAACTGGTACCAGAACATGGTGCCGGGGTCCACCAGGGCGCGCGCGGCGGGGTACGCGAGGAAGACGAGGAGCGCCAGGCGGCGGCCGGCGGCGCTCGGACTCGTGTCGCGCCAGGCGGCCAGTGCCGCCTCCCGCAGCCCGAGCGCCAGCGGCGCACAATTAACCCCCAGGCCGATCCCGACGCTCAGCAACAGCAGCAGCGGCCACACGGTGAGTGCCAGCAGGATGCGA
This sequence comes from Phycisphaerales bacterium, assembly GCA_003162245.1. GTDB lineage: Bacteria > Planctomycetota > Phycisphaerae > UBA1845 > Fen-1342 > Fen-1342. The sequence goes on from PMMM01000045.1 coordinate 8,077, forward strand.
ATGGCCCCCCCGCGCGCGACGGCGGCCGGCAAGCCGTTCAAATACGGGATGGAGAATCCGCCGAGGGCGAACGCCTTGGCCCCGAACGTCGTCGGGAGCAAATGCCGATCCTGGTGCCAGTGATAGGCGAAATATGCCGCCAGCACGGCCGCCCAGATGCACACATGCGGCCAGAGGTCGGCTGCGAACTTGGCGAGGCGACGGGTGGGCGCACGATACGCCGCTATTGCCCGCTCAAGTGCGACCAGCGGCAGCAGGATGACGAACTCCGGCCGCACCCAGACGCACAGCGCCAGCGCCACGGTCGCCAGGGCGCGCCATCCGGGGGCCGCATACAGCCACAAGCCGACGAGAAAGAGCAGCGTGTAGAGGGGGGTCTCCATGCCGCTGTACGCGCTGATCACCGTGGGGTTGATGAGGACGGCCAGCAGGCCGCCGGCGCGGGCCAGGTCCCGGCGCCCGGTCCAGGCGTGCAGAAGGGCATACACGACCCAGGCCGTCGCGAGGCCGCACAGGCCGCCCAGCACGGCGGAGGCCAGATACCAATTGCGGACCAGCGTGTAGACGCCCGCAAGGAGCACCGGATAGAGCGGGGCGGTGCAGCCGCTGCTGGGCACGCCCCGGTTAAATGCCATCTGGCCGTCTTCGAACAGGTTTCGGGCAAACTGGAGGTGGATGTACGCATCATCGAGCGGAAACCCGANNCCCGGCGACAAGGCGGACGCCGAGCCAATAGGCCAGCGCCAGGATCAGGAAGCAGCCGGTGATCGCGAGGAGGTCGCGGCGCACGGCGGAGCGCGACTCGACAGACTGAGTGGGTCCGAGAGCAACAGCGTCCATCGCCACACGATACGCTCCGCGGGCTGGGAGTGGAATCCCGCCGCTCGGCTCCGCCCGGCGCGGCGAACTCCGCAAGCCCGTCAGGGCAACCGCATTCTCGCCGG
>PMMM01000160.1 GCA_003162245.1 Phycisphaerales bacterium
AGCACGCCGTTGGAGTTGCAGTCCGTCGCGGTACCGGCGGCCAACTCGCACTCATCGGGGACGCCATTGGAATTGCAGTCCGCGCTGAAGCCGCTGGCGATATCGCAGTCGTCCGGGTAGCCGTTGCCGTTGCAGTCCGGGGCACCGGCGGCGATGTCGCACTCGTCGAATACGCCGTTGCTGTTGCAGTCGTGATGGGTGGTGCCACTGCCGGGCGGGAGCGCGGGGACGGTGTAGACGACGGTGGGAGCGGTGCTTGGCGACTGGCCGGGCGTGCCGGTGGTCGTCTGCGCGGTGAAGTAATAGTAGAGTGTCTGGCCGCAGGGCGTCGCGGGCAACGTGGCTACGAAGACGCGGTTGTCCTGGGTCGTCAGCGTATAGGCGGTGAACGAGCCGGTAGGCCCGAGGCGGGCATAGAGCCGTGGCGAGGATGTCGCCAGCGGGGCGAGCAGTGCCGTGATCCGCACGCGGACGTTCCAGGGGGTGTTGGGGTCGATGCGAGTTGGCAAGCGGTCCGGAAAGCCGAACTGGATGGGGACTGAAGACCACTGGGCCAGGTAGACCGCCGCGGGGAAGTTCTCCTCACAGGTCGGAACGATCTGGTCGGCCGGGAGCTCAAAGCCGTAGGTGCCGGTGTCGCGCAGCTCGGTCGTGAAGGCGAAGATGGGGTGATTGGGATCGTGTCCGTAGTACCAGTCCACGTCGCCACCCGCGGCCGGGTAGATCGTGCTATAAATCGGGCCGTAACGGTAAGCCACGCCGTGGACGGCGAACACGGCGTCGGACATGGCGCGGTCGAGGTCGGCGAAGACGTCGGCATCCGACGGCCACGCGCTGGTGTAGGCCCACGGGGACATGATGAGCTGCGCGTAGCTGTGGTAGCTTTGGGTCGCGACGATGTTGGTGTGGGCCAGCGTGAAGGTCCGCATGGCCGCGGTCTCGGGCTCCGAAAAGGCGGCACTGCCGCGGTAGGTTTCGTCGCACGGACTGCTACTCGAGCCCTCGCCGCCCCAACCGATGCTGTAGTTGCGGTTGTCGTCGACGCCGTAGCACGAGCCCACTTGGCGGCGGTTCTTCCGCCACAGCCGGTTGGTGGTCCAGGTGTAGGCGTAGCCGTCGACGTTGACGACGGGGATGATGAAGAACTCCACGGCGTTGACCAGCGAGTGGATGTTCGGGTCGCTGTCGTACGTGTAGACGAACTTGTCCGCGATCCACATGGGGACCATCACGGAGATCCACTCGCGGGCATGGTGGCAGCCGTTGAACTGGACGGCGGGCTTGTTGGATCCGGGGCCGGTGATGCGGACGCCGTAGATGTGCCGCCCTTGGAGGGACGTGCCGACGTCGATGACCGTCGCGAGGTCGGGACGGTCGGTATGAAACGCGTTGAGCTTGGCAATGACCTGGTTCGGGTCCTTGTAGTTCGTGAACCAGTTGGGATCCTGGGCGGCGACGACACCTTGCGCCTCCCACAGGGCGCGCTCCGCGTCGATGTCCTTCTGGACGTTGTCGTTCAGCACCTTGTAGGTCAGCCCCAGGGACTCGAGTCCGGGCAGCGCGTCGGGGGGCAGGAGATAATCGACCACGCCGGGGCCCTCACCTTCGCTCATGAGCCGGGCGCCCAGGTCGTGGAGTCGCGTGATCTGGTCCCCGGTGTCCACGTAGAGCCGGACGAGCTGGTACCCGTCGAACCGAACGCGGGGGGCGTCCTCGGCTCCGCGGGCGACGGGGCAAGCTGAGCAAACGACGAGACTAACCCAAACCAGACGTACTAGCGGGGACACTCGTTTCTCCTCCGGCGCACACGGTTACGGGGCACAAACGACCATCGTCGCGCCGTCTGTATTATATCGCGGGCGCACCTCCATCGGCACCGGCGATTTGGCGCCCGAGCACCGTTTTTTCTGACGCCGAATCCCTCGGCGTCGTCGCTGTCAGGCATAAAAGCCTGATGTTACGGGCAGGTCGTACCGATCACGGCGACGAATGGGTCGATGTCGGCGAAGGTCGCCGCGCCGCTGTCGTTGCAGTCGGCGCTGGACCGGGTGCACGGGTACGTCCAGGCGGTGGGGTCGAGGAGGACCTCGACGAAGGGGTCAGTGTCCGCGAGCGTGACCTGTTTGTCGCAGTTGGTGTCGCCAGGACAGCGCTCGCCGGGCGATGCGACGACCAGCGCCGCCGCGGCGCTGACGCAGTCACCGCAATCGTCCGTGCGCCAGACGTCGTAGCTGCCCTGGTTGGTTGGTGTGGCGGCGTCGATACTGAGCGTGGGTGTCGCGCTGCCGAGGAAAGGCCCGTCGTCCGTTAGCGGCCAGCCGTCCTTTCGCCAGCGATATTGCAGCGTGCCCTGTGACGAGCTCGCGAGGATGGTAAGTGTCGCGGGGTCGCCGGGAAAGCCAATCTGGTTGGCGGGTAGCTGCGTTACAACGGTGGCCCTGCTTCCATGAAAAACCGTGCCGTCGGCGCCGCAATGTGCATCGGTCCCGCCCGCCGCGGTGACATGAGCCGGCGACATCTGGAGGTCACAAGCGTAAAGGGCGACGCGTTTGCCGCTGCCGCTGCCGAAGTCCAAGGGCGAGGTAGCCGAGCCGTATACGTTGCCGCCGGGGCAGCACGCACTGGCTCCGCCGGCGCCACTTCCTGGCCAGAGGCGGACTTGGACGATCGATAGACGCCCCTCGCACTTGGCTCACTTCGCTGCAGCCTGTCTGCGCCATGCGTCGAGCCGTAACGCGCTTGACATCAAGAACTTAGAGTTGGATCGGCCGCAGGGCCGGCCGCGCGGCGCTCGCTGCGGCCCCCTGGTGGCCCGCCCGAAGGACATGTGTCTCATGGCTCACAGGGCTCAGCAACTCCAAAGGCTCATTGACGAGGGGCGTTGAATTCAGTAGAGTCTAAGGACCATCGGGGCGTATCCCCGCAGTTTCCTATCTGCGTCGACTGCTTGGTTCGGAAAAAGGACGCCGAAAACGGATGTTGGGGAAGGGGTCAGTGCGTAGCGTAGGGCGTAAGCCGACGCGGCTCGCCTGGGCAGCGTTTCTGTCCACCGTGGAATCCCGCTTCGCCGGTGCCGTACGTGTTTGGGCTCGGCGCAAGCCAGCTCACGGGGTCTCCGGGCCTGGTTGTCGCGAGTGCCTTCCTGCGCTCACGGTACTTGGCCTGCTGGCTAGCGCGGCGGTTAACTGCCAGCCGGTCGCAATCCCGCAAACCGCAGACCGGGTGGCAACCAGCAGGCCGCGAGCTGAAATCCTGTGCCCTGTGCCCCCACGCCTTTGGCCGACGCAGGTTATCCTGGCCATCCTGCGCGCCGACCGTGAGACGCAATCCGCCAGTGTGCCGATCGACCGCTCGGTTCGGGAATGTGCGGCGGTTCTGATGCCACCGCCCAAGAACCTCTCAGACGTGTCCATCGCGTGGCCTGAGGGAACGCGCGCCGAAACGGGATGGCAGTCGGTAAAAGTGGAATCCGGAGGCGCCGCCGCGGTTTGTCAGGCCCAGGCACCAGCCGGCAGCAACGTGGCAGTCTCGCTGCCACCAACCCTGACGGCTGGCGACGGGTCTGTGCCGATGCTCTACCTGTTGGCCGCGAGCTCGCTCAAGCTCGACTTGGCGTGCGAAGCGCGGGAGACCGCGTACCCGGGTTTCATGACGGTCCGTGCCGCGCTGACGGAGCGCGAGCCAGTCCTCGGAGCCGAGGTCAGCGCGGTGGTCTATCGCCCCGACGGCTCTAGGTTGCCACTGGCGATGAATGATCTGGGCGTTGCGGGCGACGAGAAAGCCCTCGACGGCGTCTACACGGGCGTGTTCGCGTTGTACGCGGGTGACGGAACCTACACTTTCCAGGTAACGGCTACAGGAACCAAGGCCGGCGCACCACCAGCGCCCACGCAGCCTGTGGCACCCCCATTTGCGGATTATGGGGGGCAGCCGGCCAGTGAGCTGGCCCCGTTCCGGCGCGAAGCACTGTGCGATTCCCGCCTGGTGGGATGGTCGCCGCGCGATCGGGTACCCCCGGGGCCGATCACCGTGTTGCAGCAGGCGCCGTCCGCCGCCGGCCGAGTACGGCTGGAGTGGTTGGCCAGCGGCGACAACGCGTACGCGGGGGCGGCCGCGGCGTATGAAATCCGCGTCGCCGGCAGTTCGATTCGTACGGCGGAGGACTGGTCGGCAGCACGCCTGGTCGCTCGGGTAAAGGGGGGTGTTGCGGCAGGACAGTGGGTGCATGCCGAGGTAGATACAGCCAAGCTTCAGCTCCCGGCGTTTATTTCGGTGGTGGCGTTTGACGAGGCCGGTAACGCGAGTGTGCCGGCGCGGGCTCACCTGTACATCAGGGAGCCGTGACAGTGAGGGACTCTTGGGGGATGAGAGAGGTGTCTTGTGATCAATCGCACGCGAGTGGCCATGGTGTGTGGTGTCGTCTGCTTGGGGACTCTGGGGTCGTGGATTCCGGCGGCTTCGGGCGCGATCACGTTCAGCAGCGGCGTGGGCGACGTCCTGGTCGAGATCGATCCTAACACCCCGGAGGATGCGGCGCTGCTAAATGAGGTCCGCGATTCGTTCACGGCGGGCTCGGAGTATTTCTGGAATGCCACCGAGAAGCAGCAGCGTTTCGGAAATGTCCGCGTGATCGTGCCCGAGAAATGGACCCCGCAGAGCAGCTACCAGTCGTTGGCGGGGATCGATGCGAGTGCCTGGGATTTCCGAATCATCGGGACGTCGGCGCTGAGCACCTCCTATACCAGCGGCACGAGGGTATACCTGTACCGTCCACAGCTTCCTGGCGGCCGTGTGATTGTCCACGAGCTCGGACACGCGTTGTACGACCTGGGCGATGAGTACTGCCGTCGCGAACTGGCCTCTTCGCCCAGCGCTACCGCGACGTGGGCCCCCTGGAGATGGTACTTCAAGTGGGGTGGGGAGTGGGTACGGTGCACAGCGCGTGGCGGAGTGAGCTGGACGGAGGAATGGATGTGGGTCAGCCCCAATCCGTACGATCCGAACGATGTGCACAACCATTGGCCGGGCGAGACTCTCAACAACCCGGCAGATAACCATGCCAGCATCATGTGGTATCAGTGGGATGACCCCATTCGACGTTTTTGCGGCGCCGACCCCAATGACCCGTCCAACGCGCATACCGCGTTTGCCAATACCGAGCAAGACCGCAGGCATGGCCACTCCTGCTGGGACGAGATGATCGGCAAGCAGGGGCTTGGGCGCCCCGGGGCGGCCGGCACCACGACGATTGCCTACGCCGCGCCGACGGTTACATTTCACCAAGGAGGTACCCGCGCGCCGGAGATCATGTTGCTCCTTGACCGCTCCGGCTCCATGGGCGACACGCTGAAGTTCCTGTCCGCGGATACGATTCCGCGGCGGTTGAGCTACGAGCAGTGCATCGATCCCGTCCTGGAAATGCAGGCGAATGCCAAGGCCGGGGGCAGTGAGAAAGACCGCTCGTCAAAGATGGAAGCCGCCAAGTCGGCCGCATCGCAGTTTGTGGACTTGGCCGACGTAGGCCGGATCGGCGTGGCGGCGTACTCCACCACGGCGTCCCTGTTGTCCGGGCTGCTGGACATCAGCGTCGCGGCCAGCAAGACGCAACTGAAGTCGGCTATTTCCGGGCTCTACCCGACCGACTCCACGAGCATCGGCGCGGGCCTGCAGGTGGCCTACAACGAGTTGCACAGCCACGGCGACGCCACCAAACCCCGGGCGATTGTTCTGCTCACGGATGGCCTGCAGAACACCTCGCCGGATCCGAGCGCCGTCATGCCCAGCATCATGGCCGACAAGATCACGCTGTACACGATCGGCCTTGGGCGCGATGTCGATTCCAGCTACTTGCAGGGGCTGGCTGCGGAGACCCCCGGCGGCGCCTACTACTTTAGTCCGTCACAGCAGGACCTGGTGACCATCTACCAGGCCATCCGCGGGCAAAGCCAGCAGAGCGCGCAGACGATTGGCTCGAGCGCACAGAGCCTGCCAGCCGCCACCACCCAGGTCACCAATTACGTCTTGGACAGCAGTCTGGCAAGCGTTTCGTTCACGCTGACGGCGAGCAGCACGGCAGCACTGGACCTCGTTGCTGTGGCGCCAGATGGCACGCGCATGGACCAGGCATACGCGCAGGCCAACCCCACGCTTGCGGAGTTTGTTCGGAGTGCCACGTACCTCCTGCTCAAGATCAAGGAGCCGATGGCGGGGCAGTGGCAGGTTGAGAACATCAACCGCGGCACGAGTTCCATCAACGCCGTGCTGATCGCCGGGGCCGAAGCCGGCATACGGCTCGCGGCGGCCACGGCGGTTACCGGCGTTAAGTACCCCGAGCCGGTTCGAATCATCGCCAAGATCACGCGACTTGAGCCCATTATCATGGCGACTGGGGAGGCGGACATTGTGGATCCCAATGGCGTTAAGACCACGATCCCTTTGAACGACCTGGGGCTCAATGGCGATCGCGTCCCATACGACGGACAGTATGAGGGCTTGTTCTCTGCGTACACGGGCAACGGGGTGTACACGATTACCGTGCGGGTAAACAACAATGCCGGTACCGCCGCGGAGGGTCCCGTGGGAAGCGGGGCCGAGCCTGAGGCGGACAACGATGGGGTGCTGCCGCCGGACAAGGGCCGCGTCTCTGAGAACTTCCAGCGAGAAGCCATCGCGCCGTCGGTGACGGTGAGCGGGTACAAGGCCGGAGTTGATAAAATGCCTCCGGGCGACGTGGACACGCTAAGCGCCGCTCGGACCGGTCAGTCGGACGTGATGCTTACCTGGATGGCTCCCGGTGATGATGGCTTCAACGGCCAAGCGACCGCCTACGATATTCGCTACTCGGTCGCTCCGTTGAATGCCAACAACTGGGACGGCGCGACACGCTTGCCCAGCCCGCCGACCCCGGCCGCGGCGGGTACCGGGCAGCAGTATGTCGCCGCGAACGTGCCCGCTCAAACCCTGTTCTTCGCCCTGCGCGCGACCGATGACGCGAATAACGTGTCCGACCTCTCCAACGTCGCCAGCGCGGCGATGGCGGTGGTGGCCGTGGACTCAGATGGCGACGGCACACCGGATTCTCTGGATGGGTGTCCGAACGATCCGAAAAAGACCGAACCCGGCATTTGCGGTTGTGGGGCTTCAGAGACCGACTCCGATGGCGATGGTACGCCGGACTGTATCGATGCGTGCCCGAGCGATCCGACGAAGATCGCTCCGGGTGCGTGTGGCTGTGGCACCCCGGACACGGATACGGATGGCGATGGCGTCCCCGACTGCAAGGACGGCTGCCCCGATGATCCCGACAAGACAGAGCCGGGCACGTGCGGTTGCGGGATCCCGGACGTGGACTCCGACGGCGATGGGACGTTGGATTGCCAGGATGGATGCCCCGAAGATCCCCTGAAAACCGCGCCGGGTGCCTGTGGCTGCGGGATTCCGGACACGGATACGGACGGCGATGGCACCCCCGACTGTAACGACGGCTGTCCCACTGATCCTAACAAAACCGCACCGGGGGCCTGCGGGTGCGGCGTCGCGGATAACGATACCGATGGTGACGGCGTCTACGACTGCGAGGACAACTGCCCGACGGTCCCGAATCCGGACCAGGCCGACAGCAATGGCGACGGCATCGGCGACGCATGCTCCGAGAATCAGGCCGAACAAATTCAGCCGGCCGGCTGCGGGGCCGGCGGTTGTCCCGGGATGGGCTTTACCATGGTGACTCTGACGGTGTTCGCATGCATTCGGGCGCGCCACCCGAGCCACCGCCGATCGTAGAGGCTATCCTCGTGAGCAGGCCGAAGAGAGTCGCGAATACGCCCAGAAGGTCGCCGCTGGCCGTGCCGCACGCCGGAGGACGTGCGGCAGATACTCGCCCACGCGGCTCCTACGCGCGTGCCCACCGGCGTCCAGGCCTTCAGCGGCAGCGAAATCGGACGGCCGGTCTGTAGTGGCATCAACAAGAACGACTTTCGCGACTTCTACGCGGCGATCTGCCTGGCGGGCATGCGGCTGGGCGAGGCCCGTCATCTGACCCGGAACGATGTCGATTTCACCAACAAGGTCATCCTCATCCGTCCTGGGCGAAAGGGTCGGTCGTTCTGGCGGACGAAGACCAAGTTCTCCGTCCGCCGGATCGCAATCGGGCCGGAGCTGATGCTAATCTTGCAGCGTCTCCGCCAGAAGAGCCGCAGCGGGCTTTGGGTGTTCGATAGCAAACGCGGCACGCAGGTGGGCGTGAACACGCCGACCGCCCGGCTGCGCGACATCTACGAGGAACTTGGCTTCCAGAAGCGCTACGTGCTGCACTCGCTGCGGAGACACTGGGCGAGCACGGTCGCCGAGCAAGGGCTCGCCTGGAAGCTGATGATCAAGATGTTCGGACACAGCAACTTCGAGCTGATCCTGTCCATCTACTACGCCCAGAACGACGACGCCCGGCTGGTCGCTGAAGCGTGCAAGATCGACTTCGGCCTCAATCTGCCCAAGACGGCGTAGCCCACCAACATGGGGACTGGTCCGCACGTGTGATCGCAAGCACGAGAGCGCGATCCGCTATCCGCTTCAGTGGTAGACGGCCGGTCTACCACGGGTCCGCGTGTTCAATTCCGCTCTCGGTCTTCTCTCGGTTCGCAGGTAAGTAACGGCATCCAAAGGGATTGAATGCGTATCCAACGGGATCGAGAAGGACTTGACGCCGGAGCGTAACTCTCGATAATTGCAGGAAATAAGGCTGCGGGCGTAATTCAGTGGTAGAATGCCAGCTTCCCAAGCTGGACGTCGTGGGTTCGAATCCCATCGCCCGCTGTTTTGATAAGTGACTTAACCGCCGTCAGTTTCGCACTGACGGCGGTTCTCGTTATCGGGACGCACAGGCTCATTCTGGCCGTTTTTTGCCAGTTTTTCTGCCAAACCGGACGCCGATTGCGCCGCCGCCTTCTCGTACTCCGCTTCCGAGACCTTCAGGTAGTACCGGTCGGTCGTGTCCATGTCGCTGTGCCCGGCCCACTCCCGGACGACGTGCGCGGGCTGACAGCCGGCCCAGTCCGTGATACAGCTCTTCCGTAGCGCGTGCACTGGCTTGGCGTAGCGCGCCACGCCGGCCCGCCGGCACAAGGCATCGAAATCCCGGGAGACGTTCTTGATCACGACGCTGTCGGGCGCGATCACACGCGTCTGGCGCTCGGCCGCCCCATCTAACGCGCTCAGTAATAGGTCGTTCAGCTCGGGACAGATCGGCACGACCCGCACCTCCTTATCCTTGACGTCCCAGTCCTCGCGGCTGATTACGCGCAGACGATGGTGCTCCCAGTCGATGTTGTGCCATTCCAGGTTCAGGGCTTCGCCACGCCGCAGCCCCGCCCAGCGGGCCAGCGCCAGCATCAGGGGCCAGTTGGGATTCGCCGTCGTCTCAAGGAGCTTGGTGAACTCCGGAGCGTCAACGTAGTGCCAATCCCGCGCGGGCGTCTGCGCACTGGCGAGTCAGGGGAGGTGATTCGATAAACGAGATGCTTGTTCAGGTGGGCGTGACGGACTCGACTCGACGCACCTCAACCTTGGTGTTCGGTACCGTGCAATCGGACTGCGCACTTCCTTGAATCGACAGGAAGAGCGCAAACCGCCTGCGGTTAGTAAGTATTTGTATAATAATACGTTACAATCACGAACGCAATGATGTGAGTCCGAGAGTTCGACGGCGTTGAGTCAATTGGAGATCTCTCGACACGAGCAGTCTGCGTTCTACACCTCACCTTTCGCGACGAAGCAAACACGCCGCCGACGATGAGGCCAAGAAGAAGCTCATCGACCTCCGCAACCAGGCCGACCAGCTCGTCGACTCCACCGGCAAGATGCTCGAAGAGCATGGCGGAAAGGTCGACGCCGCCGTCCGCACCGAGATCGAGCAGGCCGTCAACCGCCTCAAGGACGTGACCAAGAGCGACGCCGCCGCCGTCATCGAACGCGTCATCAAGGACCTGACGACGGCGTCCTACAAGGTCGGCGAAGCCGTCTACAAATCCGCCGCCGCCGCGTCTGGTGCCCCCGGCGGCCCCCAACCCGGCCCCACCCCCACCGGTGTGCCCGGCGCCGAAACCCAAAAAAGACGACGACGTCATCGACGCGGACTACGAAGTGAAGAAGCGAGGATGTCGCGACGGCGGGCACGGGGAACACCGGCGCGAAGCGAGAACTTTTCTTGCGCTGTCGCCCCGGCGCGCGCCGCATCCCACGCAACACTCTGTGAGCGTCGAATGTGGGGCCAACTTCTCCCGGCGCCGCCTGCGGTACGGCGCTGGCCGGACACTGGGGCACAGATTCGCGGATGGAAAGCGACCTGGCCAGATAAAATGGTGTCCGGGCATTTGCGAAGGAAATCGTGATGCCGAGACGCGAACCTGGAGTCCACGAACCACGCTCCGTGCCCTGGTACTATGCGCCGTACGTCGAGCCGCAGAAGTTAAGCCTAGACGAGCTTCGCACCGCGGTCGACCACGTGACGATCGACGCATGCACGGTGGACCAATCACACGACAACCGGCCGGCGATAATGCAGCGGGCGGGACGGCTGCTGCACGAGTTGGCGCGCCGGGGACCGGAGTACGCGCTCGAGCACGGGTTCGCCGCGCTCGCCAGCGTGGCGGCGCTTCTGGCCCTGCGGCGGCGCATCCGCATCGCCGAGAAACCGCGTCAGGACTTGGAGCGGGCCTCAGAAGCGAAACGCGGCCTCGAGCATCAGGGACTTGCGGTCCCCAAGGCCGGCCTCGATCGTCAAAACAGCGTGCTTGCCGATCTCCAAACGGCCGCCAATGAGTGTGTTCCACGGGTTGACGGCTTCCACATTCGCACGAAAGTTGAGGCCGACATTCTGGACGCTACCGGCCATGATCTCCTGGACCCCCTGATACATGCACCCGCCCCAGAGGGAAACGTGCAGGTCGCCCAATGCTGGATTCGTCAGGATGCGCTCCCTCACGCCCAGCCGCGTGCTGAACACCATCACATCGACCCCCGGCAAGGAAGTGACCACATGTTTGAAGTCGAGGAAGGTCCTGGTGAAGTTCAGGTCCGCCAGGCCGAAGACGATTGTGGGCCGCTCCTTGACTGGCCTAAAGCCAGCGGCCAGGGTTCCCCCGAGCCCCACCGTCGGCCCTTGGTACTCCAGTTTGAGGTCGTATTTGGGGCCGTGTGAGCGCAAGATCGGGAACATCCCGGGCCGCAAGTCAACGTCGCCCCGCCCGTTCACGTAGCCGCCTATCGCGTACAGGTCCAAAAACGGGAGGACCCAGGAGTCGAGGCGAGAGGTCCATGCCGTCTCTTCTACTTTGACGTGGGTGACTCGCACGAGGTTGTCGATATCCAATAGCCCGCCACCGTGCCCCCCAATGGTCAGCTTCGGTACGCGGAAGTTCGCACTCTCCGAGAAGATGTTGGCGGAGACGCCCAGCGGCGGCGGCAACTCGAAACCGTGCTCGCGGGCCTCCTTGGCGCCCCAGATGGGCATCCCGGACCAGTGTGCCACCTCTTCTCCGCCAACCAACGCGGGCCGGGAGGTCGGTTTGTCACTGGCCGATTGAGCGCTGGCCGCGCCGGACCCTGGCCCACCAAGCGCGAAATACAAGGACGCGATAACCAATATGGATCGACTGATGCCCACGTCTCCTGTGGTGTGCTTCGGTTGGGGAATGCCCTTGCGATGGCTCCAGTTCATACCCTGCTGCTCATGGCAGCACTCGTATTTCGAACACCTTGGGCCAGCGCTTGCCGGTGACGAAGATGCGGTCGCTGGTGGCGTCGTACGCAATGCCGTTGGGCGAGCCCGCCAGCACTCGGTCGAGCGGGGACAACAGGCCGGAAATGTCGATCCAGGAGAGGACCTGGCCGGAGGCGGGCGAGATGCGCGCGATGCGGTACTGGCGCCAGACATTGGCCCAGATCTCCCCGCGGATGAACTCCAGCTCGTTCAAGTTGGTTACGGGCGCGCCGCCATCCGTGACCAGAATACGTCCGGTTTCCGCAAATGCGTCCGACTCGCGGAAGTAGAGTGTGGCCGAGCCGTCGCTCATGATGAGGCGGGTGTCATCATGCGTCACACCCCACCCTTCCGTGGGATAGGAGAAACGCGACCGCAGTCGGAATGAGCGCCGGTCGTAAATGAAGCCGGTCCTGGATGTCCAGGTGAGCTGAATGAGCTCATCCCCCCAGAGCGTGATGCCCTCGCCGAAGTAGCTCCGGGGCAGGTCGTGTTGTTGCAGTACCTTTCCGGTTGCCAATTCGACCCGGCGGATGGAAGAGTGTCCGTTGAGCCCCGTGCCTTCGTACAGCTCTCCGTCACAACACGCGAAACCTTGCGTGAAGGCGTTCGTGTCGTGCGGAAACGTGTTGACGACCTCACAGCGGCAGACGTTCGCCGGGCGCGGCTGCGCGGCGCAGCAGCCTGCCAGTACGCACAGCACACCGAGCCCGGCGAATCCCGGATTCCGAAGCACCGGGAACGACGCAAAGAACCGGCCGGGGCTTATGGTCCGGGTCAAAAAGCGAGTCCGGTTGCCGCAACAGGCCGGATCGGCACCCTGACTGTGCCGCCAACGCGCGGGTCCTGGCTGCAAAGCGATTCTAAGGCCGCCAAAGAACCGCACAGAGGTCTCGCACGAGGCCGGGCGTCAAGACGCCGGGCCAAAGCAGGGCGTAAATGTCGACCACGCGGCTTGGAACGAACTTGGCGCGGAACTGCTGCAATCCGGAGAAGCGGAAAAAGTGATCGAACCGGCCTATCACATGCCCCAGAATGCCTCCATCCTGGGGGCGTTGCGCGCATCTGGGCTTGTTGGGGTCGTAGAACGGGACGATTCCACCCGTGACGAACTCGAGGCCCTCCCTCTGAAAGACGGCCATGGCAGTCACTATGTTCAGCTCATGGCTGCCCCGCAGAGCATCGGGCCGGCGGACGAGATCCTGCAAGTACTGCCCCCGCACGCTGACGGGCGAGCAGACCAGGAGGCTCTCGATGCGCGCATCTCCCTCGACGACGAAGTATCGCCGATCTTGCGCGTTCTCCAGTGGCGCTGTTCGCAGGAAGGACCGGCTCCGGCGCTCGGGGCGTGCCCTCATCCAGGCCTCGGTCACGTCTTCAATGCCCTTGCGAATGTCGGCATCCTGGAGCGGATGGACTTCCCTCGCGATCCCGCCGTGCTTGCGCGCGTGATTGCAGGCCTGCCGGATCTCCTCGCCGGTTCTTCCGCGGGTGTGCCAGGTCCGAAGATCATAGAAGGGTTCGGTGCCCAGCCAGATGGACTGGAAGCTGTCCTTGGGCAGCGCCTCGACGGTCGCGCGGCCCATGCCCAGCAGCACCGCGTGCTTGCCGCGTGCGGCCGCGTAGGCTTGAAAATCGCGGATGACGTCGATGGCGTCTTCCGGCGGCCCGACCGGGTCGCGCCAGGCGATCACCGTTGACGATCGCTCTTGCAGGGGCAGGAAGGCCCGTCGATCGGCCCCCCAGAGGAGTTGCCACGGATCGTCGGACAGGGCATGCACCTGGCCGGAGAGCGTTGAGAACCGATCCAGCAATCCCGCAACGGCGGATCTGCTGTCGCGGGACGCAGTGATGTCGAACCCCGTCGCACGGCCGCGCAAGAGCAGGTGCGACAACCGGCGGAGCGATAACCGGCCCAGCTCCGCCAAGCTGCTGCTCAGCAGACGCCGATAGCTCAAACGAGCCAAACCCAGGCCTTCTATGCTCGCTGACATGCGGTCCTCGTCGGCCGCGGACGGACACCATGACCGTCCAGGCGGATTATCCTCGACGCTTCACCTCGGGCAAGGGCGCACGGTTGAAGGACGGTCACTCGACCGGCGGATGGAGGAACCGGGCCGCCTTCGAGATGGTCCGCCGGGCGACAACGATGAAGGTTGGAAGCAGCAGCGGACGAACGACGAACGTATCGATCAGCATCCCCAGCCCCAGCGCGAAACCCAGTTGCTGGAGCATTTTGATCTCCCCCACGACCATGCTTCCCAAGGTCGCAGCCATGATCACGCCGCAGGAGGAGATCACGCGGCCGGTGTGAACAAGAGCACGGTTCGTCGCCGCGGCGACGTCCAGGCTGCGGGATTCCTGCGCTAGCCGGACGGCAAAGAAGAGGTTGTAATCCTGCCCCACGGCCACCAGCACGATGAACAGAAAGACCTCCACCTCCCAATCCAGTCCCGAGCTGCCGAGCAGGCCAAAGACCCAGGACGTCACGCCCAGCGTGGCCAGATACCCGACGACGGTCGCGGCGACCATGAACACGGAGAGCGGGACGTCGCGCAGCAACGCCGCGACGATCACCAGGATGACGGCCAAGGACAGGATGCTCACCCGGCGGAAGTCACTTTGCGTCACGTCGCGAAGGTCCATCGTCTCTGCTGTTGCGCCGGAGAAATGGAGTTGCGCCGGGAACGCGGCCTTGGCCAGCGCCTGTTCCGTTACCGAGCGAATCTGATCGAGGCAGGCCATGGCCTCCGGGCTCTGCGGGGCGTTCTCCAAGGTCGCCGAGAACCACATGGCCCTGCGGTCGGGCGAGATGAACTCCGCCTGGACTTGGTCTGCGCCCAGCAGAAGCGCGGCGACGCTGGCCAGGCCGCTTTCATGAAGGCCAAGCGGGGTCGTCAGCCCGCGGAGATCGGACAACCCGGCCGTCCCGCGTAAACTGGCGACGATCTGGCCTGCGGTTGAAATCCACTCCTCCACCGGTTGCGAGCAGGGGCTCACGACGAGAACCCTGGCCTGCGAGATCTCGCCGACGCTCCAATGTCGCCGAACGATATCCATTCCGCGGCTGGCGCTGTAGCGGGCGGGCAGGCTGGAATGGGCATCGTAACTCCACGAAAGCGTTGCCCCCTGCCACGCCGGCCACGCCAGGATCGCCGCGGTCAGCAACAGCACCAACGCCGGCCGACGGGTGACATAGGCGGCCAACGATTTCCAGAGCTTGTCCTCGCGCGACCCGTTAGAGGCCTGCTGGTCGCGGCCTTCGCGTCTGGGCCAGAACAGCTTGGGGCCGACGATCGCCGCCAGCGCCGGCACAAGGCTGACCGAGGCGAACCCTGCCGCCAGTAGCGCCAGCACGATGGCTGGGCCCACGTCGCGGAAGACCCCAAACCGTGCCAGGCAGAGGGTCGCCAGGCCGGCGGCCGTTGTCGCAGCGGACGCTGCGATAGCCCCCACGCTGGTATCCAGCGCGAGGATGAAGGCCTTCTTCGTCGGCCAGCCTGCCCCGAGATACTCCTTGTACCGGCTGATGAACAGGAGCGAGTAGTCCACGCCCGCCCCGAACAACAGCAACAGCATGAAGAGCCGCTCAGCGGTCCCCGTGCTGAGGCCCAGCCCCTGGCCCAGGACGGTGAGTTTGGTCGTGATCGCCGTCAGGATGCCGATCGCCACCAGCGGAATCGCGGCCGCCAGCGGCGCGCGGTAGACCAGAAGCAGCACGACGATAATGGCCACCACCGTGACCGTAAGGGTCTTGTCGTGGCTGCGCTCGTGTGCCAGGAGGTAGTCGCGGCAGAATCCGGCCGAGCCGGTGATGGCGGTTCGCAATCCGGCGGCGAACGGGTAGGCGTCGACCACGGCGTGGACACGATCGACCATGTGGACGGCGTCACTCGAGGTATCCTTGTACGGAAGGAAAAGGCAGACCATGGCGGCCTTGCGGTCAGTGCTGATGAGCGGGTTCCTGCTCCCCATCGCTTCCAGGGACTTCGGCGTGCGGATGGTGGTGTCACGCACCAGGCTCGCATCTTCTTCGGCGGTCGGCTCGATCAGCCGCCGGCCAATTTCCTCCGCGTCCGACAAGTCACGAGGCGCCAAAAGGGCATCTGACCTTTCCAAGACGACCACGATCTCGCTCTTGCCGCTCTTGTCGCCGAACCGTTCAGCGTATTCATCCAGCGCCCGGTAAAAGGGCGAATCGGCCGGCAGCAGATCGCGCGTCAAGCTGGCGGTGGGGTCCGCCTGGGGAACGAACAGGAGCAAAGCGGCCATGGCGCCCAGCCACAGGGCGACAATCCGCCAGCGAAAGCGAAAGATGGTGGCGCTGATTCTCATTCCGGACAGGTTGCAGTCGTCATCCGTGGCAACATGCGGTCGAGCACGATCAGGTCGGGTCGCTGCCCCTGGGCTTCCGCCATCGCCGCCTGCCCATCGCCCACGACCCGGCAATCGTATCCGCCGCGCTTCCGATGAAACGCCAGCGTACTCGCCAGATCGGCCTCGTTCTCTCCGACGAGTATCGCCTCGCCTGGTGCCAGCGTTTTGCTCGCTGCCGCAACTCCTAACGCAGTGCGTACCGGCCCAACCACTTGGGCATGGACCGCGCCACGAGATGATCGTGGCGCGCAATCCGTTGCCATGCATAGGGCCGCGCGCATGTTAAGCGACCGTGCAAGCCACATTAAGGGAGTGTCAACGAACGTTCTGCGCCTGCCGGGATGCTTGTGCATGCCACTTGTCCGCGCGGTCGGTCACCTGTACGTCAGCGCGAGGCCAAAAGGGCATGTCCGGCGCCGCAGAGCCCGCCGTGGGAAGCGACGGCGTTGCGTGTGACGTTTTCACCCCCGCGCGGCCATTGGCCTCGGCGCCCGGCGGCCGCCCGGCCGGCCCAGCCCCTCACCTCGCCCGGTATACCCCGCGTCCGACCTTCTGCACGCCCGGCATCGCCGCCAGGCACTTGCCGACGCTGTGCGACAAGTTCTTGTCCCGGGATTTGAAGCCGGCCCTGCGGACGGCCGCGGCGATGTCCTTGATTGCCATCGGCCCGCGGTGGGCGTGTAGCACCTGCCGGATGCACGCTGGGAGTGTTCCCGCCCGAAAGGCCAGGCGCCCACGGCCGCCGCGGTGGACCTTGACGCTGGCCACGGAGCCGCCCAGGGCCGTGATTGCCTGATCGAGGGCGGGCACTTGCGAATCGAGGGCCGCACGCTGGACGGCCAGCTCGTTGCGATAACGCTGAATATCGCCCACTGCGGCTGCAAGCCCCGCTGCTCCGCCAAGTCTCGGCGTCTTGAAGGGACGCTTCACGCGCTTGGCTTTGGCCGCCGGGGCCGCTCGCTTACCCTTCGGGGCATGTACGGTGGACATGTGGCGACCCAGGTGAGCCGCCATCGCGAACGTGCGGTCGCACGCCGAGCACTTGAACTTGGCGGTCCTAGCCATGTTTGATCTCCCAGAAGGTGACCGCGACCGCACAAGGCTACGGCGTCAACAGCGCCTGTGCAACCAAGCCCGCAGGAACGCCGCGGCATGTCTTTCGAGCCGCCGCCACGGGGCAAGGTGATTGCGATCCCCCAAATCGGCGGGCTGCACCGCCGGTACACGCGGGCGGCCTGACGCGGTGACATTGTCAATCCGCGGATCAGCGGCACGCGGAAACTCCGCGCCGGCGCTGCAGAAATTGCTGCTCCGGAGTCCTGCACGACGGGCATCGATGCGGTGCGCTCGGGCCGCGCCGAAGCACCCCGCCCAGCATCGGCCGCTCCACAAGGGGCGGATGACCTTTTCGGTATGGACAGCCTCCGCTGGTGCAGCGGAACTGACGTGGCGACCAGGCGAGAGGCTGGCGATTCGTCCCGCCAGAGCCTGATGCTACGCGGAAACGCTGCAAAACCGTGGGTGAGCTGGGGGAAGCCGCCGAGTGGGCGGTTGGACGTTCCGAGAGAGCAGCTCGGTGGACAGGAGCACGGTCAAGCTGGGCGGTTTTTTGCTTCCATGAGCTGATGCGCCGGAGTAAAATACCGACTTGAGGTCTGGTAAACGCGAAATCCCGGTGAAGATCAACCAGGGGCTCGTTAAAGTCCAAAAGGAAGGGGACGCCCGCGCGTTCAACCCGGGTGGGGGCCACGCCGAATCCGACATCGACTTGTCCAGGGTTGCCGCGGGTTTCATTTGCGCTGCAGATGATAGGAAAGAAGCATGAACCACACACGCCGAAGTCGCTGGAACGTCCTCGTAGGTGTCATCGTCGGTTTGTTGACCAGTCACGGCCTAGCCGCGCCGACGGCCGCGTCCGATGCCACGACTATCGTGCGGGAAAGTGTGGCGACCGCGGCTCAGACGCTGACTGAATCGGGCGATCCGCTGCTCCCGGCGGGAACGACGGTCGACGGCACGCGCTGGGACGGCAATGTGCTCGTCGTGGAACTGACGATTCCCGCGCGCCAGAGCCCGTGGGCGATCACGCCGACGCAAATGGAGTCGATCGGAGAGGCGTTGGGCACGCCGTGGCGGGACGTACCGGAAGCCGGAGGCGTGCGCGTGCTGGTGCGCGTGGCGCCGGAGACCTCTTATCGGCCCTTGGATGAGTTCGTGCCGCATGAGGCCGTGATGCCGGAGCCGCCTGCGCCGCAGGCGCCCGCTGGGACGCAGGGTCTGCGGGACGGTCGGACGGCTGCGGCTGGGCCGCGTACGCCGGCGGTGGGTCAGCAGCCCATCGGAGCCTTGACCGGGGTGACCGTGTTTGCGACGGGCGGTCACGGCTGGACGGCCGGCTCGTCGGCGTGGGCACTGCAGCGGCCGCTACTGAACGCGATGATCGAGGACTACGGCAACCTGGATCAGCTCAATTACTTCGTGGAGTATCTGTATAACGCGGGAGCGACCGTGGTGCCGTTCCGCCCGGTGGGCTACCAGAACACCGAGATCGTGCTCGACCAGGACGACCCCGAGGTGACCTACACGGGGGCGTGGACCAACAGCGCGGGGACGCCGTACTACGAGAACAACCGCACGGTAAGCGGCGTCGGCTACCGCGTTGCCACGGCGGCGGCCACCGAAAGCGCGACGGCGCGGTACACGCCGAACATCCCGAGCGCCGACTTCTATCCGGTCTACACGTGGGTGCTGAGCGGCACGAACCGGACGACGCAAAAGTACCGCATCGTGCACAGCGGCGGCACCACCGAAGTGATCGTCGACCATCGCTTGGTCGGCAAGGGTTGGGTGTGGCTGGGGAACTATCACTTCGCGGCCGGGACGGGCGGGTACGTGCAGATCAGCAACGAGTCGAGCGCCGGCGGCGTCGTCATCGCCGATGCCATTCGCTTTGGCAACGGGATCGGCGACGTGGTCGGGGCCGGCCCGGGGACGGTGAGCGGCTACCCGCGCGATGAAGAGTGCCAGCGTTACTGGGCCGAGAGCGAGACGCACAATCACGCCGTCGGGATGTCCACGTCGATCTACGACTGCTGCACACTGGATTCGGACGACAACGTGGGAACGGGCGCACGCTGGGGCCGGGAGATGAACGAGACCGGCTTCAACAACGATCGCTGGCGCCGGGTGTATCTTGAATTTCACACGAATGCCTCGAGCGGATCGTCCCGCGGCACACTGGGGTTGATCACGGGCAGCCCGACAACGAACCAAGCGGCGCTGGCGCAAACGGTCGCCGAGGAAATCGAAAACGACATGGTGGCGCTCTCCAGCGGATTCGACTATCCATGGGCGGTGCTGGCCTCGAACACGCTGACCGGCTCGTACGGCGCCATCAGCACGACGAACAACGGCAACGAATTCGACGCCACGATCATCGAGGTGGCGTTCCACGACAACACGCAGGATGCCGCCCTGATGCTGGATCCGAAGGTCCGCGATGCGGTGGCGCGTTCGTCGATGCAGGGACCAATCAAGTTTCTGCACGGGCTCTCGGGCAGCACGTTGCCGCTCGCGTTCCCGCCGACGGCGCCGCAGCAGGTGCAGGCGGTCCAGGACGGCTTGGGCGGGGTGACGGTGTCATGGATCGCGCCGCTGAGCGGCGAGGCCTACGGCGATCCGGCCGCCGGCTACCGCGTGTACCGTTCGCTGGACGGTTACGGGTTCGATGGCGGTTTGGGTGTGGGCAACGTACTCACCACGACGTTGAGCGACGTGCCGGTGGATACCACGACGTACCTGCGGGTAGCCGCCTACAATGCGGGCGGCGAGTCACGGCCGTCGGAAGTGCTGGCGGTGCGGAGGCGTGCGGGTGAGCGGGCCACGTTCCTGGTCGTGAACGGGTTCGACCGGGTGGGCCGGACCCAGGACCCGTACCAGACGCTCGCCGGGGTGGGCACGCAGCGCCGGCCCCTGATTCGGCACGTGAACAGCTCCGATTACGTTATTCAGCAGGCGGAGGCCCTCGCCGCGGCCGGCGCCACCTTCGATTCGTGCGCGAACGAGGCGGTGATCGCGACGACCGTGCCGCTGGCCAACTACCGGGCCGTGACGTGGATCCTGGGCGAGGAGTCCACGCAGAATGAAACCTTCAGCAACACCGAGCAGGCGCTGGCCACGAGTTACCTGAACGGCGGCGGCAAGCTGTTCGTCAGCGGCGCCGAGATCGGCTGGGACTTGGACGCCCAAGGGAGCACTTCGGACCGCAGTTTCTACAACAACGTGCTGAAGGCCGACTATGTGGCCGACGATGCCGGCACGTATACCGTGTCGGCCGTCGGCGGGTCGATCTTCGCGGGCCTGGCGTCGTTCGCCTTCGACAACGGAACGCTGTTCTATGACACGGACTACCCCGACGTGATCAGTCCGCTCGGCGGGGCGACGTCGGCTCTGTCCTACGTCGGCGGCACCGGGGGAACGGCGGGGGTCGTGTTCGACGGGGCCTATCGGTTGGTCAACTTCGGATTCCCGTTCGAAACCATCACGACTGCCGCCGGACGTGCTGCGGTCATGGACCGGATCGTGGGGTTCTTCTTCCACGGTCCCTTTGATGCGGACCGCGACGGTGATGTGGACCTGAACGACCTGCCGAGCTTCGGCGACTGTCTGCACGGACCGGGCGTGGTCTACTCCCCAGGCGATCCGTGCCTGGTGCATGACGCCGATGCGGATCTGGATGTAGATCTGGCCGACGTCGCCGGCTTCCAGGCGGCGTTCACCGGCAATTAAGCTCGCACCTCACACGCGTAAGCGCCGGGTGGAGCGCACGCAGCGCTGAGCGTGCCATTGATGGATGCACGGCCCCGTTACCGACCGCGCACCGACTCGGCCGGTCCCAGCAGTGCTGTCTCAATATGTCGGAACGCTGGCCAGTTGCTTCGGGGAAGGTAGAAGAAGGGGTCTGTGGCAGGGACGTGGCTGCGCTGACCGACACGAGAACCGTCGCTGCCGCGGAAAATGCAGCATGTCAGCGCGACTCGGCGGGGCCACGCGCGTCATCCGATCGCAAAACGCTGGGGGCGGATACCCGCGCCAACGCTGGCCCACGGCCCTGGGACTGCTAGCGAACGTGCAAGTGCCGCGCTGCCGAGACCAGGCCTTCACTCGACAGCTGCTGGCTCGTCTGGATCATCATCGCGACGACCTGGGCCAGTCGGCGGCAAACATGTTGCTGGTCGGGGTGAGCGCCCACCGCGTGGGCGAACTGCTCGGGCGGATCATCCGGTAGATGCAGAATGGGGCGACGAGAGCGCGGCGCGGGGGGTACCCAGAATCAGCGGACAACGGACCACAGCAGCGACGGCCGGCCATCTCCGACCCGTATTCCGCATGAAACCCCGCCGTCAACCCCGCGAGCCGTTTTCCGCCCACACTGGTGGGGCGCCATGCCAAGCGGTATTAGCCAGCGATGAGATTGCCCAGGCACTTGTGCCCGGCGATGTAGTTCTCCCAGGGGTCTCATCTTCGTAGAATCAGCTTATGCGCTACGTCGAACCTGTCTTTCGCCCGCCGAGCGAAGCCGGCTCGTTTCTGCTTCAGGCCACCGTCGGCTGCTCGTGGAATCACTGCACGTACTGCGCCATGTACCGCGACAAGCAGTACCGGGTGCGCCCGCTGTCCGAGACGCTGGAGGATATCGCGATGGCCGGCAGCGCTTTCGGCGATCAGGTTCGCAAGGTCTTTGTCCTGGATGGCGACGCGCTGGCGATGGATCTCGACCTGTGGGAGCCGATCCTTCAGACGCTCAGCACCACGTTTCCGAAACTGCGCCGCGTGAGTTGCTACGCGACGGCCCTGAATCTCCTGGCGACGTCCCAGCAGGATCTGGAGCGCTTGCGTGTCCTGGGGCTGAAGCTGCTGTACATCGGCCCGGAGTCTGGGGACGACGTCACGCTGAAACGCATCGCCAAAGGCGCCACGTCGGCCGATCACGTCGAGGCCGCGGCCAAGGCCCGGGCCGCCGGGCTGAGACAATCAGTGATCGTCCTGCTCGGCGCGGGTGGCGCCGCGCGCAGCGTTGAGCACGCGACCGCCTCCGCCCGCCTGGCGACCGCCATGGACCCCGAGTACCTGTCCGCCTTGACGTTGATGCTCATCCCCGCCACGCCCATTTACGGGCTCGCGGAGCGTGGCGACTTCAGGCTGCCGAGTGTCGACGCTCTTCTGCGCGAGCTGCGCATCATCGTTGCGGAAGCAAGCCCGAGCGATGCCATCTTCCGATCCAATCATGCCTCCAACTACCTCCCGATCGGAGGTCGACTTCCGCGCGATCGCGAGGCCATCCTCCAGGAGATCGATGCGGCACTCTCCGGCGAGGCGCCCTGCCGAGCAGAATGGTCCCGCGGGATCTAGCCCGCATATTTCACCACGGCTGGCGGATTCGCGGGACCGTTGACAGATTGGGCCGCGGCCCGAGAGGTCAGGCTTGCGGTCGGCCACCGGCCAGCGCGTCGATCAGACCGCAGCGCCGATCCACCTCGCGCAGCAGCAGGCCGCCGGCATCGGAGGTGAGTGTGCCCCCGGCGAAATCAGCCTGAACTTGCTGGCGTCCGAGGCTGGAAAACAGGAGCCCCTGACGGTTACACTCTGTCACGAATGGCCTCCTTGCCTTGCACCAGGCCACCTTCGACAAGTGCCCAGTTTACAAGGCCCGGAGGCCATCGCTACGCGCGGTCAGGCTCAAACTGGTGAAATATCCGGGTTAGAGAGTAGCTCAGACTCGTTCTGATG
Source organism: Phycisphaerales bacterium (assembly GCA_003162245.1). GTDB lineage: Bacteria > Planctomycetota > Phycisphaerae > UBA1845 > Fen-1342 > Fen-1342. The sequence continues at coordinate 22,922 of PMMM01000160.1, forward strand.
TGCGGCGGCGCGCCGTGCTCTTGTGCGTCTTGTCGGCGGAGCGCCGCGGGGAATACGCTGCCTCGAGCGCGTCCAGCTCGGCGGCGAGCCGCCGACGCTGCGGGCCGCGCAGGGAGCTGCGGTGGAAGCGCGACCATACGGCCCGATACGTGGCGATCTCCGCCTTTGTCGGCAACCAGTCGGGCCGCGGCCGGTAGCGGTCGATCAATCGCACGATGGTCTTGAAGCAGGGTTCGCAGACAATCTCCTCGCGCTCGAACGGCGCGACGTAGTACGTCCACACCACGTCCGGCACGCCGAACCAGGGTGGATCGATCGCGCCGCAGCGAGCGCAGACGCTCGGGAAGTGCAGGAACGGGACGCGCAGGAGTCCGGCCGCGCGCCGGCAGCGGTGGCCGACCGCCTGGGCGCCGCAGCCAGGACAGACCTCAACGGGGCAGCCAGCGCGGTGCTCCTGGCCCTCGGGCACGCCACAGTTGTGGCAGCGCACGAGCCGCATCCTTCTCGTTCTGCGTTTTGGTTTCGATCTCATCGTCAATCTCTCAGCCCCCTCTCGGCACCCGGCTCTTGGAACCGGGCGCGTCTTCGGTCTTGGACCGCGCGCACCGTCGGGCTTTGGCCTTCAACGCCCAGCGGAGCTTGGCCGGTCGGACGCGCGCGAAACGCGCGACGAGACGGCCCTTTCGCCGCCAGGACCAGGTCCACAAGTCGCCGCGTCCGCGTGATGGGTTTGATCGCACGCTCTCGAACGATGCAGCGCGCGATGCCCTCGTGATCCGGTTTGTCCGCGAGCTCCCACAAAGCGGCGGAAAGCTCCTCGACTGAAAGCAAAGCGAGCAGTTTCGCGGCGCCGCGGGCCCGGCGCGCACCCATGCGCATATCGAGCGGCCCATCGTACTTGTGGCTGAAGCCGCGATTCGGATCGTCGACCTGCATGCTCGACACCCCTAGATCGGAGAAGATGATGTCGCAGCCGTCGAATCCTCTACCGCCAAGGACCTGCCCAAGTCCGGCAAAATGGCTGCGCTGGAGGTTGACCTGCCGGTGGTCGGAGCCTGGCGGTGTATCGCTCGGGCCGTTGTCCGGTGTTGCTGGCACGCCCAGACGTTGGGCGGTCTGCTCAAGCTGGACGGGATCTACGTCCAGTCCGATCGGCCGGCCAGACGGGCCGATCCGTTTGATGAACTCCACGGCGTGCCCGCCGAAGCCGATCGTACAGTCCGCCACGACATCCCCGGGTTGCGGGCGCAGGGCGGCCAGGACTTCCGCAACCAGCACGGGAACGTGCGTCCCCACGGGGGTGCGTCCTTGGCCGCGCACGTGATCGTGAATCTTAGGATAAGCGGCCGCGTCGAGCTCTTTGTAGCGCTGGCCAGGCAGCTTGGGGTGCGTGCCCGAATATCTCGGCCGGCGCCAGTGTGGTCCCGGATGTCCGGCGGGCGGCGTCTCGTCTGGCGTGTCGCGTGTCATCGTCCGCTCATTCTATCTTACGCCGAGCGACGTGAGCCACGCTTGAGGCGGGACGGCTAGTCCCCCGATGGCCTGCCCGGATGCAGAGCGCGTGCCGTTGCGGCCGGAGGTCGATATGATCCCGGCGTGCCGGGAAATGCCATTCCAGAGCAGATCGACCTCGCGATCGTCGGAGGCGGGGCCGCTGGCTTGGCGACCGCCGTTTTCGCCGCCCGGAGCCAGCGCGACCGGACGATCGTCATCCTCGACGGTGCGACGAGACTGGGGGCCAAGCTGCTCATGGCGGGCGGGGGACGCTGCAACGTAACGAATCGCGTTGTTACGGCGGCCGATTACTGCGGCGGAAGTCCGCGCGTCATCAAGCAGGTCCTGGCCGCTTTTCCGGTCGAGCGGACGGTTTCTTTCTTCCATGAACTCGGCGTTGGGCTGCATGAGGAGGAAAACGGAAAGCTGTATCCGGACACGAACCAGGCCCGGACGGTGTTGGACGCACTCGTGAACGAGGCCCGCCGCTTGGACGTCCGCATCCTCACAGGACACCGCGTGACCGCCGTTGAGGCGTGCGAGCTGGGCTTTCGCATCCGAACGGGCGAGAAGGCGCTCTGCGCTCGCCGGGTCGTGCTCGCCACTGGAGGTCTATCGCTGCCCAAGACTGGCAGTGACGGCGGCGGATACGGTCTGGCCCAGAGTCTCGGCCATAGCCTCGTGCCGACGACGCCGGCGTTGGTGCCGCTCGTTCTGGCGGGTGATTTCCACGTGCCCCTGTCAGGCGTATCGCAAGATGTGGAACTCACTCTGCGGGCGGCCGGCGCCAAGGCGATCCGCATTCGCGGTGCGTTGTTGTGGACGCACTTCGGCGTCAGCGGGCCAGCCGTGCTCGACGCCTCGCGTCACTGGCACCGCTCGCAGCTCGCAGGGGACGACGTAAGCGTTACCGTGAACTTCCTTCCGGGGGAGGACTTCGCCGCGGCCGAGCAGAGACTGCTGGCTCTGGCCTCGTCGCAGCCGAAAGCCCTCTTGCGTAACGCGCTTTCCCGTCTGCTCCCCGCGCGTGTGGCGGCGGCCGTTCTGCGCAAGCTGGAGATCGAGGCGGAGCTCCCGATGGTCCACCTCACAAGAGACCTGCGCCGCAAGCTGGGGCACGCACTCCTGGCGTGGCCGCTGCCTGTCGTGGGCGGCAGGGGATATGCCCAGGCCGAGGTGACCGCCGGCGGCGTGCCGCTGAGCGAGATTGACCCGCGCAGCATGGCCTCGCGCAAGTGCCCTGGCCTGTACCTCGTCGGCGAGATCCTCGACGTCGACGGGCGGATCGGAGGGTTCAACTTCCAATGGGCGTGGTCGAGCGCGTGGGTGGCCGCCGCAGGTTGCCGGTGAAGGGACTTTCCGATCATATCCCTATCGAGAGTTCCGACGTCCTTTCTGCTGCAATACTGACGTTGTCCCTGCCGAAAACGTCATCCGGCCCGCGCGGAGCGGCTGTTCATCCAGGAAGTCTTGCACAAGGCGTTCGTGGCGGTGGACGAGGAGGGAACGGAGGCGGCGGCCACGACGGCGGTCATCATCGGCACGACCGCCGCCCCGGTGGCGTCGCTGGCAGTGACGATCGATCGCCCATTTGTCTTCGTGATCCGCGATTCGGCGACGGGGACGATCTCGTTCGCGGGGCGCGTGCTGAATCCCGGCTCGTGCGTCCGTAAATCGTGCAATCAGACCGCGCGACCTGTTTTTTGCAGGATCGGGGTGTGACGAATTCCACCGGGCAACTTTGGGGCGCCAGTCGGCGTCCCACTCGCGAGACTCGTGTAGGACCTACGGCTCGACGACTGGCTTGATGCGGATCACGGCGCCCAGCTTGGCCAAGTCTTCGAGCTTGCGCACGTCAAGTGTGCCGATCGACAGCTTGACCGCCTTGCTCTCGCCGGTCTGGACAAAGCCCAGCTCCTTCAGGGCCGCGAGTGTCTTCTCCGACGCGTCGGCCAGGAAGATCATCACGTCCAGTCGATAGCCCGCTGTTTTTTTGCCAGATTCTTGCCAAAACCAGTCTGGAAACACACCGGAACTCAGTCCTGCGTCCAGTCCGGAGTCAGTGCATAAGCTGCGGAATAAAATACACTTAACTCTTGCTGCACAAGTAGTTAAGAACGCCCCGTTCTGGCTTCGCAAGCTGGACGTCGTGGGTTCGAATCCCATCGCCCGCTACAATCTCGTCTAAATCAACCGCTTATGGCAGATCCATCGTTTCTGAGTTGGGCTCGGTTCTGAGGAAAACGGAGCCCGTTGCGTCTCGTTAAGTCCCGTTGACCGCGACCAGACAGCAGCGCACCCGATCGCTGCCGTCCGAACGGGGACGCGACCTGCTCAAACAGGTCCGGACGGAACCGATCGGAACTGTGCGGCACGTCCTGGAGAAGATGGCCCACGAGATCACGGGCTGCAAACCGATGAGCCTGCATCACGACATCAGCACCGCCGTTGGAGAAGACGTCGTCATCTTCGCGTCCGCCGAGTCGCCGGTGTTGCGCAGGATCAGGAAACGCCAGGCCGCGCGGCGCGAATCCGACTTCTTGGCCGGAACGGGTTTTCCGCCCCGGATTCCCGCCGGCGGCGCCGGTGGAAGTGTGACCACAGGCCGCAGGCGCGGGATTTGCGCGGGCCGCGCCGCCGCGAGCAGACTATTCCTGCGATTCTGCGCAGAATAGTCGCCAGCGGGGTATCTTCAGGCCGCGCGCTATGCTATACTTCTTCCGGTCGGTTTGCTGAACCGGGTCGTTCGCGACGCTTGTTTCTGTCCCGCACTTCCTTGATCACCCACCAACCTTCTCGGCCGGAACTTCGGCCGCTTTCAGACACGCGACCCTGAAAGTCAAACAACGGGTCGCAGCCATGCTTTGGAAAAGCGAGAGCAGAATGGGTAAGAGACTGTATGTTGGGAATCTGGGTTACACCGTCACGAGCGCCGACCTCGAGCAGCTATTCGCGCCGCACGGAGCCGTGCAGAACGCAATGGTGTGCGAGGACCGCGACGCGGGCCGCAGCAAGGGCTTTGGGTTCGTGGAGATGGGTACCGACGAAGAGGCCACCAAAGCCATCGCCGCGCTGAACGGCCAGGACCACGACGGCCGTGCGCTGACTGTGAATGAAGCCAAGCCGCGCGAAAGCCGCGGCACGTACGGGCGGCGCTAACAAAACGCCAGCGCTCGACACCCGAGCGCATCAGGGACCGGGAGGGCGGTGAACGCCGCGTAGGCGGCGTTCGCCCTCCCCGGCCTTGTTCCGTGACCCGATGATGCGGAGTATACGCATGCCGACGAGATCGTACCCCAAGTGGAACCTTCCGAAGCATTGGCGTTTGCGCGGCACGGCGACCGATGGCCTTACCGTGACGCTCGGGCGCTACGAGACCGAGGAGGAAGCGCACGCCGACTCCACCCGGCTCGCTCTTGGGGGTACGTATCGGGACCTGGTTGTGCAACCGATCCCAGCGAAGCCGTCGCCGGAAGCTAATCCCGCATAGCGGGAACGCGCGGCCGGGCGGCGGCCCAACGGGCCGGCGGAACAGCCGGCGATCCAATCCCTCGCGATCATCGCGACATGTCTCTTCTGGACGGCCGCCCGACTGGCCGTCCGCCTCGTGTTCCGTTTGACCAGTGCCGTCTTGCGGGTCGTCCCCCTGCATCAGGCGGCGTGTCCACCCCTGACTTCACCGACACCGCATTCCGCCCCGGCCGCCCGCGCCGACGCCGACGACTGCCACGTCAGCGTGGCAGCCGCCCGCATCGACTGAATAACGAAATACTGAAGCTGGGCCGGCGTGTTTACGCTGACATGCCTCGTCGCTGCTGCGAATCCCCACGCGGAACGGCCACGGTCTGCAGCGCCGCGCGCAGCAGCCGCTCGATGCCCCGCAGGTTCGCGCGCTCCTGCGCGGAACAGAACGACACGGCGGTGCCGCTGGCCCCCGCCCGTCCCGTGCGGCCGATCCGGTGCACGTACGTCTCCGGATCCGGCGTCAGGTCATAGTTGAACACCTGCGCAATGTCGTCGACGTCGAGGCCGCGGGCCGCGATGTCGGTCGCGACGAGCACGGGGGTCTGCGCGGACCGAAACTCCGCCAGCGCCCGGGTGCGGGCGCCCTGGCTCTTGTTGCCGTGCAGCGCCGCGGCGCGCACCCCGGCGCGCAGGAGGTGCCGCGTGAGCTTGTCCGCGCCGTGCTTGGTGCGCGTAAAGACCAGCGCTCGGGCGCGCGGCGTACGCGCCAACAAGCGCGTGAGCAGCGTGGGCTTTTCCGGCTGCTCCACGTGGTAGACCCAGTGCGCCACCGTCTCAGCGGGTGCCGAGACGCGGGCGACCTGCACCGAAACTGGCTGGTGCAGGATGTCGTTCGCAAGTTTGCGGATCGCGTCGGGCATCGTCGCCGCAAACAGCAGGGTCTGACGTTGCGCCGGCACCTGCGCGAGAATCCGGCGGATGTCGGGCAGGAAGCCCATGTCGAGCATCCGGTCGGCTTCGTCGAGTACGAGGATTTCAACGCCCGCCAGGCTTACCAGACGTTGCCCCATGAGATCCAGCAGGCGTCCTGGCGTGGCGACCAGCACATCGACGCCGGCCCGCAGCGCACGCGCCTGCGAGTTCTGGTTGACGCCGCCGTACACGACGGTCTGCCGCACGCCGGTGTATTGGCCGTACGTGCGAAAGCTGTCGTGGATCTGCTGGGCGAGCTCGCGGGTGGGACACAGGATCAAGGCGCGGATTCGGCCGGCGGGAGCGGTTCCACGCGGGGCGCCGTCACTCAGACGCTGGAGGATTGGGACGGCAAACGCGGCCGTCTTGCCGGTGCCCGTTTGGGCACAGCCGAGCACGTCGCGGCCGGCGAGGACGTGCGGAATGGCTTGGAACTGGATGGGGGTGGGGGTACGGTAGCCTGCGGTGCGTACAGCACGCAGGAGCGGCTCGGTGAGCCGCAAATCTTCAAAACGCATTCTCTCTCTTCTGTTCAGAACCCCAGGCTGCGGATGTGCCGGACGCGCGTCGCGCCGGCGAAAGCCATCAGAACCTGGCTATGCTCCAATGGCTATCGATCCACGGGATGCACGGGCATCATAGAGGCCCGCAACCACGCTGTCAAACGGGCCGCCGAAGAATCCATCATTCGCCTCGGAATATGGGACTGGCAGTGCCACGGGGGCCTGTCGGCGTCCCGAGGTTCCGGACGACGCCCTTGAAACAGACCTCAGCCGTCACGCTGCCTGGTATTTTCGGATATTTCGCGCGCGGGCTATCGCTCGCCCGTGTATCGGACTACAATGCCCCCGGTCGGCCTGCTAACCGGGTCGTACGCGACGTTTTTCCCGTCCCGCACTTCCTAGATCGCCTGCCCACCTTCTCGGTCGGAACTTCGGCCGCTTTCACACGCGACCCTGAAAGCAAAACCGTGGGTCGCAGCCAATGTTGTCAGAGAGAGAGCAGCAATGGGCAAGAAACTGTATGTCGGAAACCTGGGCTACAACGTCACGAGCGCGGACCTCCAGCAGCTCTTCGCGGCGCACGGCACCGTGCAGAGTGCGCAGGTCATCGAAGACCGCGACGCCGGCCGCAGCAAGGGCTTCGGCTTCGTCGAGATGAGCTCGGACGAAGAGGCCCAGAAGGCCATCGCCGCGCTGAACGGACAGATGCACGGCGAACGCGCTCTGACCGTCAACGAAGCCAAGCCGCGCGAGAATCGCGGCGGCGGCGGCGGCGGCTACGGCCGACGCTAAGCCCGTGCTCCACGCCGCGGGGGGCTTGCCGGTCACGCCGGCACGCCCCCCCCGGCTCATAACGCCCGTTCGCAGAAGAAGGCGGACAACGTGTGGCGCGCTAATCCGGCGGGTGCCGAGACCGCGTGCACGATGTGTGCCGCCTGCATGGGCGCTGTAGACCGACCGGGTTCCGATCGGCCCACGCACCAGCTCCTCGAGGACGACGAGCATGAGTCCGGAAGAAAAAGACCAACTCGTGGCGCTTCTGCTTAACGCGCAGTGCTGGTGCCAGGGTGCCGAGGCCCACGATGCGGGCGGGCAGGCGGTGGCGTATTCCGATGCAGACGCCACGGCGTGGGACCTCACGGGGGCCGCGTGCCATTTGTTTGGATGGCGCCGCGCCCGCGAGCTCTTCGTGCAGATCGACCGCCATCTCCACGGCCACGATACCGCCGGTGCGGACCAGAGCGACTCCGAGATCGCGGCGATGGTCGCCTTACAGACCTGGAACGATAATGCTCAGACCACGCACGTCGAGCTGATCACGCGGCTCCAGTCCCTGCCCGTACGCCCCGTGGCGGGCAGCGGGCCCTGCCTGCCGGCCGGCGACAAAGTGCCGCAAGGGACCGAACGATGACGGCCTGGCCACCGGCGCCGTAACTGCGGCGCATTCGAGGAAGGCTGATCTGAGCTTGCGGTGACGCTGGGACGCTTCGAGCCGGGGGTGTCCACTGAGCCAACCGTATCTATGCGCCGCGGCGCTCGGGCGGCCTGATTGGGGGCCATTGGCGGCGGGTACCGGGACGCGTTCAGACGATGATCCGGACGGCGACGCCGACTTGCGTGGCGTGACCGCCTTCCAGACGCTTGCTCGCCAGTCGGTGGTCATTCGTGCGCTCCGCGGAGCGGCCAGACAACCGGCGGCTCCGCTGGCCGTGGGCGCGCGTCGTCGCGCTCCGGGGCCCTCGTCGTTGCGCAGTTGGCGGATCACGGTCCCGTGCTTAAAATGCGAGTTCAATGAGATTCCGCGTTTTCGCCCTGTACGTGTGCTTCTTTCTGTCGGGCGCTTCCGCGCTGGTCTACCAGGTGGTTTGGGAGCGGATGCTGACGCTCGTCTTCGGACTGAGCACGCTCAGCGTCGCAGCGGTACTTTCCGCCTTTCTCGGCGGAATGGCCCTCGGAGCGCGCATCTTCGGACCGATTGCCGACCGCTCGCCGCGCCCCTTGCGGGTATACGCATTCGTGGAGTTGGGGATTGCCATCGCCGGTCTGGCGACGTTCGGCTTCATCCCTGTGCTGATGGGCGGGTTTTCCGCGCTGTATACGGTGATTGAGCCCGGATGGTTCGGCTCTAACCTGATTCGTTTCGCGTTGGCGTTCGTGGCCATCGGCGTTCCGAGCGTTCTGATCGGCGCGACGGTCCCGGTCATGGCGCGATTACTCGCCGCACGGGTCGGCTCGACCGTCATCGGCTTCGGGCGCGGCTATGCGGTCAATACCGCCGGCTCGGTTCTTGGGGCATTGGCGGCGGGTTTCTTTCTGATTCGGCTGGTCGGTACGCAGAATGCACTGTTCTGCGCCGTGGCGGGCAACGTGGCCGCGTTTGCCATCGTGCTTTGGGTGAACGCGCGCGGCCGCGGGAACAGGCTCCTCGTCGCCCCGCAGGTTTCGGCGACAACTGTCGTCCGTGCCCCAGGTGCTGGCGCTGACGGAGCGCGTCACGTTCATCCGCGCTTCGCGTTGATCGTCGCGGCGCTCACGGGGGCACTCGCGCTCGCTTATGAAGTCGTGTGGATCCGCCTGCTCGCGATCTTCACGCTCAACAGCGTCTATGTCTTCGCAATGGTCGTTAGTGTCTACTTGACGGCGCTGTCCCTCGGCGCCGGCGCTATGACGTGGCTCCTCCGTCGCCGCCGCGTCGACGAGCTGTCGATTCTGTCGTTGTGTCAGCTCCTGCTGGCGTTGCTCGTCCCCGTACTGCTTGCGCTTGCGCCCCTGGCCTCGCAGCTCGACATCCGGAGCGGAGCGCGGTCGGAGGCCGCGATCTTCGGGATGGAGTACGCGCTCGTCGCCGCAGTTGTCTTCGTTCCCACATTGCTGATTGGCGTCGGCCTGCCGTTGTTGGTCGGTATGTTCTCGACGTCCGCCGCTGATTCCGGTCGCACGGTGGGGAGAATCTACGCCTGGAATTCGGTCGGGACCATCGCCGGGGCCGCGTTGACCGGAGTCGTGGTCATCCCCTGGATCGGGTTGCGGGGGTGCCTGCTGTTGCTCGCGGGCGGCAATGTGGCGATCGTGGCGGTCGCAACGTACGCGAACCGGCCGGGCACGGCCTGGTTTCGCGCGCTCATGCCGGCTGGGGCGGCGTGTTTTGCCTTTCTGTTGGCCCTGCTGCCCGGCGCCACGCGCTTCTACGTTCCCGCGGACGTCCCCGGGGAGAGTCTGCTTTACTACGCAGAAGGCCCTTCAGCTACCGTCCACGTCGCGGAGTACGTCGATCGGGAGCGCCGCCATCGTACGCTCTTTGTCGATAGCAAATCGGTCGCGGGAACGTACGATGAGATCGTCACCGACCAGAAAATGCTGGCGCATCTGCCGCTGTTACTGCATCCGGCCCCCCAGCGGGCGCTGACCGTGGGCTTCGGCACGGGTGGCACGTCGTATTCCATGCTGCTGCACAAGGTCCGGGTCGATTGCGTCGAGATCGAGCCGCGCGTCGCCGACGCCTATCGCCTGTTCGACTCGCAGAATCACGGCTGGGTCGGGCCGGGACTCGATCGCCTCGACTTTAGGCTCATCATTGACGACGCACGCGCATGGTTCAACGTCGTCCCATACCGTTACGACGTCATCGTGACCGATCTGACGAGCATTCAATACCGCGGCAACGGCAATCTGTATACAGCCGAGTGCTTCCAGCTCATGCAGTCGCGACTCAACCCCGGCGGCGTCGGCGCCGCATGGGTCCCGATCACCGGCATAACGCCGGAGGCGCTGAAAGTGCTGATCCGGACGTTCCACAGCGTGTTTCCGCACACGAGCGTCTGGTACATGATTAATCTACCGACGGATTTCGTGATCCTCGTCGGGACTGCGAACCGCCTGGAGCTTCGGCTCGACGACATCGAAAAACGTATCTCCGCCCCGCTCATTCAGCGCGACCTCGCAGCGATCGGGATGGACAACCCTTATAAGCTCGCGGCGTGTCTCTTGCTGGCGGAGGGGGACGTCGATCGCTTCGTGGACGGGGGCCCCATTCACCGCGACGATCGCCCGGTGCTGGATTACATGACGCATGCAACTCCGTACCACAACACGCTTCCGGTCAATCTGAAGCAATTGGCGGCGAAGCGAAGCAACGTGACGGAGTACGTCGCGACCTGGCCCGGCGGGCAAGCTGTCGTCCCCGACGAGCGCTGGGCGACCTGGCACGAGGCCAGCAACGATCTGATTGCGGGGCATGCCGCCCTGCGAGCTTCAGGGCCCGATCACTTTGCAGAAGCGCGGGCCGCGTATGAAGCCGCCGCGAACCTGATTCCAGACGATGAGCGTACCCGGGCGCTCGCGCGCGAACTGGCTTCTCCGCGGTGATGCTGCGGTGATCTTCAACCGAGGCAGTTCACCTGCCCGCTCCGCAAGGAGAACGGCGCACGGTAAAGGACAGGGGAAACCGAGGGGGTCAGCCCGCGACCGGACCGCATACGACTAAAGTCCGATAGTCGTGTGACCAATGACGAATTGCACGCCGGCACGTCTTGTGACATCCTCTCGGTATGTAGATATCTGGGTGTTTTGGACCGTGAGGGTGGCCCGTGGGTTGAGCCGGCACGGTCCTGATCCGCGAGGGACGACGATGTTGCAGGTTGAACTGCGAAAGAAGCTGGGGGCCGGCAAGCCGACCCTGGAAACCTGTGCCGAGATGGACGCCTGTGGCGCCCTGCGGACCGTCGCCGACACCGCCGAGAACGTCTTGATCGTGGACAATGAAGAAACGAGCCGCGAGTTGGCGGCCGCGATCCTCGCCTATCAGGGCTATCGTGTGCATACTGCGGCAAACAGCCTTGAGGCGCTCACGACTCTGCGGCGGCAGCGCGTGGACCTGCTGATCGCCGGCCTGGAGATGCCGCTGCTCGGCGGACGCTGGCTGGCCGGACGCGCCCGGCGGATACGTCCACACCTGCCGGTGCTCTTTATGGCCGGTCGCGCCGCGACAACCGATGCCGAACGACATGTGCGCGGGGGGCAATGCGCCGTGTTGCACAGACCATTTTCATTCGTGGGTTTGGTAGAGCTGGTGGAGGACCTGCTCACGCACAGCACTGTATGCGCGCGTTTCCCGCGCGCCGTGGGTTGACACTGCGTGGCTGATCCGTGTGGCGGCACCAGTTCCCGCCGGCCAACCGGTACGCCGGTCACGTACGACCAAAGTCGTATCTGTGTGCGACCAATAACCGATTGTGCGCTGCCCGAGGTTGTGGCATTCTTGATGTGTGGGTAGTGCGGAACGCTCGTCGCCACAGGTACACGGGACGCGGTTCTGCCGGCTTGTGAGACGCCGAGATGCTGCAAACGGAATTGCGAGAGCTGCTGGGAGTCGGGGAGCCGACTTCGGAAACGCGCGCCGAAATGGGAGCCTTCGGCGCTCCGTGGGCGGCCACCAGCGCAATCCGGACCGTCCTCGTGGTCGACGATGACGAGACGATCCGCGAGCTGGTGGCCGCCGTTCTTGAATACCGGGGCTACAGGCTGCGTACGGCTGGAAGCGGTCTGGAAGGCCTGTCGATTCTGCGACAGCGGCGAGTGGACCTGCTGATTACCGACGTGGAAATGCCGCTGCTCGACGGGCGCCGGCTGGCTCGTCGGGCCCGGCGAATGCGGCCGCACCTGCCGATCCTCTTCGTGTCGGGCGGTACCGTGGCGGCCGGCGCCGAGCGTAGCATGCACGGTGGGCCCTGCGCCCTGCTGCGCAAGCCGTTCTCATTCGCGCGGCTGGTGAGTCTGGTCGAGGAGCTGCTCAGACGCAGCAGCGCTGCGGTCCAATCTCCAAGGGTCGCGGGCTGAGGCTGCGTTGGCGATAGACGGTCATGACGACTGGGGAGTTCGGCTTGTCGCCCGGTCGGCGCTATGGGCATTGGGTCGCGCCGGCCGGGCCGGATCGAAACCGCGGCTGTTGGAGGAAACTCGCCGGTCTGGCGAGACCGGACGAATGTGACGAAGAGCACGAGGCTGGTTGAGCCCTCCTGAGGAGCTTTCCAAGGCTCGTAACAACACTCCCGCGTACGCGGCCCTTGTTGGTGCGTCCCGCCCTAAACAACGCACCGATAGGGGCCCATTTTTTCGGCGCAGGCCATCGGGCACGTCCCCCGCGGGCACGCCGCGCCGGAGGTTCCCGAGCCGTACGCCGCGCTTATACTCGCGCCATGACCTTCCATGACGCGGTCTCGCGGGCTCACGTCGTCCTCGCCGAGGGGGCGGTGATCGAGCGCCTCCGCCGGGACCCGGCCGTGACGCTCGATCCGCACGTGCTCAACCTCGCGCTGCTCAACGACGAAGACGGGCGCCGCCGGCTCGCGCGCATCTACCGGCAGTACCTCGACATCGGGCAGGCGTACGACCTCCCCATGCTTGTGCTCACGCCGACTTGGCGTACCAATCCAGAACGGGTACGAGCCGCCGGCTTGGCCGACCGCGACGTCAACGCCGACGCCGCGCGCTTCATGATGGCGGTGCGGTCGTCCTATGGCCCTTACGCCAGCCGCGTTTACGTCGGCGGCCTGCTCGGGCCGCGCGGCGACGCATACCGACCGGCGGAGGCGCTCGCCACCGACGACGTCTACGCCTTTCACCGTCCGCAGGCCGCGGCGCTGGCCGCCGCCGGCGTGGACTTCCTCCTGGCGGCGACCCTGCCGGCCGTAACCGAAGCGCTCGGCCTCGCCCGCGCCCTCGCGGCCTGCAACTACCCTTACGTGCTGAGCTTCATCATCCGCCCCGACGGCACTTGCCTCGACGGCACGCCCCTGCACGAGGCGATCCGCCGGATTGACGGCGAAGCCAAACCGCCGCCGACGGCGTACTTCGTCAACTGCGTGCACCCGGCCGTCTTCGCCGCCGCGCTCGAAGCCGCCCGCGCGCGGGATCCGCAAGCATGCAAACGAGTGGGGGGGCTTCAGGCCAACACTTCGCTCCTGAGCCCCGAGGAGCTGGACGGCCGCCCCGACCTCGACAGCGCTTCGCCCGATGACTTTGCGGCCGCGATGCTCGACCTTCACCACCGCTTCGGCGTGCGCATCCTCGGCGGCTGCTGCGGCACCGACGACCGCCACATCGCCGCCCTCGCCCGCCAAGTTGCCCCGCTGAGCGACCGGTGATGCTCGCTTCCCACGGCGGTTTCAGAGGAAGCTCGACCCCGGCCGGGAGGGCGAGGCTCGTGCCGAGCCGCGCGGGGGCCGCTACTTCGGCGTCGCTGCGTGCAGCACCAGCCCGCCGACCGCCGGCACGCGTAGATAGAGCTTGTGCTCCTTCGGCTCCACGAGCCCGGTCGCGTTGAACACGCCCTTCCACTTGTTCGGCGCCGTCAGCGGCAGCGGCACCACGACCTCGCGTTCCGCGTCCGACGCATTCAGCACGACCACAAGCTGCTCGTCGTGATCCGCCCGCAGGAACGCCCACACGTCGTTCTCGTCGTCCGTCAGCAGCGTCCGGTACACGCCGGTCTGCAACGCCGGATGCGCGTTCCGCAGCGCGATGATCTGCTGGTAATACGCCAGTTGATCCTTCATCACGAAGTTCTCTTCCGGCTTCTCGTACGGCTGGAGGTCCTCCCACAGCATCGGCTTGCGGCCAGTCGGATCGGCCGCGCCCCACATCCCGACCTCGTCGCCGTAGTACACCATCGGCGCCCCCAGGTACGTCATCTGCAAGAGCGCCGTCAGCCGCGCCCGCGTGTACTGCGCCGCCGCCGGCTTCGCGTTGTTGTAGTTCGGCGCATCCCCCTGCACGCGGTTCAGCTCGTTGTACTTGCGGTCCGGGTTCAGCGCCATGGACGCCATGCGGTCCGTGTCGTGGCTGTCCATCAGGTTCTGCATGACCAGCGTCGCTTCGAGCGGATACGCCAGCCGCAATTCGCGCAGCCGTCGGTCGATCTCGCTGGGCGTGATCTTCATCTTCTTGTTGAAGACCCAATCCACCGTGGGCCGGGCAAACTCGTAGTTCATCACCGCGTCGAAGTGCGTCCCGTCCAGCCAGCTATCCGCCCGGTCCCAGATTTCGCCCGTGATGTACGCGTCCGGCTTCGCCGTTTTGACGACCTGCCGCCACTCGACCCAGAACGGCGCCGCGATCTCGTTCGGCACGTCCAGCCGCCAGCCGTCGATGCCGTTCTCCGGCTTCCCGTCCGGCGCCAGCCACCGCCGCGTCACGTTGAAAATGTGCTGCTTCGCCGCCTCACTCGCTAGCCCGGTCTTGCTCTTCTTGAACACCGGCAATGCGTCGAACCCGAACCACCCCTCGTACTTGAACGGCTCCCACGATGTGATGTTGAACCAGTCGGCGTACTTCGACTTCTTGCCGTTCCTCTGGACGTCCTGGAACGCCGCGTGCGCCGTCCCGACGTGGTTGAACACGCCGTCGATGATGACCTTGAACCCCTGCGCGTGCGCCGTCTTCACGAATTGCAGGAACCGCTTGTCCGTCGCCGTCCACTTCCACGTCGACGGATCGTTGAGGTCCTCGCTTGCGACGACCGCGTCGTAATCCCCGAGCGTCCCGAAGTGGTCGTCGATGTGCACGTACGTCTCGGCGTTGTACTTGTGGTTGCTCTCCGCCTTGAACATCGGCATCAGGTAGATCGCGTTGACGCCGAGCTGTTTCAGGTACGGCAGCTTTTCCTCCAACCCGTCCAGGTCTCCGCCGTACTGCCGGTCGAACACGATCCACTTGTAGAACGTCGCGCCCTGCCGCTCCTTCTCGACCTCAAACGGCGACATCGTGAACCACTCGCTCGTCCACGGCCGCACCGGCTGCCGGTCGTTCGCCGGGTCCCCGTTGCGGAAGCGGTCCACCATGATCTGGTACCAGATCGCGTGCTTTGCCCAGTCCGGCGTATGAAAGATGTTCTCGGCTGCCACGGGGACTCCAAAGCTGTCGGGGCCGCTGACACGCGCGGCCCCATCGGTGAACACGAACGTATAGTGGTATCGACCATCCCCGCCGGCCCCTGGCGGAAGCTCCACCAGCCCCTCCCAAAGCGTGAACAGCGGCCCGCCGTCGATCGACGCCAACTCGATCGTCGCGCCGCCCTCCACCGCCACCTCGACGCGCTCCACGTCGTGCGCCATCGTCCGCACGCGGCACAGCGCCTGGGTCGGGGCGATCCGCTGGAAATACAGCGGCAGCTCGGACTTGTGCTCGACGCCGAGCGCGTCGATCTGCCCGTCGCCGGCCCGCGCCGGACTGTCCTTCAGGTGCGCGATCCGCCCCAACCGCAGAATCGAGTTCTTCCCGCCGCGGTTATCGTCCACGCCGTCCGGGTTGTCGGGGTCCGATCGCCACTGGTCGCCGTCGCAGACGAACTTGTACAGGTAGGTGCCCGCGGCCAGCTCGACCGTCGCCGTCCAAAACCCCTCGCCATCCGGACCGGTCAGCGGGGCCGCGTGCGGGCTCCACCCGTTGAACGTCCCGGCCAGCGTCACGCTCTTCGCCGCGGCCGGCTTGTACCGAAATGTGCACCGCCACACGCCGTCGCGGACCGGCTCGGCCCGCACGGACGGCGGCAACACGCCGGCCTCGTCCGTAGCCGCCTTCAGCAGTGGTGCCGGCGGCCAATCGGCACCGGCCGCCCACGGTGTGGCGAATAACGCCGCGGCCACCAGGTACACGATGCGCGCGCGATCGCTCAGGTACGCTTTCGGTCTCTTGCGGATCAACATGCTGGCGTATTCTAATGTGCCGGCCGCCATGCGAAAGGCTCCCGGCCCCTCTGCGTGACCGGCCCGGTCTTGAAGGTGTGACTGCCCTATGTTGCGTGCCGTGGGACGAACGATCGCCCGCCTGCTCCGGCTGGCGCTGGCCGTCATCGCCACGCTGATTGTGCTCTGGGCGGCGCACCGCGTGGTGACGCGGCCGGGGCGCGAGGCCCGCCAGCGCGGCGACCAAACCGAGCTGCGCATCATGCACTGGGCTGGTGGGGGGGGACAAAAAGAGGACCAGATCGTCGCCGACCTCATCGCGACCTTCGAAGCCCAGCACCCGCACATCAAGGTCCAGCGGATCAACCCCGGCGACGCCGCGTCCTTCTTCACCAAGCTCCAGACGATGATGGCCGCCGGCACGCCGCCCGACGTCTTCTACATGGGCTGGGAGCGCCTCGCCGGCTTCGCCAGCCAGGACCTGCTCATGCCCATCGAGCCCCTCATCGCCGCCGATGAGCAGGCCGGCCGCACGACGCTGCACCCCGAGGACTTCTACCCCGCGACGATCGACTGCTTCCGCTTCGATGGCCGGCAGAGCGGCCGCGGCACGCTCTACGGCATCCCCAAGGACTTTACGACCATCGGCTTTTACTACAACAAGAACCTCTTCGACCAGGCCGGCATCCCGTACCCGCCCGACGACTGGACCTGGGACGATTTCATCGCCGCCGCCCGCAAGCTCGCCAAGCTCCCCGGCGTCACCGGCGCCGAGTTCATGAACTGGGCCCCGATGGTCCGCGCCTACCTCGCCACCGAGGGCCTGGACGCCTTCTCGTCCGACTTCCGCACGTCCTACCTCCGCCGCCCCGAGGTCCACGCCGCCCTCGACCGCCTCCGCTCCTGGCGTTTCGACGAGCAGGGCACGCTGACCAGCGGCAAAAGCCAGGTCGCCCAGGGTGAGAGCGTTTTTCTCACCGGCCAGGTCGGCATGGCGGGTCCGTTCGGCCGCTGGGTCGTGCCAACCTACCGCCTCATCAACGACTTCGATTGGGATTTTGCCCCGCTGCCGCACGGCAAGGTCAAAGCCAACACGGTCTTCACCGTCTCCTGGTCGATCGCCAAGCACACGCCGCACCCGCAGGAGGCCTGGGAGCTGGTGAAGTTCCTCTGCGGCCCGGAAGGCCAGGCCCAGGCCGCGCAGCTCGGCCTCGCGATCCCCACGCTGAAGGCCGTCGCGCGCAGCCCCGCATTCCTTGATCCCAGTCAGAAGCCGACCCGCAACTACGTCTACCTCGATCAGGCGGAGTACGCGCGGGCGCTCGAGTGGCCGCCCGACCCGAAATTCCAGATCCGGATGCAGGACCGCCTCGAAGCCGCCCTCCGCACCGGCGCCGTGACGCTCGACACCGCCATCACCCAACTCGAGGCCGACTGGAAGGCCGAATTCAACTCCCCGCTCGCCCGCACGAACTTCCCGCCGATGCCCTGGTCGCGCGTCACCTGGCTCATCCTGACGCCCGCGGCCGCGCTCGGTCTCATCGCCGGCCTCGCCTGGTGGCGCCGCCGCCCACGCCGCATGGCCCTTCGCGAAGAGCTGGCCGGCTACGCCTTCGTCAGCCCCTGGCTCATCGGCTTCCTCGCCTTCATGGCCTTCCCCGTCGTCCTCTCGTTCCTCCTCTCGTGCACAAGATGGTCCGGCGTGTCGCGTCTGGACTTCGCCCAATGGGTCGGCCTCGCCAACTTCCGCCAACTGCTCTTCGACCCTCGTTTCGAGAGCACCCTGCGTGTGACCGCCTATTACGCCCTCTTCGCCGTCCCGCTCGGCCAGCTCCTGGCCCTCCTCGGCGCCATGCTGCTCAACCACGACATCAAGCTCTCCGGCTTCTTCCGCAGCGCCTGGTATCTGCCGAGCGTCCTCGCCGGCGTCGGCGTCGCGATCCTCTGGCGCTGGGTCTTCGACGGCGACCACGGCCTCATGAACACCTACCTGCTCGGCCCGCTGCTCCAGCCCTTCCACCTCAAGCCCCCGCACTGGTTCGACAAGGACGCCAAGTGGTTTGGCCCACCCGCCTACGCCATCATGAGCCTCTGGGCCATCGGCGGAACGATGGTGATTTACCTCGCCGGCCTCAAGGGCATCCCCAAGGAGCTCTACGAAGCCGCGGCGATCGACGGCGCCCGCCGCTGGCAGCGTTTCCGCCGCGTCACGCTCCCCATGCTCAGCCCCGTCATCTTCTTCAACGTCATCATGGCGATCATCGGCTCCTTCCAGGTCTTCACGCAGGCGTTCGTAATGACCGCCGGCGGCCCCGGCGACGACACGCGCTTCTACGTGCTCTATCTCTACAACCAGGCGTTCGAATATCACGAGATGGGCTACGCGTCGGCCCTGGCCTGGCTCCTGCTCGTCATCATCCTCACGCTGACCCTGCTCGTGATGCGCGTCAGCCGCCGCTTCGTCTACTACGAAGCCTTGCGCACGTGAAACGCAATATCATCGCGAAGGACGCAGAGGACGCGAAGGAAGAACAGGCGCTCGAGAAGGTCGATGATGGTCCTGAACACGGCGAACACCTGGCGAGCGACGGAATATGACGCGGAACCTTGAGGGCGAGTTCGACGAACTCTCGCAGCAGGTGATTGGGTGCGCCTTGGAAGTGCACACACAATTGGGGCCGGGCCTCCTGGAGTCCGCCTACGAGCAGTGCCTGGCTCATGAGCTGCGGTCGGCAGGGTTGGCCTTCGAGCTCCAGCGCCCGTTGCCGGTGCCGTACAAGGGAATTCTCCTCGATTGCGGCTACCGGCTCGACCTCGTGGTCGAGAGTCGGTTGATCGTTGAGCTGAAGAGCATCGACGAGTTCCTGCCGATCCACGAGGCACAATTACTGACGTATTTGAAGCTGGCCCGGATTCCGGTGGGCCTACTGATCAACTTCAATATGGTGCACCTGCGGGACGGCATTCGCCGAAAGGTGTTGAACTACCGTCCTGCTGCTGTGTCGCCATCGAGATAAGATCGTGAACGCCGCACAACTTGAGGTTTCCTTCGCGTCCTCTGCGTCCTTCGCGGTGATATCGCATGCGTGCTAGCCAGAAGATCATCGTCTACGGTCTCCTCACCCTCGGCGCGCTGCTGTTGTTGTTCCCGTTGTGGTGGATGTTCGTCGTCAGCCTCGCCGAGCCCGGCGCTGCCGCCAAGGCCGCCGTCACCGCCCGCGGCTTTTCGCTCTGGCCCGCCGACCCGCAGTGGCAGAACTACCCCGCAGCCCTGCAGCAGATCGGCACGCAGCCCTGGGACGGCTTCCTCGACGCCTTCGCCAACACCGTCGTCATCACCGCCCTCTCTGTCATCGGCCAGGTCCTCTCGTGCAGCTTTGTCGGCTACGCCTTCGCCCGCATCCGTTTCCGCGGCCGCGGCCCGCTGTTCGTCCTGATGCTCGCAACCATGATGCTCCCGTTCCAGGTCATCATGATCCCCATGTTCATCCTGTTCCGTTCGCTCGGCTGGATCGACACGATCCTCCCGCTGGTCGTCCCGATGTTCCTCGGCAACGCCTTCTACATCTTCATGTTCCGCCAGTTCTTCGCCCAAATCCCCGAAGCTCTGGTCGAGGCCGCGCGCATCGACGGCTGCGGCTACCTGCGCACCTGGTGGAGCATCATGCTGCCCCTCTGCCAGCCCGTCATCGCCCTCACCGCGGTGTTCACGTTTATGTTCGTCTGGAACGACTTCCTCGGCCCCCTCATCTACCTCCAGGGCGAGCAGCAATACACCCTCGCCATCGCCCTCAACTCCTTCCGCAACCAGTACGGCGGCGTGAACCAGGTCCACCTGCTCATGGCGGCCAGCCTCGTCGCCATGCTCCCGTGCGTGCTGCTGTTCTTCGTCGCCCAGCGCCAGTTCGTCGGCGGCCTGTCGATCGGAGCGGTGAAAGGGTGACCCCGTGCTTGCGCTTGGCACTCTGAAAACCGCGGTCTCGCCCCGTGTCGCCGGCTCGTGTACCAACCACCCCGGCAGCGCGCGTTTTCGTCCCCGCCCCTACGGCGCCGGAACGAGCGCCTGATCCGGGACCATCAGCCGGTCGCCCTCCTGGACGCCCAGCCGCGCGAACGTCCCCTGCTTGACCTCCAGCGCGAACAGCGCCGGCTCCACCGAGCTGAACGTCTGCCACGTCAACGCCGGCATCTGCCAGATCTTCACGATCGTCCCGTCGAGACGGGCGAACGCGATGTCCAGCGGCGTGATCGTGTTCCGCATCCAGAAGCCGCGCACCTGCTCGTCGCTGAACACGAACAACATGCCCTGATCGTCGGCGATCTCGGCCGGCTGGACGTACATCAGGCCTTCTTCCTGGACGCCCGGACGGTTGGGGTCGAATTCCTGCGCGAGCCAGACACGAAACGTGTTGCCGTCGATTGTCACCGTGCTCGTCGGCAGCGTGCCGAGCGAGTACCGCCGCAACGCGTCGCTCGAGCGGCCCGCCTGCGCGTTGGTGCCGCCCGGCGAGCCGAAGCACCCGGGCAGCAGCGCGAGCGCGGCCGCCAGGGCCGCCCCCGCAACGATCGCGGCACGGTACGCAGTCACTGCCCGCATGAAAGCACCTTTGGCGAGACTCGCCTGGCCCGCCGCGGTTAAGATAGGCGAGCGCGGAGGGCGCCGGCAAGGACCATGGACGGCATCATCAACGTTTACAAGCCGCTCGGTTTGACGAGTGCGCGGACCCTGGACCACGTGCGCCGTATCACCGGGCAGCGGAAGAGCGGCTACGCCGGCACGCTCGACCCGGCCGCGGAGGGGGTGCTGGTCGTATGCCTCGGGCGGGCGACAAAGCTCGTGGAGTGGCTGTTGGACCAGCCAAAGGTCTATCGCGCCACCGCCCGGCTTGATCTCGTCAGCCCCGGCTTCGACAGCGAAAAGCCCCCCCAACTCATCGAGGTCGGTATCAGGCCGGGTCGCGCCGACGTGGCGGCGGTGCTGACGAGCTTTGAAGGGCGAATCGACCAGGTCCCGCCGGCGCTGAGCGCGGTGAAGGTCGCGGGGCGCGCCGCGTACAGGCTCAGCCGCGCCGGCCGGCCGCCCATGCTGGCGGCTCGCCCGGTGCACATTTATTGGACCAACCTCTGGCAATACGAGTGGCCGTGCCTTGGCTTCGATGTCGCCTGCGGGCGGGGGACGTATATCCGGGCGCTCATTCGGGACATCGGCACCCGACTCGGCACCGGCGGCTGCCTTACCGCACTGGTCCGCCAAGCGGTCGGTCCGTTCCAAGTCCAGCAGAGCTGGTCGCTTGCGCGGCTTGAGGCGGCGGGCGAGCCCAGCGCGTACCTCACGACCCTGGAAACCGCGCGGGCGTTGGTGGCCGGGCCCGTCGCGGCGATTCCCCCGCGCCCGGCCGGTGGGTCTGATACGCTCGGCCCGGACGGTGCGGCCAGGGGTTGACGACGACAGGCGGGGGTCCGGTAAGCGCCCTTTCCCGCTGAGTTTTCCTTTACAAAACCACAATTCCGCAGTACTATAGCCGATGAGGGATGATAAGGAAGCTCACGCGGACACGACGGTCCTAGTATCTACCGAGGATACCGATGGCGGGGGGTGACTGGTGAGTCCGCCTCGAAAGGCGGACCAAGCGTGGAAGCATTTGGAACTTCTAATACCTCTTAAGCAAGGAGAGCAAGGAATGAAGGGTTATGCAATCGGAGCGATCGTGCTGGCGCTGATACTCGCGTCCAGCGCGGGTGCCACAAACTTGGCTTTATGGACGTTTGAGACGAGCCTGCCCTTGACGGCCGGCCCGTTCACGCCTGAATCGGGCGTGTACAATCAGTTCCCGGGCCCTTCGGCTGCGCTCGGTTACCATGTTGGTGCGAGCACGTACAGCCACCCCGCGGGCAACGGGTCGGCGTCGTCTTTCAGCTCGAACACGTGGGCTGTCGGCGACTACTACCAGTTCAAGAGCCGAACGTTCGGCTACGCGGGCGTGACGCTTGACTGGGATCAGACCAGCAGCAATACGGGGCCCGGGCAATTCGTGCTTCAGTACAGCACCGACGGCACCACGTTTACCACGTCCGGCGCGCCGTACACCGTCTTGCCGAACGTGAATCCCCCGGGGGCGTGGAATGCCACGACGTACTACTCGAATTACCACTTCACGGTCCCTCTCACCACCGTAACCGCGTTGGACAACAAGGCGGCGGTCTACTTCCGCCTGACTGACAATTCGACCGTTAGCGCCAACGGCACCACCGTGGTGGCTGGCGGCACGGACCGCGTGGACAACTTCCAGATTGCCGCGACCGCGGATCCCAACGCGACCGGGGCATGTTGCACCGC
The DNA here is from genome assembly GCA_003162245.1 of Phycisphaerales bacterium. Classification (GTDB taxonomy): domain Bacteria; phylum Planctomycetota; class Phycisphaerae; order UBA1845; family Fen-1342; genus Fen-1342. Next base: position 45,373 of record PMMM01000160.1, read on the forward strand.
CGGTGTGTGTACTGCCCCCGTGAGCCCGGCCAGTTGCGGCACGGGCGGCGGCCAGTACATGGGCAACAACACGATCTGCACAACGGGCCTGTGCAGCACCGACCCAACCGGCGCCTGCTGCGTCGGCACGGTCTGCGCGCTCCAGACCCAATCGGTCTGCCTCGGCGCCAGTGGTGTATGGCAGGGCGCGGGCGTGCCGTGCTCGCCGAACCCCTGCCTGTTCGACATGACCATCGCCCAGGCGAAGGCCTATCCCTCGGGCACGCCGGTCCGCATCGCGCATGTGATCGTGTCCAGCACTTTTGACCTGGTAAACAGCGCGACCTACATGAGCTTCCAGGTGCAGGACGCGACGGGCGGCATGACGGTGTGGGGCGTCAACGCGGACATCACCGCCCTGTTGGGCTACATCGGCGCAGGCGACGAGACCACGCTGGAAGGCACGTACAGCCCCTACAACTGCCTGGGGGAGCTTGACGCGCCTTTCAACGTGCCTCCTCCAAATTACGGGCACCCGGGCATACCGACCCCGATCGTGGTTCACGCCTCCGACTTCGCGGACGCGAGCTCGACCGCGGAGGGCTACGAGAGCAAGTTGGTCAGGGTAAACTGCCTGACCACGGCATCGACTGGCACCTGGGCGTACGGCGTCAATTACACCGCCACAGATGCCACCGGCTCGCTGATCATCTACATCGCGAACGCCACCGACACCCTGGTCGGGCAGCCCATCCCGACGACCCCCTTCGACATGGTCGGCATCTTCAGCCAGTTCGACAGCGGCGGCACCTGCACCTTGGGCTATGAGCTTTTGCCGCGCCAACTGTCGGACGAGACTCTTGATCCCAACTGCATACCTGCGGGCGCTTGCTGCATCGGCGATCAATGCTCGATCACGACGCAGGTCGGCTGCAGCGGTACTTGGCACGGCCTGGGCACGGACTGCACGCCGAATCCCTGCGTCGGTGCGTGCTGCCTGAATGGCGTGTGCTCGCTGGTTTTGCAAGCGGCGTGCACCACGCCCAGCATCTTCCTGGGCAACGGGTCTGAGTGCCTCGTGGCCGTTTGCCCGACGCCCACGTTGGGCGGCGATCTGGCGCTCGGCCTGAATGACGGCCGGGCCTGGGTCACCGCGCAGCAGATTCGCAACGACGGCACGGGACAGGGCGTCCAGGTCGGCTCGTACAGCGCGGAGGAGTTCCTGCAGTCGATGGAATTCGATAACCTCACCGGCGTTCAGCACTACGCGCACGGCAATCTGCTCGCCGTAGACTTCGGCGCCGGCGGCGGCGGGGTTGGTGCCCCACCGGCGTGCACCGACGCGAACCGTCCGGAAGAAGGCGCCAAGATCTTCAGCCTTGCTACGAACGGCTCGAATGGCGGCCAGTTGCTGTGGGACTTCAACTCGCGGGTCGGCAACCCGAACCCGCACAGCACGCAGTGCACGCGTGGCGGCGGGCTGAGCGTCAGCCCGAATAACCAGTACATCGCGTTCTGGGGCACCGACACGCGGAACCTGTACGTGCTCCGCTACCACGCCGGCAGCGGCGGGGGCAGCGGCGGGTCAATCAGCAATGAGTACATCTACGCGGGCCTGTCCGCGACGGCCGGCACCGGCACGATCGGCACGACGTGGTACGACGACGACACGATTCTGGTCCTGTGCACGAGCACCGTCATGCGCGCGTCCCTGCTGTACTCGGTGGATTTCGACGGGACCAACTTCTCCAACCTGGTGCTGCGGCAAACCTTGTACCATGGCGTCGCCGGCACCGGCGGGACTCCCAGCCTCTTTACGGACATCGATTACAACCCCACCGTGTCGCCCTACGTGTTCTGCATGTACTCCAACCTGTATCTTAGCATCAGCTACACCAACATCGACGTGGTTGACCCCACCACCGGGTGGGGCATCGTTAAGCAGATCGCCCTCGGCGCGAACTACCTCGACCCCAACAATCCCACGTTTGCCAGTTGCAACACCGGCCGCGAGATCGCGCTCGGCCCCGACCACTACCTGTACATGGGGCAGTACGCGGGCTCCGGCGTGCCGCGCCCCTACGTTGACCGCCTCGACGCGGACAACGTTGCGGGCTGGGTCGACTACTCGAGTGTGAACTACTACGTGATGTCGGCGAACCCGGTTTATGCCGCGTACAACGGATTGGACGTGGCGTTCGGCGCGCCCGGTGCGTGCTGCGCCGGCACGAACTGCGTCGGCGAGTTCTACGAGCAGTACTGCATCGCCCACTACGCGGGGACCTTCAAGGGTGAGGGCGTGCTGTGCAGCTCGAACCCGTGCGCTCCGACCGGGGCCTGCTGCACCCCGGCTGGCGCTTGCTCGATCACGACGCAGGCAAACTGCCTGTCGCCGAACGTGTGGCACGGCGAATGGACGAGTTGCACGCCTAACAATTGCCCGCCCCCGGCGCAAACGGGTGCCTGCTGCTCCACCACCGG
>PMMM01000085.1 GCA_003162245.1 Phycisphaerales bacterium
CTTGGCACACTTGATTATCCGGATGTTGGGCAAGGCAACCGTGGAGAACGCCGGGGGCGCGGAGAACGGGTCGGGGTTCGGGTTTCAGCACGTGGTCACCGGTTCACAGCTATCAGCTCTCAGCTTTGAGCTATCAGCCATCCATCGTCGGGCGGCGGCGCGGGCGCGGGGAGAATCCGCGGCGTTTGGTCTAGATAGTATAGATTGAGAATGGGGCGGCGGGGAAGAAAACGGGCGGGTTGGTGGAGATAGGCGGGGTCTGCGCGATTCTGTGCGTTTTTGGCGGCCGAGAGCGGGGATTCACCACCGAGGACACGAAGAGCACGAAGGAAAGGCTGTTTGTTAGAACTCGGGGAAGACACGGCGGGAAATTGCTGCTGAAAACGGAAGGACGCGAAGGAGAACAGGGCGCGGGGCGAACCGGGAAACACGAAACCGGAAATGAGAAACGGAAAACTGGGAAAGTCCGTCAAGAACGGGCCAAGCGGCGGAAAAACGGCGGGTTTGAGGGCGGAAGTTGGCGGGCGGAAGTCGGACGGGCGAGGGGACGGAGGGGCCGGAAACGGGCGGGGAGCGGGAGGATGCGGGGCGCGATGGACGCCCCCCACGTGTGCGATGACGGCGGTGTTTATTCGGGTTGCGGGTTGACGCAAGGCCGACCGCTGGTGTGCTGCCTGTCGCAGGGCGGTATACTGGTTTTCGTCCGCGGGCGGACGTGCCCCGGCGCACGGAACCACGACGATGCCTCGTATGCGAGTGCAAGAGACACGGCTGCTTCGAGTCGGCAAGGCCGCGCACTCGCTCCTCCAGAGTTGGCGTGAGGGCGTGTCGCACTGCACAGCTTCCGGGCTCGAGATAGATGAGCTCAAGCGGATAGCCGCCCGTGATCGGTGGCGGTTGGCCCGGGCCCACCACCGGGACGGAAGGGCGCTGCTAGAGTCGAGGAGGCGTCTCTTTCGGAGCGCGATCAGTCGTCTCTACTATGCCATGTACCACGCGATGAGGGCTGCCGCTTATATGTTTCACGACGGCGACGATCACGAATCGCACGCCGATTTACTGCTTCACGTTCCGGACGATCTGCCAGATGCCAAACGGTGGGCGAATACACTCAAGCAGGCGCGCCTTCTACGGAACGCTGCGGACTACGATCCCTACCCTCGCGATGGTCGCGTGTGGCGGAAGCGGGCAGATTCCTTGCTTTTAGATTCGGAGGCACTGCTGCGCGCTGCCCGTGACTACCTTAAGGCTAGGGGCTGCAGGGGATTGCGATGACTACCGTGGATGCATTCGACGCGAAAGCGTTCGTCTCTCGGCGCATGTCCGATGCTCTGGTCCGCGTTGAGGGCGTAGAGGTCCGACAATACCCGGAGGAGTCGATAGTCGTCGTTCGCGTGGCGAAGGATGACTTTGAACGTGCGATCGGTTTGGCCAACGATGTTGACCGCGAGCTAGCTTCAAGGGGTTTCGCAGGGTTCGTCACGATCAAGTCGTCGCAGTCGGCGGGGGGACCGGCGCGCGCCCCCGGCCAGGCGGGAGGCCTACGTGGCCAGCGCGTTGTGCAGTTCGTGAATGTCCTGACCGCGCGTTCGCGCACGTCAGAGATTCAGCCCAGCCTAAGCTATGTTCCGGACGCGCAGAACAACATCGCGACCGCCACCACGCCTCGGCATCATCTGATCTTCGGGCGCAGGGGAGCGGGTAAGACCGCTCTGCTCGTGGAGACCAAGCGCTTGGTCGAGGCGCAGGGGCACGTGTCCCTGTGGTTCAACGTGCAGTCATGTCGGCATGAGCCGCCGGACCGCGTCTTTCTGATGGTGGTTCAGCGCATGTGCGAAGTCATTCGCGCCTTCTACGAGGCGTTGAGCCCAACACCGCGTGCGCAGGTGGTGGTCGCCGAACTCTCAGAGGGCATTGAGCGGCTGCTGGCTGCTGCAACGCCGGACCAAACGAGCGTCACGCGGCTCATACCCCGGGTCCAGACAGCGCTTCGCGGGTTTCTTGGGTTGCGGCACACAGCGCTCTACATCTTCCTGGACGACTTCCATTATCTTGAGCGCGCCGAGCAGCCAAGACTCCTGGACATGATCCACGGATGCGTTCGGGATTGTGACGCATGGCTCAAAGTCGCGGCAATCCAGCATCTCACGCGGTGGTTCGATCCCGATCGTCAGCTTGGTCTGCAGACTGGCCATGACGCCGTGCACATCGATCTGGACGTGACGCTTCAGGATCCGGCAAGTTCGAAGGCCTTTCTCGAGCAAGTGCTTCTCGGATACGCGAGGCATGCCGGGATCGAACGACTATCACGCGTGCTGTCGAACGGCGCCTTGGACCGCCTCCTGCTGGCGTCCGGTGCGGTCCCGCGCGACTACCTTACGCTTTGCGGTCGGGCCACCCAGGTAGCCCAGCAGCGTGAGAATGCGAAGCAGGTCGGGGTCCAAGACGTCAACAAGGCGGCTGGCGACGCGAAGCAGAAGAAGCTGGACGAGCTTGAGGATGACGCGGCGTCCGCTCGGGAGCAAAGCCAGCGCATTCTCGCGGCGCTTCAGGTCGTGAGATCGTTTTGCATTGACATTCGCAATTGGACTTACTTCCGCGTCGATTTCCGCGACAAGGAGAGGTGCGGGCAGAACTATAAGCTGCTTGAGAGCCTTATGGATCTGCGCCTGATACACTTGGTCGAAGCCAGTCTGTCGGATGAGCACCACGCCGGGCACCGGGCAGAAGTTTATATGCTGGACCTTAGCCAGTACGCGGGCCAGCGGTTCAAGAGGAAGCTGCACGTGCTGGATTTCCACGGCGGTCACTTTGTGCTGAAATCCACAGGCACCAACCGCCCGGCGGTAGTTGGGAACACAGCGAACCGGAGACTCAGCTTGCTGCGGCGCGCTCCGCTGTTCGAGTTGAGCAAGTTGTCAGGGCAAGGGGGCTCTTGACCGCCCGTTTCATCGTGGGGCACTCGCTTGCGCGCGCTGCCCGGTGCGAGTCGTCGAGGGCGAGGCGCAGCGCTCAAGCGCGTGGGCGTTTGTGCCCGCGCGCGTGGGGAGCGGGTCAGGGTACGCAGACGACGGGGGGTTGGGAGGCGGCGGAGATTGTAGGTAGCGCGGATCCGTCGCCTGACATTCCGGCGCTGCGGGGCTGGGTGCTGGAGCCGAAGTCGACCATTTACCTGATACCAAGAAAATGGTCTTTTGGATCACGATCCGCTTTGGGGCAGGAGGTTGATGAGCTTTGCACGAGTGTCGGATTCGCTGAGAGGCATAGGCGTCGTTCTGAGGTTGGGTGCTTATCGGGAAACATGATGCGTCGCATCGGCCACATGGAACACTGCTCAAGAGCAGTGGCGCGCGGGCGGGGTTCGGATTCGGCGGGCCGCCGATATCCGACACGGGGGTCGGCCGCTACGGGCGGATGCCGGTAGTGGTGCCGAGGCCGGTGAAGCGTTTGGAGCCGAGGGTCCATTCGGGGACGCCTTCGGGCCAGAGCGAGAACGCGATGGTGAAGTCGTCGTTCACGTTGTCGTACTCGAACGTGATGCCGGCGTACCAGCGCGGGAGCTTGCGGATGTAGGAGAAAGTCACTTCGCCGACGCGGCCGGTGTCGACGTCCCACCAGGCGCGGAAGGCGGTGATGTGCTTCTCGTTGAGCTTATAGTTCCAGCCGCCGCCGACCATGCTGTAGTTGATGTCGCCGGCGTAGCGCGTGCCGAACACGTACGAGAGCCGGGGGTTGCGCTCGACGGCGATCGAGACGTCGTGGCGGTCGTACGAGCGGTCGTTGAGGTCGAAATTGAAGTCGTACAGCAGGCTCGTGCTATCGCTGAGGCGGTAGACGAGGTCGCCGGCGAGGTAATTCCGCGTGCGGCTGTCTTCCGGCCGGAGGGGGTCCGCCCAGCCGTTGGATTTCTCGCGGCGGCCCTCGGTGTTGCCGAACACGCCGGCTTCGAGGTTGAACGTGAGGAGGTCGACGCTGCGCTGCTGGCCGGCGGGGCCGCGCTTGGTCTGCCACGTCTGTTGCACGCCGAACCGCGCGCCGTAGATCGCGTCGATGGTCTCGATGTCGTAGTCGAAGGGCGTGATGAGCTGGCTGCGGGTGTTGCTGTGGCCGCCGAAGATGGCGAAGTCGGGCTTGACGATGTGGCGGATGCCGTTGATGTCGAGCAGCTCGGACTTCACGTCGCTGAAGACGCGGCTGAAGCTGGTTCCGCCGCGCACGCCGTACATGCCCATGCCGCGCCAGAGGGCGCCTTGGTCGAGGGGCTGGCCGTCCCAGTAGCTGCCACGGATGGACGCGAAGGGGACGAGGTTGAACGTGGCGAGCTTGAGGGGGAGCTCGAACTCCTGACGGGCGTCGCCGCGGACGGTGAGGTCTGAGCGGCCGTCGTTGTTGAAGTGGCGCTTCTGGAAGTACTGCCGGTCGTCGGGGAGGTAGCGGACCATCCCGAAGCGGGCCTCGCTGTAGCTGACGACGGGGTCGAGGAAGGTGTCGCCGATGCGGCGGTACGTGAAGTCGGGCAGGTGCTCGGTCTGGGTGAGGAAGTCGAGGATGCGCCAGTTGGCGAGGAGGGTGATGGCCTCGTTGCCCTTGGCCCGCTTGAGGTAGATGTCGGTTTCCTGCTCCTTGCCCTCGTTGTACTCGGATTTTTCGTAGGTTTCGAGGAAGTAGGGGTCGCTGGCGTAGGCGAACTCGAGCGTGAGCTCCCAGTTGTCGGGCAGGTAGTGGCGGTGCCGCCAGAGGATGCGGCCGCGCTCGCTGGTGCTGGGGTCGTTGTCCTGCTTGCGGAGGGGGCCGAGGTTGTCCTGGCCGTCGTCGTGGACGTAGTAGCCGCGGAAGAGGCCGTAGTAGTTTTCGCGCTCGTAATCGACGTTGACGCCGACGCCGGGGCCGCGTTTGGAGAAGTAGTCCATGCGCAGGGTAGCGTCGAAGCCCTCGGGGGCCTTGAGGCCGAGGAGGTTGAAGAGGTACCACTTGGTGCGGACCTCGGCGCCGAAGTGGCTGTTGTAGCCGGTGCTGAAGCCGCGCAGCAGGGTCTCGCTTTGCTCGAGCGAGCCCCGGCTGTACGGCCACCAGAGCAGCGGCAGGCCGCCGACGTTCAGCGTGGAGTTCTTCATCTCGTAGGTGCCGGTGACCGTGCTGGTGGCGCGGCCTTCGGCGTCGCGCGTGGTCACGTCGCGGACGATGACGCGTTCGGCGCCGATGTGGTAGCTGGGCGTGTAGAACTCGCTGGTCGTGACCACCGCATTGTTGGCGGCGAACTCGCGGGCGGAGAGCTGCTGGATCTCGGTCGCGCGGACGTAGAGCGGGACGCCACGGGCCGGGACGTCGGCCCGGAAGACGCCGTCGAGGATGAGGGCGCGGTCGTGCTCGAAGTCGTAGTACAGGCGGTGGGCGCGCACGAAGCGCGTGCCCATCGACAGCACGACATCGCCTTCAAGGTAGACGGCGCGGACGCGGCCCGGGGCGCCGGCGGCCTCCATTCCGAGCAGGCCCGGCGGCTTGGACTTCCCCGGTTCCGCTCCGATCTCCGCCGGTTCGGTTGATGACGGCCTGAGCGGCGGGGGTGGCGGCTCCTTCGGCGTCGGCTCGGAGGGCTTGGCTTCGCCGGTCTGCCGGCCCTCCAAGCCCTGGCCCAGGAACGATCCGGCGGCACCCTCGGGCGGGAAGACAACGGCGTTGTCGGCGCGGATTTCGAGCATCGGGGAGTCGGGGCCGCCGTCCTGCGAGAAGTACACCCCGCCGGTGGAGACGAAGACTCGTTCGCCGGTCGCGGTTTGCGTGGGGTCGACCTTCGGCAGGCGGTAACGGATGAGGCGCGGCGGGCGCTCGACTTTGGGCTTGCGGATTTCCTCCGGGTGCGCGACGCCGCGCTCTTCTTCGGCGGCCTCGATGAGCGCGCGGTCGCGCAGGGCCTGCTGGTAGAGCGAGGATTCCTCGAAGCTCTCCAGCAAGTGCGCATCCTGGTACTTGACGATCTGGCCGAAGGTCCGCAGGCCGCGGATCAGCAGCACCTGGTCGGTGGTGAGCGTGCCGCCGGGCTCGCGAACCTCGGCGTTTTCCGACAGGTAGACCGTCAACTCGTGGTACTTGCGTGCTTCCGGCTCGGTCTGCCGCGGCGCGATCCAGATCACGGCGTTGCTGGCGGACATCTGCCGCTGGCCCATGTCGAGCCGGAAGCCGCCGTTGAACATCAGGACGAGCGTGCCGTCCTCCTGGACCCACTGGCGGACGTAGCGGCCGCGGAGCTCGATGTTCAGCTCGCTGACGGTCGAGGCCAGGAGGGGCTCGTCGTTCAGGTCGTATTGGGCGCGGGCGGGGGCGGCGAGTGCGGCCAGGGCGGCGAGCGCCGGAGCGATGAGACACAGGCACGGGCCGGGCGCGCGCCATGACTTGACACAGCGCTGCCGGCCTCGCGACACGAGGCGCACGGTTACAGCCGGAGCAGACCGCACCAATGGGTCCTGATTGGAGTTACTCTCTCGGGGGTCATTATCGAGCCGCAGGCCCCTTGGTCAATGGGGCGGGCGGCGAACGGGGCGAAACCGGCGGGCGCGCCGAAGCGGGGATGTGGTATCCTACGCGCTTCCCGTGGCGGCGGGGGCGGAAGACTGCGACGTAGCAGCGATCGGCGTAAGCGGCGATGTCGTCGGATATTCGTCATTATTGCGGGCTCTTCGGGATCGTCGGCCATCCCGACGCGGCCGAGCTGACCTACCTCGGGCTCTACGCCCAGCAACACCGCGGGCAGGAGTCGGCCGGTATCTGCGCGGCGGACGGCCAGAAGATTGCCCTCCGCTCCGGGCTGGGGCTGGTCACTGACGCGCTCCGGCAGCGCGATCTAGCCGAGATCCACAATCCGATTGCGATCGGGCACGTGCGCTACTCGACGACCGGTTCGTGTAGCGAGTCGAACATCCAGCCGCTGCTCGTGACCTGCTCGATCGGGCAGATCGCCGTGGCCCACAACGGGAACCTGGTCAACGCGGCCGGACTGCGGCGGGAGTACGAGGAGGACGGGCACATCTTCGTGACGACCTCCGACACTGAGGTCGTGCTGCACATGCTGGCGGACCGGCGGTTCGGCGAGAAGCCCGACCCGCTCGCGGCCGTGCTGCGGCAGTTGTGCGGCTCGTACTGCCTGGTGCTCCTGTATCCCGATCGCATCGAAGCGGTGCGCGACCCGTCGGGGAACCGGCCGCTGTGCCTGGGACGGCTCGGCGAGGCCTGGGTGGTCGCGAGCGAGACCTGCGCGCTCGACATCATCGACGCCGCGTACGTCCGCGATGTCGAGCCGGGCGAGATCGTGACGCTGTCGCGGAGCGGGCTGTCGGCGCGGCGGTTCGTGGAGGCGGGCGCGTGCCGGCGTGCGCAGTGCATCTTCGAGTACGTGTACTTCGCCGACCCGTCGAGCGACATCTTCGGGGAAAACGTGCACCGCGTGCGGAGGGCGCTGGGGCGGGCGCTGGCCCGCGAGGCGCCCGCGGACGCCGACCTGGCGGTGGCGGTTCCCAACTGCGCCCGCTGCGCGGCGCTGGGATATCACGAGGAGTCCGGCATCCCGATCGGGCGGGGGTTCACGACCAACCACTACGTCGGCCGGTCGTTCATCCAGCCGACGCAGCCGATTCGCGATCTGACCGTGCGATTGAAGCTGAATCCGATCCGGGGCAGCGTCGCGGGACGCCGGCTGGTGGTCGTGGAGGACTCGGTGGTGCGCGGCACGACGACGCGCGGGAAGATGCAGTCGCTGCGGGACGCAGGCGCGAAGGAAATCCACCTGCGCGTCGCCAGTCCGCCGATCCGGTACCCATGCTACTACGGCATTGATTTTCCAAGCAGCGCGGAGTTGGTCGCCGACGGGCGCACGGTCGAGGAGATCCGGCAGTATCTGGGCGTGGACTCGCTAGCCTATCTCTCGCTGGAGGGCATGTTGGCGGCGGCCAAGACGGGGAGCACCGACTTCTGTCATGCGTGTTTCAGCGGCGAGTACCCGATTCCCATCGACCCAGCGTTCCAAAAGGACGTGTTCGAGCAGCGGCAAATGCGTTTTCTTGATGCGGCCGGGCGGCTCAGTGCGGCCGTCGAGGCGCCCGCTCCGGCGCCCCCGGCGGCACGGTAGGTCGATTTGCACGACCAAGAGGCCGGCGTTGTGGGAGAGGCCCTTCCCGCGCAACACAACACGGGCCGCCTGGAAACACGCAGGCGGCCCGTGCAAAAGACGTTAGCGAGGTTGACGCCCAGCCTTAGCGCCGGCGAAGCAGTGCGAGCGCTCCGGCTGCCAGGAGCGACAGCGAGGTCGGCTCGGGAGTATACGTATACGTGACGGTCCCGGTGAGCGCGCCATGCGTGACCTGGTCCGCGGCCGTATTCCCACCCGTATTGGACAAGAGAGTCGTCGTGAAGGTGCTGCCCCTCAGGGAAATGCTGCCAGAGCCAGTGAACTCGAGCAGCACCGCAGCAGCCGTGTACGGGTTGGACGACGTGCCGGTCCTGGTGAACAGCGGAGACGAAAGCGATTGGCCAGCCGCAAGAGTGTAAGCGTACGGGGGAACGGGGGCGATGAGGTCAATTTCCGGGGCGCTCAGATTGCCGCCCGCATCCTGCACCGTGAACAGACACTCGGTCCTGACGGTGCCCGACGACCCGTCCGTCGCCAGATTCTCGAGCATGATGATCGTGTCAATCGACGCGCTGAGGTCCAACTGGACCTTGGTCAGAGTCCGAGTCCCGCCCATAGTGTTGAACTTGGGAAAGGGCAGCGGTTGATTCCAATCGGTCAGCGTCGCAGGGATGGGCGCGGTCGTGGTGTACGGCCCATCGATAAAGTCCGCCAGCGCGGGCGCCACGGCCACTCCCACTAACAGCAAGGCAAGTCCTACTATCCTGCGCATTGTCCGCTCCTTGGTTGTTTCAGAAATAAAACAGGGTGCTCGTTCCACTGCCTCCGACACATTGCGGCCGGGACTGCGTCCCGCGTCCCGCATTCTGATCCGTCAACGATTCTAAGCCCGGCGCTCGCAGAAAGTCAACGAGAATCTCCAGACTGCTCCCATGCGGGCGAGCCGGCGGTGGCCTCCAAATTCGTAAGTCGCTGTTAATAAACATGTCGCGAGATCAAGCGTCCGGAAGAGAATCCTCCGAACACCCTCCGGGATATCGGTTTGACGAACTTGTGACTGGGCGACGGGCTTGGTTCGTTCCGAAACCGCGCACGGAAAAGGCTCACGAATGCGTTGAGTTCGCGAGGACGATGCCGCCGTTTCGCCGAAGCATCTCGATTCGGGCTCGGTGCATGGCCGTACCACGTACGAGGCGCCGGTAGTCGGCGTGCGAGGCGTCCAGGAGCGTGCGTAGTGCGATTCGGTCGGGCAACCGGTCGGCGATGATTCCGGGATGCGTGCCCAGTGGGGCCCGGGCGTTGTACGGGCAGACCTGCTGGCATACATCGCAGCCGAAGACCCGGTCGCCCATCAGCGGCTGGAGTTCGGCGGGGATTTCGCCGCAGTGCTCGATCGTCAGGTACGCGATGCAACGGGATGCGTCGAGGACGTGGGACTGGACCAACGCGCGGGTCGGACACGTGTCTATACAGCGTGTGCAGCGGCCGCAGCGTGGGGCCGCCGGCGGGTCCGGGGGGAGGTCGAGGGTCGTGACGGCCTCGGCCAGCAGCAGGTAGGAGCCGAGATGGTCGTTCAGGAGGCAGGTGTTTCGCCCGATCCAGCCGAGCCCGGCGGCGGCGGCGAGTTCGCGTTCGAGCACGGGGGCGGTGTCGACGAAGGTCCGGGCCTCGAACGGCTCGCGAAGCTCGTCTCGGGCCGTACGAATGAGCTGGTCGAGCATGTAATGGAGGACGACGTGGTAGTCGTGTCCGCGGGCGTACTGGGCGATGCGGCCGGTCGGTTCGGCGCAAACGGTGGCCGGTGCCGCATCGCCTGCCACGCTCCGTGCCGGCGGATGGGGGCGCACGTAGCCGTCGGCGCGTTTGTAGGCAACGGCGACGCAGATGATCGACTTTGCCCCCGGCAGCAAGCCAGCCGGCTCGGCCCTGAGGCGGACGTTGCGGTGGAGGTAGTGCATGTCGGCCCCGTAGCCCGCGGCGAGCCAGCGCCTATAATAGGCCACGCGCGCCAGCGGCCTGGGAACGGTTATGCCGACCAGGTCGAATCCGGCCGCGCGGGCGAGCTGCCGGATGAGTTGGGCTTTCGCGGCACTCGTCATTTTCGACGATGATACCAGGGAATTGGGCACCTGAGACACGGGTTGCCGATGCCGTCCGACGAGTCGATGCCGACGCGGAGTAGCTTCATGTTCAATTATGACTGGTTTCATGGGATCGGGTTGCGTCGGCAGATCGACGAGGCCAAGGAGCGCTGTACCGCGCGGAAGTTCCCGGGCGCACGCCGGACCAAGGAGGGGAACGGCAACACCGAGCACCAGCGGTACAAGGACGCGCTCGAGACCCGCACCATTTTGTATCTCAAGGACGGCTTGAGCTACGAGATGAAGGAGATGGCGGATATCGGCATCAGCAGCGCGCTGGCGTTCGAGTGCATGCCGGTGGACGAGAACTACCAGGTGGGGGCCTACGTGGTCGTCGTTCCGTTTGAGGATATTTCGCGGGTCGAGGTGTTCGCCGTACACCCCGACGAGAAGCCGCAGGAGAACATCCGGATCCCGGGATTCAAGGCCGGTGCTCACGAGGGACGTGAGTAGTACGAGCTTCGGAGTCAGCCGACGGGCAGGCCGGCTGAGGGTGCATAGGAATGAGGTGGCCGTTCCACATCGCGGCGATCGTGACGATCGTAGCCGTAGCTGGTTGCGCGACGCCGTTTGGGCCGCAGGCCCAAAACGGCATCACTTTCTATTGCCCCGGGGTGGGCAACGTGGACATGGGCGATGCGGGGCTGCGGGAGGGGCTGCAGAAGGCCGGGTATCGCGGCGAAGTCTCGCGACTGACCTGGTCTTACACGTTTAACCCGATCGTCGATCAGACAGTGCAGCCGATCGCGCGCTTGGGGGCCGCCCGGCTGGCGGGGTACATCCAGGAGTACATCGACCAGTACCCGGGGCGCGAGGTGAACGTGGTGGGGCTGTCCGCCGGCAGCGGCGTGGCCATCTGGGCGCTGGAGGCCCTGCGGCCGGAGTACAAGGTGAACAACGTCGTGCTGCTGAGCGGCAGCCTGTCCTCCGATTACGACGCCGGCGCGGCGCTGCAGCACGTGCGCGGCGAGATTTATAATTACTACTCGCCGCACGACGCGGTCCTGACCCAGTTGATGAAGGTTGCGTGCACGATCGACGGCAAGATCGCCGCGGACGGGGCGGGGGCGGTTGGGCTGCATTCGCCGCACGGTGCGGAGCGGGTCGTGAACGTCGAATGGCGGCCGGAGTTCGAGCGCTACGGGTACAACGGGGGGCACGGGGACAGCACCAGCCCGGCGTTCGTGCAGGCGTACATCTCGCGGCACATCGTCACGGCCCGGCCCGTTGCACTGCGGCGAACAACCGCCGCCAGTCTCGTGGCGACAGCTCCTCCGGGCGGGCATCGGGACTGATTCCGGCGCGCTGGAACACCGCCAGCGCCACGGACTCATCCCACTCGCGAAACAGACGGCGGAGCATCTTGCGGCGTTGCTGGAAGGCCCGCTGCACGAGCTGCACGAAGCGGGGGACGTCGTCCACGGCCACGCCGATCTGATCGGCCGGGCGCGGGCGCAACGTGATCATGATGGATTCGACCTGCGGGCGGGGCCAGAACGCGGTGGCGGGGATGATGGACAGGGGGATCGTCTCGGCGAGCGTCTGAGTGATGACCGACACGGGGCCGTAGGCGTCGGTGCGCGGCGCCCCGGCCAGCCGCTCGCCCACCTCGCGCTGGATCGTGCAAGTCAGGCGTTCGAAGCTGGGCGTGGCGTAGAGCAGGTCGACGAGCAGGGGGGTGGCGATCTGGTAGGGCAGGTTGGCGACGAGCTTGTAGGCGCCGCCGGCTTCGGGCGGCTGCTCGATGAGGATGCGGAGCACGAGGGGGTTGACGGCGTGCTTGCCGGCCAGCGCGTCGCCCTGAACGAGCGTGAAGCGCGGGTGGCCGCCGAGCCGTTGCCGCAAGACGCCCTGCAAGCCGTGGTCGATCTCGACGGCGACGACGCGGGCGCCGCGGTCGAGGAGGATTTCGGTCAGCGAGCCGGTGCCGGCGCCGACCTCGAGGACGGTGTCGGCAGGGTTGAGGTTTGCCGAGTCAGCCAGTTTCCTCATAAGATTGAGGTCGATGAGGAAGTGCTGACCGAAGCGGTGCTGGGGTGCCAGACCGGCCTCGGCGAGCAGCGCGCGGATATCGGACAACGTCTGGCCGGGCATGGCGCGGATGGTGGTCCAAACGCGCGGTGAAGGCAAGTCGGCCGCTTGCGCACCCGCACCCGAGCGAGCCCGCATGAACGTGCCGCCCGATCCAGACGCCAAGTCGCCCGCACCGGCGGACCCCGCCCTGTCGTTTGAGCAGGAAGCGCTGGGGCCGGACGTTGCGCTCGATGAGGCGCTGTTAGAGGAAGATACTGCACGCCGGTACGAGATTCTGGAGCAGATCGGCGCGGGTGGGACGGGCGCGGTTTATCGGGCTCGCGACCGGCGGTTGGGGCGCGTGATCGCGCTGAAGCGCATCGACCCGGCGAAGACGCGTGCACCGGAGGCCCTGGCACGGCTGGTCCACGAAGCCCGGGCCATCGCGAGCCTGAACCACTTCAATATCGTCCAGGTCTACGACATCGGGCGGGATGAGCACGGGTATTTCATCGCGATGGAGCACGTCGCGGGCCAGAGCCTGCGCGAGTTTCTGCGGCAGGCCGGGGCCCAGCCGCTCGCGTATGCGCTGGACCTGGGACGCCAACTGTGTCGGGCGCTGGCGGCGGCCCACGGGCAGGGGGTCATCCACCGCGACATCAAGCCCGGCAANNCCGGACGGGGACGCGGCGGCGCGCGGCGCGCAGTGCTACGCCGCGCCGGAGCAGTTGGCGGGCCCGCGACAGGTGGACGCGCGCGGGGACATTTACTCGCTCGCGGCGACGTTGTACGAAGTGGTGACGGGCGCGGCACCGTGGCCGGTCGAGGTTGCGAAGCTGCCGGCGCCGCTGCGGCCGGTGCTGCGCAAAGCACTGGAGGCGGATCCGGAGCGCCGGTATGCGTCCGCGGAGGAGTTGGAGGCGGCGCTGGGCAACATCGCCGTGACGCTGGCCAGCGCGCCCGCGGCACCCGTCGCGGTGAGTGCACAGCCGTCCGTGTGTCCGCATTGCGGTCGGGAGAATCGGGCCCGCGTCGAATTCTGCGGGGGCTGCGGCTTCGATCTGAAGCAGGCCGGTGCGGTGGCGGAGCGGCTCGCGTCCGGACGTGCGGCGCTGGCGCGCGGGGCGTGGGNNGCGGCGCTCGGCGAGTTCGAGGCAGCCCTGGCGCTGGCGCCTGAGCACGGCGAGGCCCGGTCCGCGGCGGACTCGATGCGGCAGATGCTCGCGCGAATTGCCGGGCTGCGGACGCGGGCCAACGCGCTCGCGATGCGGGGGGCGTTGCGCGAAGCGGGCAGTGCGTGGCGCGAGCTGCTGGCGCTGGTCCCGCGCGACCCGGAGGCGCTGGCCCAAATGGCCAANNGAGGCGCTGGCCCAAATGGCCAAGTGCGAGGAGCAGTTGGACGCCCAGCAGCTCGGAGGCAAGTTGGGCGCCGCCCGGACGCAACTCAAGCGGCACCGTTTCCAGCCCGCCGCCGACGCCTGCCGCGAGGTCTTGCAGCTCGACCCGGGGAACGCGGAGGCCAAGGCGCTGTTGGAGGCGATTCCGCAATCGCAGGTGCTGTGGCTACGGAGCTCGATGAAGCGGGCGGTGCGGGCGTACCAGGCGCGCGATTTCGCGCAGGCGTACGAGCGGTTTTCGAGCGCGTACCGGGAGGCCGAGTCGTGCGCGACCCCCGCCGACCTCCAGAAGCTCGCCGAGGGAATGGAGCTGTCCCGGCTGGCGCCGGCGCTGGAGGGTCTGTACGCGACGGGGCGGCCGGACGGCGAGGTCTTGGCGTGGCTGGACGGGCTGGCGAGCGAGTATGCCACGCCGCGCGCCCGGGAGATCATCGCGGCGGCGC
>PMMM01000246.1 GCA_003162245.1 Phycisphaerales bacterium
TTCCAGAGCTTCAACCTGATCCCCACCCAGACCGTGCTCGAGAACCTGGAGACGCCGCTGTTCTACCAGGGTCGGCCCCCGCGCGAGCGGCGGGCGCTGGCGCTGGCCTTGATCGAAAAGGTAGGGCTGACGGACCGGCACCATCACCGCCCACACGAGCTGTCGGGCGGGCAGCAGCAGCNNCACCCCGCCATTCTGCTGGCCGACGAGCCGACCGGGAACCTCGACAGCAAGACGGGCGTGCTGATCCTGGAGCAGCTCGACGAGCTGAACGCCCAGGGACGGACCGTCATCATCGTGTCGCACGACATGACAGTTGCGAAGCGCTGCCGGCGGATCATCGAGCTGCGCGACGGGCAGATCTACGCCGGCGGGTGAGCGGCGGCCCCCCGGGGGGGAGTGCCCGATGGTCACGCGGCGCGGACGAGAGGAGCGCTCGCGCCGCCAGCCGCACCGCGTGCGGCGGAGCGCACGCCCAGACGATAACGCATCGAGATGCCGGCGAGCACAACAAGCAGCACGCAGAGTCCCGCCCCGACCCAGGCGGCGACGCGAGTGGCCCAACCGGGCCGCCGGCTCCTGGCGACATCCTCCACGAAGCACGTGAGCGCATGTCTGCGCCGGGCGCATCTGGCGCCCGCCGCTGGGCTTCGCGACCCCTGTCCGGTCTGGCGTGGGTTGGGGCGCCCGCAAAATCACCGCGAACGTCAGGGGCTGACGAGCCCCAGCACCCAGCCGAGGATTTCCGGCGCTTCCTGAAAGCCGAAGGGGAAAATCGATTTGTCGAGTACGGCGGTGCCGAACTCCTGCGCCGAAAGAAGTCGCTCGTTGTAGCAGGTCGTGTCCATCAGGTCCTGGCAGTCGGCGGTGTGCACGAGCCCCAACAGGTGCCCGATCTCGTGGGCCACCGTGTTGCCGATCGCCTGCGCCATTTCCTCCAGCGTCGGCTGAACGACGAACGCCGAGAGGAAGCCCTGAGTGAATACGATCGAATTGTCGCTGGGATTGGCGTTGAACGTGTCGATGTCCTCGGAGATCGCAAACGCCTGTGCGTCCTGGCCGCCGAAGTAAATGGTCGAGTGCGGCGTCGTGGGCGGCGCACCGTTGTCCGAGCTGAGTATCGTCATGTTGAACTGCGCGTACCGCTCCTGCACGATGGCCTTCACGCGGCTCTTCAGCGTGGCGGACTGGTTGTCCGGAAATCCGACCTGCGTGGCGCTGAAGGGCAGCAGCGTGAACACACCCACGTTCTTGACGGTGAGGTTGGTCCCGCCGCGCCAGTCGAGGTAGACGGTCTGCGCGTGCGGCGTGAGCGTGCCGGCTTGTCGCTGCACGGTCACGGTCGCCTGGTAGCCGCCGGCGGTGTTGTCGCCCGGATACGCGATGATCCCGAGGTAGTACTCGCCCGAATCATCCGTATCGTTGGGCATGATGATATCCATCAGCGGATTCAGATCGCTGCCGTCCTGGCTCCGGTCGTCGTCGTAGGCGACGATGTTGTCGTTGCTGTCGAACAGGGCGGCGACGGGGTCGAGACTGCCGCTGACCCGCTGAATGTCGGCGATCAGGTGGTCGCCGGGCGCCAGCATGCCCAGGTCGAACACGTCGACCTGCGCGTCGCTGGTGATCGAGCCGCGGAACTGCTTCTGGTCGTTGCCCGCCGCCAGGCGGAGAGCCGTCGAGGCCTTGCTGAGCGGATCGTTGGTGGCGGACGGTGTGTTGGCGTCGGATCCATCGGCCGGCGCCACTGCGGGGCATCCGCAACACAGCAACAGCAACGGGAGCGTAAGCAGTCCCGCCACGAGCCCACTGGGCGAGCGGCGCCGCGCGCCGGCCAGGGCCCCGCATTCCTCACGGTTGCTGCACAGACCGACCGCTACCTCCCCACGGGTATTCGAGCGGGTCATGGCTTATCCATCCGGGTCCAGGCACGTCCCGCAACGGCTGCGCAGCTCGTTGCGCATCAACGCACGCAGGCTCGCCTTGCGCAACATCATCTCCGGCGACAGCGGTTTTGTCACGCCTTTTTCTTTCGGGCCGGCCTTCTCGCCGACGGTCTCGGCCAACCGGGCGGGCGAGTTCTCCGACCCGGTCGGGAACACCGAGGGCTCCAGAGAGCCCGTCGTGAAGCTCTGATCGGTGGCCAGGTCCCACGCCGAGCCCGTCGTGTCCATGATGTCCACCGGTTTCTGCGTGTGAAACAGGCCCAGCAGGTGGCCCAGCTCGTGGCTCGCCGTGTTCCCGATCATTTGCCCCATTTCATCAGCGGACAATTCCATCGTCTTGTAGTCCGCGAACGCCTCGACATAGACCATGGCCGTCTGTCCCGGGTCGGCGTTGTACTGATCGACGTTGTCGGCCAATCCGAGCAACCGCGGGTCGTCGCCGCCAAACTGGATCGTTGCGTGCGGACCGCCCGGGACCGGGCCCTCATCCGACGACAGAATCACCACATTATAGGCCGCGTAATCCTCCCGCATGGCCGCCACGATCGCCGACTTGAGCATCGCACTCTGCCCGGCGTACTGCGGATTCACGACGGCGGCGTCGAGCGCCGGAAACGAGATCCCGGAGCGCGCCTGCACGCGTACGTCCGACCCGCCCGCGAAGTTCAGCCAGACCACCTGCTGGGCGGGCGCCGGGATCGCCACGCCCGCCCGCTGCGTGACCACGAAGCTGAAGTCGCCGCCGCCGCTCCCGTTGGCCGGCGCTACCCCGACATAAATCGTCGGTGTCGCCGTACGCACGACATGCTCCAACGTCGTGCGCGGCGAAACCAGCTCGCGCCGCAGCAGCTCGTGATCGGCGTCAAACAGCACCACGAGAAACGACGTGTCCGAGCCGGCGGCCGGCTTGACGATCCACTCGTCGCCGGTCGTGCCCGCGCCCGCGTCGAAGAGCCGGTAATCACCGCTTGCGGCGACGCTCCCGCTCAGCGTCGTCGGCGCGTTTTGCGTCTGCGCCGTCGGCAGGGTCTGCGAACCGACCGGACTCGTGCCGCTGCCGGCCGTGCCCGTGTCCCCCACGACCGATACCGCATCGATTAGGCTGGGGCCGCCTGTACCGGTCAGATCCGGCGTACAGGCGAAGAGAACTACGCTCGCGAATGAAACGACAATTACAGTCCAACGAAGCCGCATGTCCTTGCTCCCGGCAGGGGGGTCACGACATGCGGCGGGGCAGTGGTTCAGGCGTGCATCGAGCTGCGCCCGGTGATCGGACGCCACGCAGGCCACGAGGGCGGGGTGGCGACCGGCCGGGGATTGCTCGACACACTCGACAAAGGGCCACGTGAACTATGCCAATTCTGCGCGTCGCGGTGCGCATGCAATCGCGCAAGAATCTCGCATTAACTCAACGTCCAGTAAGGTCGGCGGCCACGGACCGGCCCGCAGGCCGCCCTGCGTGTCCGCTAACGCGCGTCCGGTGGCGTCGCTCCCGCAGCCGCGCCGCGCGCTCGAGTTACCGGAGCTTGCGGTCGGCGCGTGCGCACACCCGCGACCTTCTGCCCGCGCAGAGCCTGCGGGCCCCGCGTGACGGGCGCGATGCGGCCGTAAGTCCTATCGCGCAACTGATGCTCTGCGCCGGGCGACCCGATGACACCCTCAGCGGTCCCCGCGCGCGGGAGCCGCGTGTGAGGTTGTTGCGATGGACGCCGACCAAATCGTGAAGCTGACGCCCGACGTCGTGCGCGAGCTGGTGGAATCCGAGCGGGTCAACGCCGTTCCGAAGCACGCCCCGGGCTGCCGGAAAGAGGAACGCTGGCCCTTCCCCGGGACCATCGAGGTCTGGCTGCCCGACCAGTGCTACGGGGAGCGCCACATGCTGGCGACATTGCACAACCTGAGCCTGCACGGGCTCGGGATGCGTACCCGGCGCCCGGTCCCAGTGGACACCAGAGTCTTGCTGGCCGTGCACCAGCCGGAAATGAGCTGCTACGGCCACGCGGTCGTGCGGCACTGCACGCAAGCCCACGCCGGCTATCTGATCGGGATGGAGTTCATCTTCGAGAACCAGGCGACCAAAGAGGACTGAGACACCGGGCGGGAAGCAACTTCCCTCAAGTGCCAGCATCGGCCGGACGATCCGTCCGGCCGACGCGTTTTTGTCTGGGGCCGGCTCGCCCAGCGCCCCCTGCGGTTGCCGCGACCGCGCTCACGCCGCCCGGCAGATTTCGCGGAAGACCGTGATGGCGCGCTCGATCTGCGCGCGTGGCACGTCGAGGTGCGTCACCACGCGGACCTTCTGCGGCCCCGTGGCGAGCATCCAAACGCCCCGCTCGTGCAGCTTGGCGGCAAAGTCGGCTGCGCTGCCGCGCTGGGGGTCGATCTCGAAGATGACGATGTTCGTCTCCACGGTCGTCGGATCGATCCGCAGCCCGGGCAGGCCGGCCAGCGCCTCGGCCAGGCGCCGGGCGTTCGCATGGTCTTCCGCGAGATGCTCGACGTTGTGGTCGAGCGCGTAGAGCGCCGCCGCGGCCAGAATCCCCGCCTGCCGCATGGCCCCGCCGAACATTTTGCGGAAGCGGTGGCAGCGTTTGATAAACCACGCGGGGCCGGCCACGATCGAGCCGACCGGCGCCCCGAGCCCCTTGGAAAAACACATCGAAACGGAATCGACGTGACGCGTGTAATCGGTCGGCTTCAGTCCCCGCGCCACGCACGCGTTCATCAGGCGCGCCCCGTCCATGTGCAGATGCAGCTTGTGTCGGTCAGCGACCGCGCGCAGCCCCGCCACCTGCTCGACCGGCCAGACGCTCCCGCCGCCGCGGTTGTTCGTGTTCTCCACGATGATCAGCCGCGTGTGCGGATAGTGCACATTGTCCGGACGGATCAGGGCCTCGGCCTGCGCCGGCGTGAAGAGGCCGCGGGGCCCCTCGATCAGCCTCATGCTCGCGCCGGACAGCGCCGCCGGCCCGCCGCCTTCGAAGTTGTAGCTGTGCGTCGTTTCGTCGGCGATGATCTCGTCGCCGGGCTCGCAGACCGAACGGATGGCGACTTGGTTGGCCATCGAGCCCGACGGGACGAAGAGGGCCGCCTCCTTGCCAAGAAACGCGGCCATCCGCTCCTGGAGCCGGTTCACCGTCGGGTCGTCGCCGAGCACGTCATCGCCGACCTCGGCGGCGGCGATAGCCGCCCGCATGGCGGGCGACGGCCGGGTCACCGTGTCGCTGCGCAGATCAACGATCTCAGTCATTCTCCGCCTTCCATTTCTCCGCCGCCTGCTTCACCACGTCGCTGACACGCTGCACTTCCTCCGTCTTCTGCGCCGTGTCGGCGTTGTCGAAGAAACGCTCCGGCTTGGCATAGGACACGCGGCTGGCACGCGTCACGATCCGGTAAACCAGGTAGTCGAAATGTGGCGCGTCCGGCTTCAGCTCGGCCGCCAGCAGCTCGGCCCCCACCGGCGTCACCTTCTCCAGCGCCTTGGTCGCACCGGCGTCGCCGCCCCGCGCCAGATCGAGCAGCTTCCCGACCGCGTCCTTGGTCGAAACCGCCGCCAGCGCCTCGTAGACCGCAGTGCGGGCGCCGGCGTCCAGCCGCTCACGCTCGAGCAGGGCGATGACGCCTCGGTCCGCGGCGGCGATGCGGAACTCGCTCACGAGCTTCAGCGCGGCCTTCAGGTCCGCCGGCTTGGCCTCCTTGTCCTCCAGCTTGGGCTGCACGTCGCGCGTGTACACGCGCTTGACGAAGTCCTCAAAGGCCACGGCCATCCGCCGCGCCAGTGTCTCCGCGACCGCCACGTCGCTGGACGGCACCGCGCCGAGCGACTGGCCGTCGGGCGTGACGAACCGGATCTCGAAGCCGGCCGCCTCGGAGAAGCCGAAGTCCCTGGCGGCGTCCCGATAGGCGCCGCGATTCAGCCGCAGCGGGACGAATTTCCGCATCTGCCGCACGACCACCGACTCGCGCAAGGCGTGCTCCTGGCGGTTCTCGAGCTTGTCCCCGTCGCCGATCGGCACGCGCTCGCGCTGCGGCGGAATGATCCACACCAGCAACGGGCGATTGGCGTTTTGCGCTGCCCGCACGGCCTGCTGCGGATCGGACAGCCACTGGACCGGCCCGCTGCCGCTCTGGGCCGCCGCGCACGTCGCGGAGGCCAGCACGCTCAGGCAAACAAGTGTACGAGTCACGGAACACCTCCTTGGGAGCGCCGGGCACTCACTCAATCGGTATTGTACCTCTTACGGGGCGGGCTTGCCGCCACGTCTCGCTCCGCGCGTGCGGGGCCGAATTGCCGCCGGCTCAGCGGACCGGCACCTTGCCGGTTGAGCCCGCGCTGGTATAATGACGGGACTGAACGATAGCGTAGGCTGCGTTCGGGGTGTAGCTCAGTCTGGCTTAGAGCGCTTGGTTCGGGACCAAGAGGTCGCAGGTTCGAATCCTGTCACCCCGATTGATGTAATCGACGCCGAACGCGTGATTTAGCGTACCTGCCTGGGTCGGGCTAGCGCGGTTCGGAACCTCGGTAGTCTACCGGGTTCCGGATGATGAGCGCAGAGAAAAGATGCGTTCATCACTCGTTCCGCCCCCGAGACTCTGCAAAGAGCCTGAAAAACGTGGGCGCAGCCACGGCGGGACGCTGTACACGGTGGTCCTGCATCGCCCGGCAGCGGAGTCGGGGGAAGTCACCTGGGAAATGTCGTCGCAGGAGGATTGCGCTTGGTGCGCGCCGCAGGCCGTGTTATGCTGACCTTGCAGGCAGCCAAGGACACCGTGGGGGGCCGTGGGCCCGGCGGATCGCCGTGCGCGGTGCAAAACCGCGTGCAGCTTCTCGCCGCGAGCCCGCCCAAGGAGAGGATGAGGCGATGACGTACCCGGCGGCCAAAGCCACCTTCATACTATGTACGCTCCTGCTCGCCGCCCTGCCGGCCGCGCCGGCCCAGACCCTGCTCTGGTCCGACGAGTTCAGCGGCACCGCCGTCGACCCCAACAACTGGGAGTTCATGATCGGCGACGGCTGCGCCTACGGAAATTGCGGCTGGGGTAACAACGAGCTCGAGTACTACACCAGCCGCCCCGAGAACGCCTACGTCTCCGGCGGCTACCTCCACATCGTCGCCCGCGCCGAGTCCTACGCCGGCGCCCAATTCACCTCCGCCCGCCTCCGCACCCTCGACAAGCACGACTTCCTCTACGGCCGCATGGAAGCCAGCATCAAGCTCCCCACCGGCGGCGGCATGTGGCCTGCCTTCTGGATGATGCCCTCCGACTCGGTCTACGGCGGCTGGGCCGCCAGCGGCGAGATCGACATCCTGGAGTCCATCAACGTCGCCAGCACCGTCTACGGCACGATCCACTTCGGCGGCCAGTGGCCCAACAACGTGAACACCGGCGGCAACTACTCCAACGGCACCGGCTTCTGGCAGGGCTTCCACACCTACGCCCTCAACTGGACGCCCGACACGATGACCTGGTACGTCGACGGCGTCCAATACTTCACGACCACCAGCTCCGTCTGGTACAGCACCGCCGACCCCAACAACCCCCGCGCCCCGTTCGACCAGTATTTCCACTTCCTCCTCAACGTCGCGGTCGGCGGAAACTGGCCCGGCTGCACCGACCCGGGCTGCATCACCGCCACGCTCCCGCAGGAAATGGTCGTCGATTACGTCCGCGTCTACGACAACACCGCGCCCGTAGTCCAGATCACCTACCCCGCCGACGGCGCCTCCCTCCCCGCCGGCCCCGTGACGATCCAGGCCACCGCCTCCGAGCCCGGCGGCTCGATTGACCGCGTCGAGTTCTACGTCGATGGCGCGTTCCTCGGCTCCGATACAACCTCCCCGTACAGCTTCACCTGGAACGCGACCAACGGCTGCCACGTCCTGCGGGCGACGGCCTTCGACCCCGCCGGCCGCTCGGCCGACGCTACGGTCGCCGTCTCCATCGGCACCGGCTGCGGCTCCCAGCCCTACTACGGCTATCCGCAGCCCATCCCCGGCCGCATCCAGACCGAGGACTTCGACCTCGGCGCCGAGGGCACCGCGTACCACGACTGCACCCCCGGCAACAGCGGCAACGCCTACCGCACGACCTCCGACGTGGACATCGAAGCCTGCACCGACACCGGCGGCGGCTACAACGTCGGCTGGCTGTGCGCCGGCGAATGGCTGAATTACACGGTCACCGTCACGACGCCCGGCACCTACACCGTCCAGGCCCGCGTCGCCTCCCCCAACACCGGCGGCGCCTTCCACATCGAGTTCGACGGCGCCAATAAGACCGGCACCATCACCGTCCCCCGCACCGGCGGCTGGCAAACCTGGACCACCGTCACCGCCACCGCCGTCGCCGAGCTGACCGCCGGCGTCCACATGATGCGCTTCGCCATCAACTCCTCGACGGAGTACAACATCAACTGGTTCAACTTCACGCTCGCCTACCCCCGTGCCGACATCAACCGCGACGGCGTCGTGAACGCCACCGACCTGAGCGTCTTCGCCACGTGCATCGCCGGCCCCGGCGTCACCACGCGCCCCCCCGGCTGCACCGCCGACCAGTTCGCCCGCTCCGACTTCGACACTGACGCCGACGTCGACCTCGCCGACTACGCCACGTTCCAAGCCTTGCACACCGAGTAGCGTCAGGCCTCCACGCCTGACGGCATCCCGCCTCCGAGTCCGAACGCGCCGCGCCAGCTAGCGCGCCCCGTGATCCGAACCGCGCCCGTAAGGAAGCGGTGCGCGCCCGCGATCCGAACCGCGCCCGTAAGGAAGCGGTCCGCGCGCGTGATCCGAGCCGCGACCGGCAGGGAGCGCACCCCTCGCACACGCCCCGTCTCCCCGCGCAATCGACCCGCCGCCGCTGCCCGCCGTCCGCCCCGCTGGTCGCGCCGCCCCGCCCCGTGTATTGTGGTCACCCACGTACGTGAAACGGCGAAGGCACCGGCGTGGGTGCGCCGGGCCTGGAACCGCCGGACGCGCACACTTCGTGGAGGCGAGCTGCCATGATCGCAACAAAACGCTGCTGGTATGCGAAAACCCTGACGCTGATCTGCGTGGCGGCCGCCTCGGCCCTGCCGGCGATGGCCCAGTTTGACCCGGCCAAAGAGGCCAAGAAGGCCATCAAGCAAGGGCAAGACAAGCTCACCGACAAGCAGAAGGACTCGAAGCCGGCCGCCACCGCCGGCGCCAAAATCGTCTTCTCCGTCGCCCCCATCGACACCGCCAAGCCCGCCAATCTGGCCACCACCTTCAAGGCCGGCGACAACATCTACGCCCTGGTCCAGAGCGACAAGACCTGGCGCGACCTGCTCGGCAAGGGCAAGGCGGAGCTGCGCGAGCTCGAAGTCCCCTTCGTCATGCTCGTCGACGGCGAGCGCGCCGATTTCCAGTACATCACGATCAAGAAGCCCGAGCCGATGGACGCCAAGCACTTCGTCCTCGACATCGCCCCCGAGCCCGGCAAGATGGTCGCCTACAAGGACCCCGCCTTCTCCTACGCCGAGGGCAAGGGCAACCGCAAGATCGGCCCGGACCAGTACACCTACATCCTCGCCGCCCTCAAGCCCGGTAAGCACAAGATCGAATACCAGATCGCCAGCTACGGCGACGTCCTCGCAGCCGGCGAGTTCACGATCGACGGCGGCGACTACAAGCCCTACTCCGCCCTGCGCGACAAGCTGCTGGCCGAGGCCCTCAACGTCGGCACCATGCCGCCGGCCGGGATGACGAACATCCAGCTCCAGGCCGAAATGATGAAGCTCCTCCAGAACGCCGGCTGGAAGAACATCCGCAAGCTCGTCATCAAGGACAAGGACTGGTGGCTCGACCACGCCTCGGACGGCGAGTCGCCCATCGTCGGACGCCACATCGCCGCGGCCGTCGCCGCCAAGGCCGAGGACGGCAAGTTCTTCTGGTGCATCTGCACCTTCCAGCAGCCGAAACTGGCCGACGGCTCCTTCGGTGCCCTGGAGCTCTCGCAAACCGGCGAGAAGAAACCGATCCTCGAAGAAAACATCGACAAATAAGACGCGCCCGCCTGCCGCGCGCTCGGTGTCCGAACCCCCCACGCGAGTGGGGGGCGGTGCTCGCCTCCGTTCGCGCCCTGCCATCCGCGTCCGACCGGCAGCGCGCGGGCCGGTGTGCCACTGCTCTCGAGCAGTGCAGCCTTGCAGGCCACGTCGCCTCCGTTTGCGCCCCGCCGCCCCTTCCCACGTTCCCGTCCTTGCCCTCGTCCCCTCTCAAATCTCAAATCTGAGATCTGCGATCCGCGTTCCCCCGCCCCGCCGCCCGTACCCCGCGCCCCCCCGCCGTCCCGCCTGACGCTTGGTTCCCCGTTCCCGCCCCGCCGAACCGGCCACCGGTGTTCGAGCGGCAGCGACCTCACAACGCCCACATACTAACGATCGGTGTCCCTGTCCCTGCGTTTGACCTGGTCCGTCGAGTACGCCAGGCCCGTGAGCCGCGAGTTTATCATTGCGAGAACCGTTCGAAGGGGCGTCTCGCCCTTGCGGATGAATCCGACGTTGTGGCTCTCAATCTCGCGGATCGTGTCGCGGTCACTTACGACGCTGATGCAGAATAAGTCCAGCTGGGGGTACCTGCGCCGGACTTCCCGACACAGAAATACCCCGGCGAGTTGACTTGACACCGTGCCTTCGTAGTCGGCGCCCGCGGGCATCATGACGTCGATTGTAGCCAGGTCCACGTGGGTACGACTGAGGATGGTGAGCGCTTCCGCGGCGGTTCGGGCAGTCAACACCCTGTGGCCCATAGACGTCAGGGCGTCGGCGAGAGGTTCAAGGAACACTTGCTCGTCATCGGTCAGGAGGATGGTCTTTTGTCCCATTGGCGTGCCTTGCCCTCCAGGCCACGTACCGTGAGCGTCACCCGGAACACTGTTTCACCGCTCTTGTCAGTGCTCGCGTCTATGCAGCCCTCGTGCAGATCCACGATCTTCTGAGCAATGTAGAGCCCGAAACCAGTCCCCGCAGGGTACGCGTTTTGCGCCTCTTGGCTACGGAACCCACGCTCAAAGATCCGGTTGCAGTCCTCGGGTCGCAACCGGATGCCGGTGTTCGCCACGAACGCTGAAACTTCGTCGAGCCTTGAGTTGAACTCGGTCCATATCCGAATTGTGGTCCCTCGGCGCGAGTACTTGACTGCATTCTCGATGATGTTGCTGAACACCTGGCTGATCAAAGCCTTCATAGCAAGCACATCGGGCATTACCCCGACTCCGCGCTCCACGCCGATCGTGATGTCCTGGTCCCAGGCCAGTGGCTGATAATCGTCCGCCAAGTTCACGAGGAGCCGCTCAACCTCAACAGGCTCAAGTGCCTCGCGCAGGGCCCTGAGCGCGTAATCCCCCTCGAGGTTGGACATAAGCGCGAAGTTCTTTGCCAAATGTATGGCGAGGGTCGCTTGCGAGTAGATCGAACGCAGCACCTTCTTCCCTCGTTCAACAGTGACGCGGTTGTTGGTGAGGTTTTCGATGTGCCACTTTATTGCATTCAGGGGTGAGACCAGTTGATGTGAGACGTTCTGGAGGTACTCGACGCGGTCGCGATCATTCTGCTTCATGGTCTCACGAAGCGCGCGGTTCTCTTGCTCTAGCCGATCGCGCTCCGCGTCGCTTTGACGATCGAACCGGGCGGACTCGTTGGGCTGCCTAGACGACATCGGAGACCTCCCGCCGAATGGCCTCGCCGGCCGCCTCTATCCCCGCACCGATGTCGATGTACGAGAGGCCAGAGATATCTGACGGTATCTCCAGCGCGCCCTTGTGCAGAAGCACCACCCGCCCAGAGGGACGTGAGAGCTTAGCGAGGAAGTAACCAAGCTCAAGTATGACGTTTTGTCGTGCGCGGCGTTTCTCGTTCGGCGAATCGGAACCAGACGCCGAACGATCATCCGGCGTCAGAAGAACGAATGCCAACTGCGCCCCTGCGGCGTAGTGCTCGAACTTCTCCAGGACCGTTCGACCACCATTAGGCTGCTCGTGAAGGATGATAGGCTCCGGTAGCCCAAGCACGTTCTGCAGGTAGTTCTTAAGCGCGAGCTTCGACGCCTCATCGTGACCATGGACAATAAAGGGCCGCGGTTTCGGGGGGGCTGGCTGGTCTGGAAGGAGGCGCGAGACCTGCTGGACTAGATCGTCAAGCGACGAAGCGGACCACTTGCTGTAAAACACGACGCCCCCTGCCTCCAGACACGCCACTAGCTCCGGGTCATTCGTGGCAGAGAGCGCAAGAACCCGAAGGTCCCGACGGATTGCCAGCAATTCGCGGATAAGGACCGCACCTGTACGTCGACCAGCCTGGGTTTCGACTGGTGACCGCGAAGCCGGACTCGGCATTATTATGTCGACAACTGCGAGATCGCCCGCGGCGATCTCCTTCGTCGCGCTGAACGCCTGATCTGCGGTAGCGTAACGTAAAACGTCATGGCCCAGCCAGGAAAGTCGATCAGCCAGGGCCTCCAGGGACGCGTCGTCGTCAATAAGGGATATTCGCGCCATAACTACCCCAGCCTTGCGGACTTCTGATGCACCGGTGGCATGATAGCATCCAAAACACGCGCACGCAATCGCGACGTGCAGGCGCACACTGAGTTCTACGTCGCGCCCACTCTCGAGCGCTCGCTCGTGTCACTCCTAACGACATCCTAACGCGTGCATGAAACCGCTGCAACCGGCTCCTCGCCTCGACCTCTCTTTTCTGGATTGCCAAGGACCACCTCCGCGTCTTCTCCGCCTCTCAGCGTCTCTGCGGTTGCCTTTCTCCGCCAGAATCCGCCACCCCGCGACAATCTCCAACAGCCGCCGCCAACCGCCTGCCCCGCCCTGGCCTCCGCCCCGTTTGTGATGAATACTTAACCTGTCCGCGCGGACGTTCCGCGCCCGCAGGTCCGGCTGAAGGCTGAAAGCTGAGAGCTGATAGCTTTTCTATGGCTTCGCCCCCTTTAACTCGCCTTCTCCGCGTCCTCGGCGCTCTCCGCGCCTCAGCGGTTGCCTTGCCCTACGTCCGGATAATCAAGTGTGCCAAGGGGGGGGTACACACCTTGGCACACT
>PMMM01000065.1 GCA_003162245.1 Phycisphaerales bacterium
GAGAATGCGGTTGCCCTGGGGTGGAGTTTGCTGGGATAGCCTCGAAAATCGAAAATGATGCCGCGGGCCTTTTCCAGCTGCGGAAGTGCCTTCCTGAAATCCTCGTCCGTGGCCCGTTCTCCATCGAGGTAGAAGATGCCTGGGCGGACTTCGGTGATCTTCTCGGGCCGCGGGTCGACGACGGGCTGATCGCGCAGCTTGCGTTGTACGGTCACGCTGAATTCTCGCTGCATGGCTTCTCCGGCTGCTGCGGCCGCGCCGCGATCGTCGGATGTCGCGCACTCGGTACCCCGACGGATCGTGAGCTTCAGGGGCTGACCGGGCTGTCCCCAGGCCAGTTCGGTCACCGCCCGCCAACGACGCCACTGTGGGGTCGCCCCGGAGATCAGCGCTTCCGCCGCCTTCAGCAACTCCGCCACGGGACGGTCGTCGAGGGCAACCACAGTATCGCCCGGACAGAGCTCAGGCGCGGTGGCGGGCTGGGAGGAGGGCGGTTGGTCGACCGCCGTAATCACGAGTTGCTCCTCGACCCAGTCCCACGCAAACGGCGGCAGCGCACGAGCCTGATCGGACGCGTGCGTCACCCGACCGTGGCCGTCGTGCAGCGCCGCGACAAGCCGGCGGAGCGTGTCCAGGAACGCCCGCTCGTCATCGTCCGTGGCCGCGGCGCCCAGCGCGGTGGCCAGCGCCGCATTCCAATCGGTCTGGACGACATCGAAGTACGGATAGAAGTGCTGGAGCACATTCCACGCCAGCATGACATCCGCGATGCGCGTCGTGCGGTCGTTGCCAATGTGCGCATACGCCGCCAGCGGGCGGGCTGCGTCGCTCGGGGCGGAGGCAGTCGCCGTCGTGTGCGGCAGCGTGCCGTCCGCATCCATGTACAGCGCCAGCGGGACGAGGCAGCTCACGCCGGCGCCGAGGTGGACTTGAAACGGCTGCGCCGGGTCCGGCAGGTCTTGTGGGCTACGTTTGCCCCACAAGCGGTCCAGCAGTCCACGTTGCAGTGCGGCCTCGGTGCGCTCGCTGTGGTAGAGTGGCTTCGGGTGTCCCTGGCCGAACCCATGATGTTCCCAGGCGATGACGCGCACATTCGTGCGATCGGCCGGCGGATGCAGTTCGCAAGGCAACTCGGGCGTCTGGCCGGTGGGAAAGACCCGCACCGTCGGGGCGATCGGGCGAAACAGGCGGTCGAGTACGGCCGCAAGTTGCGCGGCTTCTGCCGCGACCTCGACTTCGGGCACTGCCGCGATCGTGAAGGCCTCCCAGTCGGCTTGCTGCGCCTCGTCACTCGGATGGAAGTGCCGGACGTAACCGAGCAGGTGCGTGAAAGCGATGAGGTTCTCCAGGCCGCGAGGAGCGTACAGCGGCCCCGGGGGGCTGATCTGGCCAACGACCTCCAGCCGGACATCGTCCAACCACGCCTCGCCGCGTGTCCTCAGGACGAGGCCGAGATTGATGGTCGCCGCATCGGGGGCGATGTCTCCGATGATCTCGTAGTCGCGCCACTCCGCCGTGCGGATCGGCCGGTCGCTCATGTTGTCGAAGAATCCGCGCTGGCCGTCGGGCCGGTCCACGCGGAGCCAGAGCAGGGCCAGGTCGTCCGGCGTCTCGCCGCGCACGCGCACCGCCGCGCGGAACCGCACCAGCTTGCCGCGGTACGGCGTCGCGTCGAGCGCGCACATCAGATTGCCGAACGGTAGAGCGGTGTTGCTCGCCGGTCCGGCCAGGCGCGCGCAGCGCTCGCCGGCCTTGGGGTTGTCGGCCGACAGTTCCGCGCGATAACCGGGCGTCGGGACGAACCACCCCGGCGGCGTCTTGCCGAGTTCACCCGGCTCGATGTCGAGTTGCTCCGGCGTCGTCTGGGCGAGCGCCACAGCGGCACACGCCAGCACGGCCGGCAGACGGCATAACGCGCGAGTCATTTCCCGATCCTCCCGTGCAGCCCACTTTCCGTGTCGTCCCCGAGATTTCCCATGTGCCGATCCTTCGACCAGCATTTTGCGCAACCGGCCGCTCGACCGCAAGCGAACATCGCAGGCCCGGCCGGGTACTCGCCGTCTTTGTCGGCTGATCGCACAAAGCTCCATTCGTTTTGCTCGTGGAGAGGGCCTTTACCTGCGTTGCCGCGCATCGTCGCCGCCACCCGGCCAGGCCGGCCAGGGCGCTGCGCTTTTCAACTGACCGTCGGCAGTTTCCCAGGCGCCGCAGTTTTCAAACGCCGTTTACACCCCCGTGTAGGAGGCGCTCAACGGCCGCGAAACACCTTCGAAATCTGCCCGGCAGGGCCGTGATGACCGTGGACACGAGCATGGCACCCCGTCAGCGCGACGCTCGACCCGAACAACAGGCACGTTGCGAGAATCGCGCTTGCGCACGCACGGCGACGGAGATTCGTGATGAACCACGTCAGGAGTGTGCCTCCGTTGGCAACCATGGCGATCAGCGCCCGAGTCATTTCAGACCTCTTGGCATCGGCAGCCCGCCGAGGCTTGTACCGCCGCGGGTGGCTCCGGGCGCAACGCGACGAGCGTGGCGCGGCCCCGCTGCGACGGTCCGAACGTCTACAGAGCCGCATGGCCGTGCCCCCCGTAGTGCTCGCTCCTCGACTGCGAGCCGTCCGCCGCGCCATGCTATCTTCCGGTTCCGGCGGTCGCCACCAGCCGGATGAGCCGGGCTCCGTGACATTCTGCCCCAGGAATTACTTCAACACGCGGATGTTCACGGGAGCAATGCGTCACCGCGCCGGCCGGTGTGCCGCATCGCCTCCTGCTCGCTGCCGAAGCCACCTTGCGAGCCGCTGCGCTCCAAAGTACGCTGCTACCAGCACCTGCTTGGCGCGGAGACAAACGATGGCGAAACGCAAGAGCTTCAAGTGTCCGAAGTGCGGCCGGACCTTCGGGATGGCCGCTCACCTGGGTCGCCACATGAGCACCATGCATGCACCGAAGGGCAAGCGCACGGCGCCGGCCCCGACGAAGCGGCGCCCGGCGATGACCAGTTGGGCTCCATTCGGCGGTCACCGGCCAATACTGGACCGGTTGGGGGCTTGTCGCGACGAGCTGGCCGCCCAGCGTGCGGCCCTCGATGCGCAAGTCGCTGCCCTGGATCAGGCGATCACCGCCCTGGGCGGCTCCGTGGGCAGCGTCCAGGTCCACCGCGGCGGTCGCCGGCCCCCGGCCTTTCGGACAGGAACGCTCCCGGCGTACATCCGGCAGGTAATGCACTCGCACCGGGGCCCGATAGCGGTCAAAGACGTCACCGCCGCCGTGCTGAAGGCCGGCTACAAGTCGCGGGACAAGGCACTGCCCAAAACCGTAGGCAAATACCTGGCGGCGATGCCCGGCGTGCGGAAGGTCGGGCACGGGGTGTACCGGGCGAAGTGAGGCTGCGGCAATCTGCGACGTGCTGGCGTGCCGTTGATCGGCACGTCGGGCCGTTTCGCACAGAGCGCGCCCAGAAACTCCGCTGCGTTTTCCCGATGTTCACGGTGAGCTGGCGAAGCTCGCGCAGGATATTGCTCAACCGCCGTAGTCGATCACTTGGCACTCCCTTCGGTGCCGTCCATGCGTGCCTGCATGATCGCCACGATGCGAGCCCGCACGGCGTCCAGCCGCGTCGGCCACGCCGTCCGGGCGTTAGTCCCTACGGACACGTCCTCCCGATCACCGCCACGAACGGATCAATATCCGCAAACGTCACGTGCCCGTCGGCGTTGCAGTCCGCGTTGAACCACGAGCACCCCGGATGGTGCTGGTTCCATGCCGACTCGCCGCCGAGCGCCTCCACGAACGGGTCGATGTCGGCGAACGTAACCCGTCCGTCGCAGTTGGCATCGCCGCGGCAGGGCAACGGCGCCACTTTCAAGCCGAGGCTGTGCAAACTGCCGGCCGCAATCGCGACGAAGCCCGTGTTCGGCGAAGGCACGTTGCACTGGCCGTAATTGTTGCGCCCCCAGGCTGCGATCGAGCCGTCGGCCCGCAGGCCCAGACTGTGCCCGTAGCCGGCGGCGACGGCGACGAAGCCGCTGTTGGGGGTCGGGACGTTGATTTGGCCGGAGGAGTTATCTCCCCACGCCACGATCGAGCCGTCGGCCTTCAGGCCCAGACTGTGAAAGCCGCCTGCGGCGACTGCGACAAAGCCCGTGTTGGGCGAGGGCACGTCGCACTGGCCGTAGTTGTAGGTTACGTCACATCCCCACGCCACAATCGAGCCGTCGGCCTTCAGGCCCAAACTGTGGTGCTCGCCTGCGGCGACTGCGACAAAGCCCGTGTTCGGCGCGGGCACGTTGCAGTCGCCGTACAGGTTCAGGCCCCACGCCGCGAGCGAGCCGTCGCTCTTCAGACCGAGACTATAGGCATTGCCCGCTGCGACGGCCACAAAGCCCATATTCGGCGCGGGCACGTTGCACTGGCCATAGGAGTTGGAATCCCACGCCACAATCGAGCCGTCGGCCTTCAGCCCCAGGTTATGTTCCCGGCCCGCGACCGCCTTGAAGCCCGTGTTTGGCGAAGGCACGTTGCACTCGCCGTAGTCGTTGCGCCCCCACGCCGCGATCGGCCCCGGCGACTTCAGCCCGACCGTGTGGTACTCCCCTGCGGCCACAGCCACGAAACGCGTGTTCGGCGAGGGCAGATTGCATTGGCCATCGCCGTTCAATCCCCACGCCACGATCGAGCCGTCGGCCTTCAGGCCCAGGCTGTGGAGCAGGCCCGCCGCGACGGCGACGAAACCGCTATTGGGCGCCGGGACGTTGATTTGGCCGTCGCTATTCGATCCCCACGCCGCGATCGAGCCGTCGGCCTTCAGCGCGAGACTGTGATAACCGCCCGCGGCAATGGCGACGAACGGGTTGTTGGGATCGCGCGCCGGAACGTTGATCTGGCCGTCGCTATTCGATCCCCACGCTGCGATCGAACCGTCCGCCTTCAGCCCCAGGCTGTGGAACAGACCCCCCGCCACCGCCACAGCCGGGTTGTTGGGGTCGCGCGCCGGCACGCAAGACTGCCCGTAGTGCGGCCACCCCGACTGTCCGCATTGTCCCGCGCCCCACGCCACGATCGAGCCGTCCGCCTTCAGGCCCAGGCTGTGGTACCAGCCGCCCGCCACCGCCACAAACGGGTTGTTGGGGTCGCGTGCCGGGGCGTTGCATTGCTGGTAGTAGTTGTATCCCCACGCCACGATCGAGCCGTCGGCCTTCCGGCTCAGGCTGTGCAACCGGCCCGCCGCGACGGCCACAAACGGGTTGTTGGGGTCGCGCGTCGGCACATCGCATTGGTGGTAGTAGTTGTCTCCCCACGCCACAATCGAGCCGTCGGCCTTCAGCCCCAGGGTGTGTTCGTAGCCTGCCGCGACGGCCCGGAACTCCGCGTTCGGCGCCGGCTCGCCTGACTGTCCGAAACCGTTCCCACCCCACGCCACAATCGCGCCCGCCGCAAACGAGGCCGGCGGGCAGGGGTTCGGCGAGCACGTCGTACCGCCGCCCTGGTAGGTGTCGCCC
This sequence comes from Phycisphaerales bacterium, assembly GCA_003162245.1. Classification (GTDB taxonomy): domain Bacteria; phylum Planctomycetota; class Phycisphaerae; order UBA1845; family Fen-1342; genus Fen-1342. The sequence goes on from PMMM01000065.1 coordinate 5,501, forward strand.
AGCGTGGCGCATTGCGCCGCGGTCTTCACCTGGCACGTGCCGTCGCTGTAGCAGCACGCGCCCACGCAGGGGTTCGGCGTACACGTGGTGCCGGCGTGCCACGTCCCGCTGCACGCGGATTGAAGCACAAACGTGCAGCTCCCGTCTGTGGAGCAGCAGGCCCCCGGCTGCGGGCACGGGTTCGGCGAGCAAGTCGTCCAGTCGCCGTGCCACGTGCCGGTACAAGCCGCCTGCAGGACGAAGTCGCAGCTCCCATCGCTATAGCAGCACGCACCCGGCTGCGGGCACGGGTTGGTCGGTGAGCACGTCGTGCCCGCGCCCAGCCAATTCGCGCTGCAGCCGACCTGCGATGTCACCGCACAGCTCCCGTCCGTCTGGCAACACGCCCCGCCGAACTGGAACCGCGCCCGCGGAGCCGTGTAGAACCGCGTGCAGCCCGTGCACGTCGTCCACAGCAGGGGATTGCTACTGCTGGGGCAACTGCAATTGTTACAGGCCATCCCCAGGCTGCGCAGCCCCGTCGTCGTGTACGTCGCCACCCCCACGTCGCCGCTGGGCGCCGTCGAGCTGTTATAGGAAATGTCCACCAGCAGGTTCGGCGTGCCGCCCGAGGCCGTATAGGCAAACTTGTCATTACCCACATTTTCCG
>PMMM01000062.1 GCA_003162245.1 Phycisphaerales bacterium
CTAAGCGGAATGCGTATTACACGCCTCGCCCTGTTCATATCGAGAATCTCATTCGGGCCACACGGGACGGCAGGTACCTGGCCGGCCGAGCCAATCGCGGCCGGCGCGCTACGCCCGTAGTTCAGCAGGATAGAGCACCGGATTTCTAATCCGGCGGTCGCAGGCTCGAATCCTGCCCGGCGCGTTGCCCGTGTGTGACAAGAACAGATACGAAAGGAAGCCGGTGAAGGTCCCCCGATGCCAGTGCTGTCCGCTGCACCGGTGCGCGGAGCGCAAGCCGCGGTCACTCATCGCCCACCTGTGGCGCTGGCATACCACCTGCTGCCCCGGGGGGGAAGGCGTACCAGAAGTGGCTCGCCGAGCAGCCACCACCGGCGGCATCCCAACGCTGATGGACCGGGGCGGGTAAGGCGTTCGTGCCGCAGCACCGGGCGGGCCTGTCGAACAGGCGGGCGCGACGCTACCATGCCGCCCATGAAAACGATTGGCCTGATTGGCGGCATGAGTTGGGAGTCGTCCGTCACCTACTATCGCGTGATCAACGCCTACGTCGCCCAGCGGCAGGGCGGCCTGCACTCGGCGCAGTGCCTGCTCTGGTCGTTCGACTTCGACGAGATCCAGCAGTGTCAACGGGAAGGCCGGTGGAACGACGCCACCGGGCGGATGATCGACGCGGCAGCGGCCCTGCGGCGCGGCGGCGCCGACTTCCTCGTGATCTGCACGAACACCATGCACAAGATGGCGGACGACGTGCAGGCGGCCGCCGGGTTGCCGCTGCTGCACATCGCGGACGCCACGGCCGAGCGCATCAAGGCGGCCGGCCTGCATCACGTCGGGCTGCTCGGCACGCGGTTCACGATGGAGCGCGATTTCTATCGTGGCCGGCTGGTCGAGCGGCACGGCCTGGAAGTGAGCATCCCCGGGGAGACCGACCGCCAGTTTGTGCATGACGTGATTTTCGGCGAGTTGTGCCGCGGCCTCACCCGCGACGCCTCGCGCGAGCGGCTCCGCGCGATCATCCAAAGCCTGGCGGACGAGGGCTGCGAAGGCGTGATCCTCGGCTGCACCGAGCTGGGCCTGCTCATCACGCCGGACGACAGCCCGGTGCCGCTGTACGACACCGCGATCATTCACGCCGAAGCGGCGGCAGAGCTGGCGCTGGCGACGTAAGTCTCCGCGCACGCACAGCGCCAGGCAGTTGACGAGCCTAAGACGCCGCCAAGTAGATGGCCGGCCGGTACCGCGGCGGCGGGACGGGCTTGCCCTCAGCTTGGGCCGCTTCCAGCCACGCCTGCTTCGCGTGCTGCACTTCGCGGAGGGCATCTTCCGGCGTCGCGCCGAATGCGGAGCATGCCTCAAGATCGGGGATGTCGGCGATGTACCCGCCGTCGTCATCGCTGTAGAAGATGTTGATGTGGTAGTCGATCACGCCGCGAGTTTCTCGGCCCACGGCTCGATCCGCTGTGCAAGCTCGCGGAGCGAGTCGGGCAACGCCCCGCTGCCGAAGCGCTTCCACCAGCTCACGACGGTGACACCAACTGCGCGGTCGTCGGATTCGCGACGGAACAAGAGGCAGCCGTCGTCCGTCTCTTCTGCATACGTCGGCGTCTCGCGCTCGGCGGCTAGGCGCAGATAGAGCACGTCGCGGCCCACGTCGTAGTGGTAACAAAGAACGTCGTCGATGGTGCCTTCGATGGTGTCTACCTTGACCATTCCACCGGACCCCCGCTTGGGCGCTTCGCGAGAGGAGCCGTCCTTACAACGCCATGCACAATGTCGACCAACACGATCACTCTACCCGAGGGGCCGCTTTCCCGCCTTCAACTCAGGAGTGTTCGGAGATTAGCGGAAATCACGGCCTTCATGTTGTTTATGAACTCCGCGTTTTCCTCGTCTCGTGCTTTGAGCTCAGCGCAGGCCATCGAGTACACGAGGAAGTCCGCTGCCGTGACAAGTCGCCCGTCATCCTGATTGTCAATGATGAACCGCCGGAAGAAAGGGTGCTCCACGTTCCACCGGATGATTACAGTCCTTCCTTCCAGGTCGCACTCGAATATCTGACCGTTCGGCCCGAGCTTCTGATGCACGAACTTGCAGCGCAGCGGCGATTCTGATCTCTGGGTTTGCTGGAGGTCCTTTCGCTCTCGGTCCCCGTTCCCGGCCGGGCGAACGGTTCCGCGTCCACGGTTGGCCCGTGGCCCGCGCTTCTCGATGACGGCTTTAGGCGTGATGAGGAGCTTGGCTTTCTCGGTGATTGCCTTGGAGGCTTGCTCGTGATAGCGGTCCTGATCGCCAAGTGAGCGCAGAACCTCGCGGCCGGACATGCGACGCTTTATCGTGGTGCATTGGCCGCGCAGGTGCTCGCCCAACTTATCTTGGATTGCCTGATCGAACGTTACCTGGCGCTTCGTGAACTCGATGCCAATGTATTTGTCGAACTTCCCCGAGAAAAACACTTCCCCGCGCATCCGGTTGAAATCGTTGTGCTTCGTAAAATAGCCCAGGGTCGCTGCTCGGTATATCTGGCGGTTGTTCCGCAGAATGTAGAAACCTTGATGCTGTAGTCCCTTCGCCAGGCCGAGATCGCCGGCTGCGGCGTCCTCTGGAATGAGCGCGATCCGCACCCTAATGTTCTCGGGCGACTTGTGAGCATCCTCTTCAATCTCGACTGGGTAAAGCTCGTCGGAGAACAGCTCGGTTAGTGGGTGGTCCAGCATTAGCGGGTCCAGCGGTGTTACCGCCTGCGCGTTGACCGACATGGTCTTGCCCGACATGAGAAAGAACCGATGCACCTCACCCAGGTGCTTCCGCAGAATGTTGGCGAATTGCGTGACGTTCCGGTTTGTGAGGCCGTCCGTCTTAGAGAGAACAACGACCGTGCCCGATGCACTTTCGCCGAGCAGTTCCGCGTAGAGCGCCTTCTCCTCCTCGTCGCTGACAGCCAGGTGCTTGGAGAACGAGTTCGACCTGACGACTTCGTCTACGTCCACCGTGCTGGTCCAGTACTCGTCACCTTGGCGCGTAACGACCTGCGTCCTCCTGGACAGTGACAAGCTCGCAGTAACCAGCCCCATGCCAAACTTACCCAGGTCGGTTGCAACGTCTCTATCCGTGAGCGACCCGAGTCGCAGGGCCTGATCGAGGGTGTCCCGGTCCATGCCCGCGCCGTCGTCCCCGACGACGATTTGATAGTCGCCGCGCTGCTGGAATGCCTTGATTACCACCCTGTTCGCGTCGGCGTCGAAGCTGTTGTCCACCAGGTCCGCGATTGCCTCGTAGTTTCCGTACCCGATGTGCCTCAGGGAATCGACGAGCCGCGCCGCGTTGGGGTCGTTGGGGGTGTTGAACTGTAGCATCGTAATGTCTCCTTGCGATCGATGTGCCATGCACACCAAGCGCAGCATGAGAATAGCCGTCGCGCCTACGCTGACGCGTTCGTGTCAGAAGAACCGAGAAGCCGGGGGAAGGTGCACAAACGGATTGGCTCAGTAGATGAGCAACCTCGCACGCTTCTCCACATCATCAGATGCAAAGAACGGCTCTCGCAACGCACGACTCGATGCATCGCACCGAATCAGCAAGTAGTTTACCTCAATGGCCGGCCGTGTCAAGGGGGCCGAGGCACTCGCGCACGCGCGGCTACCCTGCGTTGAAACAGGCGTCGCGGCCAAGGCCACAAGCGTCTCGCGCCCTATCGTCACCGCAATTGCCGACGGCGAGGCCTCACCACGTCGTCCCCTGCGGCCCGTCCTTCAGCTCGATGCCGAGCGCGGTGAGCCGCTGCCGGACCTGGTCGCCGAGGGCGAAGTTCTTCGACTTGCGGGCGTCGTTGCGCAGATCGGCGAGAACCTGGATCAGGGCGTTGCGCTCTTGCTCCGCCGCGGCGCCGCCGGCGGTGTCTTGCCACTTGAGCCCGAGGGCGTCGCCGACGAGGCGCTGCATCAAGGCATCCGCCGCAAGCAGGTCTTCCGCGGGCGCGGCTTCGCGGACCCACGTGCCCGTGTGTCGGGTGAAATCGAAGACCGTCGCGATCGCCGCCGCCGTGTTGAAGTCCTCGTTCATCGCGTCCGCGAAGCGCCTTACGACGTTCGTCAGTGCGGCGCGGACCGCATCGGACTTGGCCGCCGCAGCGCACTGCTCAAGAGCAGTGGCACCCATCGCGCGAGCGGTGGCACCAGGCGCAAAAGCAGTGGCAGCCGCCGCCGAACCCGTCGCTTGCACTCCGCGCTCTGATGCGGCGCTCGCTGGTGCGCCGCGCTCGGATCGCGCCCGCGCCGCTTTCGCCAGCTCCCGCACCGCGTCCCGCAGCTTGTACGACCCCGCCTCGGCGCCTTTGAGCGCCTCGTTCGAGAAATCCAGCGGCGCGCGGTAGTGGCTCGTCAGGATGAAATGCCGGATCACCGCCGGCTCGAAGCTCTTTTCCACCAGGATGTTGCCGGCCCGGTCGCGCAGCGGCTCGGACGTGGAGAACAGGTCCTTGAGGTAGACCGAGTTGCCCAGGCTCTTGCCCATCTTCTGCCCGTCGAGCGTGACCATGTTGTTGTGCAGCCAGTAGCGGCAGAACGGCTGGCCGGTCGTGCACTCGCCCTGGGCGATCTCGCACTCATGGTGCGGGAACTGGTTCTCGATCCCGCCGCCGTGGATGTCGAGCGTCTCCCCGATGTACTTCTGGCTCATGACGGAGCATTCGAGGTGCCAGCCGGGAAAACCTTCGCCCCACGGGCTGTTCCAGCGCATGATGTGCCCCGGCTCCGCCCGCTTCCACAACGCGAAGTCGGCCGGGTTGCGCTTCTCCGGGTTCACCTCGACGCGGGCGCCGGCCTCCATCTCTTCCACGTTCCGGCCGCTCAGTCGCCCGTACTTCCAGAACGACGCCACGTCGAAATACACCGACCCATTGTTGACGTACGCGTTTCCCTTCTCGATCAGCAGCCGCGCGCACTCGATCTGCTCGGGAATGTGCCCGCTCGCCCGTGGGCTGATGTCCGGCCGCAGCACGTTCAGCGCGTCCATGTCCTCGAAGTAGCTCCGCGTGAAGATCTCCGCGACCGCCATCGGATGCAGCCCGCGCCGCCGGGCCTCTGCAACCATCTTGTCCTGGCCGGCGTCCTCGTCGTTCTCGGTCATGTGGCCGACGTCGGTGATGTTCTGGACGTACGCGACCTGGTAGCCGGACAACCGCAGCCAGCGCAGGATCGCGTCGAAGCTCACGTAGCTCTTGGCGTGGCCGAGGTGGCTGTGCCCGTACACCGTCGGCCCGCAGACGTACATCCCGACCCGCGGCGGGTTGAGCGGCGTGAATTCCTCGAGCTTACGGCCGAGCGTGTTGAAGACCCGTAGCGCCATGCCTGCACCCTGTTCGCTCATCAATCGCCCCAAAAGCGGATTCTACGACATCCTGCACCGGCGCGGAAGAATGGCGGCCTGTGGCCCATCGTCGAACGTCCGGGCGTCTTCGACCGCGGCTGGCTGGCATTCGCCCGGGGGCCGCTGCAGACGGCCTCGGGAGCCACCGTGGTGAAAGCTAGGGCAATACTGCCCAATCCTGGGGCAAACCGCTTACGCGCAGGCGGTTCCCGGCCGACGAACCGATAGTGTCCCTGGTCTGACGCCCCGGGGACTCGCGCTCCGTGGAGGTCGACGGTGATTGTTAACCCGCAAGTTCCGCTGCATCGGCTAATCCTGTCCCTGTCAGAGGCCCTCGACTTCGTGCACCCGAACGTCGCGGACCATCAGCAGCGCGTCGCGTACATCGCCACGAATCTGGCGCGGCGCCTGGGTTTCCGTGGCCAAGACCTGCTCGACGTGTTCCACGCCGCCGCGCTGCATGACATCGGGGTGATCGGCGCGGAGAACCGGATCAAGCTCGTGCACCTCGGCGACCTGGAGAAAATGCACTGGCATGCGGAAGCCGGGTTCAACCTGCTCAAAACGAATCCGCTCTTCGCACGTCCTGCGGAGATCATCCGCTACCACCATGCCGTCTGGGCAAACGGCACGCGGGCCAAGGGAACAGGCCAGGACGTACCGCTGGCCTGCCACATCATCGCTCTCGCCGACGCCGTGGAGCGATGGATCGAGCGGGATAAGCCGGTCTTGCGCCAGGCCAAGCCACTGGTCGAGAAGGCGGTTGCGTTGTCCGGCGAGCAGTTCCATCCGGAATGTGTGGCGGCATTCCGGCAGGTCGCCGGGACCGAAGCGTTCTGGCTGGACGCGACATCCCCGCGCATCTACAGCGTGCTGTTGGGCCAAGTGGATTGGCCCGTCTTGACCATCGACGAAGTCACCCTGAACCCGATCGCCGAGGTCTTCGCGCGCATCGTGGACGCCGCCAGCCCCTGGACCGCCGTCCACAGCGCCGGCGTGGCTGCCACGGCGGTCGCGCTGGCCACCAGACTCAACTTTTCGCCGCGCGAGCTGCACCTGATGCGCGCCGCCGGCTATCTTCACGACCTGGGCAAGCTCACGGTGCCCACCCGCATCCTGGATAAACCCGACCGGCTGACAGAGGACGAGTTCGTCCCCATCCGGGCGCATACCTATTACACGTTTCGCATCCTGGACACGATCGGGGGCATGCCGCAAATCAGCGAATGGGCCGCGTTTCATCACGAGCGGTTGGACGGCAAGGGCTATCCCTTCCACCACACCGCAGACGACCTGACGCTGGGTTCCAGGATCATGGCCGTGGCCGACGTGTTTACGGCCCTGACCGAGGACCGTCCCTACCGGGCCGCCATGTCCTCCCAGGGCTCCTTGGACGTGCTCCGGTCGCTCGCGGAAAAAGGTGGCGTAGATGCCGAGGTCGTCCGAACACTGGCGAACGACCATGACGGTATCGACACCGCACGCCGTGGAGCGCAGGCCACGTATGCCGAGGGCCAACACCAGTTGGGCCGCCTCATGGGACGGCCGACGGCGCAGTGCGCGGTGGCGTGACACGCTGGCGCGTGGGTCGCGCCCGGTCCCGCTCAGCCCAAGTCCTCAGGCCGATCCACGATATACCGCGCCCCGCCAGCCTCCAGATCCGCGCGCGTCCGAAAACCCCAGGTAATCCCGACGCCAACTGCGCCGGCCGCGCGGGCCGTCTCGATATCCGTCGGCGTGTCGCCCACCAGCCACGTCTCGCCGGGCGGCACCCCCAGCGCCGTGCAGATGCGCAGCAGATAGTGCGGCGACGGCTTGCGGTACTCCTCCTCAACGTACCCCCAAGCGCAATCGAACGTGCCGGGCGGCCACAGCGCCTCGACGATCCGCACCGTCGCCTCGTGCGGCTTGTTCGACAGGACGGCGAGTCTTACACCCTGCTGCCGCAAGCGCAAAACCAGCTCAGGGACACCTGGGTATGGCCGGGTATGCACGAGCAGGCGCGTGCGATAAAACGTGCGCGCCAGCTCTGCCAGGCGCAAGACCAGGTGCGCGTGGGTTCTCCCGATCGCGCGCTCGCACAGCATCGGGATTCCCTCGCCGACTAGGTAGCGGTACTCCGCGACCGGGTGAGTCGGCAAGCTCAGCAGTTCCAGACAGTGATTCACCGCCTCCGCAATGTCCTGTAGGGAGTCGACGAGCGTCCCGTCCAAATCGAATACGCACGCACGCGGACGCGGGAGCGGTTCCGGGGTGGACTTTCTCATGATGGAGCAGTAGCCTACCCTCCTGCAACCGAACCGCCTAGTCGAACTTATAATGAGAGGGGGCTGGAAACGGCTGGCGGTCGGCAGCCGTTGTTGTGTGTTGGGAGCCCTGGATGACCGTACGAGCCGCCATATCCTATGTCGCCCTCGGTTGTCTGCTGGCGGGCGCGATCTGGCCCGCCGCGGCGCAGGATGCCGAACCCCCGCCCCCGCGCCCGCGGTGGAGCAGCATTATCAACCTCGACGCGATGATCGACAACTACGCGCGCCTGCTGGCCCGCAAGTACAACCTCACGGACGAGCAGGACGCGTTCACGCAGCAATTCCTGCGGGAAAAGTGCGGCGGCTTCCTCGAAAAGCACCGCACGGAGCTGTTCGACCTGGTGGACCGCATGTTCGAGGTCCGCGGAGGCGCCGACATCACGCCCCAGGAGATGATCGACTGGGGCAAGCGCGCCCGGCCCCTGTTTGAGCAGGCCCGCGCGCTGATTGTCGAGGGCAACAGCGAATGGCGCGGCATCCTCACCGAAGAGCAGCGGAAGATGCACGACCAGGACCTGAAGCTGATGAACGACGGTTTCGCGACGACCGAAGATCAGCTTCAGCGGATGGTCTCCGGGCAGATGACGGTCGATGAATTCCGGCACGGACAGCCGCCACGCCGCGAGGCTTCCGTGGGTCCGGCCGGGCCGGCCCAAGCCGCCACCGCCACGCCCGCGCCCCCAAGCTCCGCTTCCATGCCGCCGTCTCCGACGCCCCAGGCCGCGGCGAATCCTCCGCCCAAGCCGGCCGGGGACGACAAGGCCCGCGACGATGCCTTGGCGCGGCTGAACGAGATTCGTAAGCGGGCCGGCCAGAGCGAGCCCGCGGCACAGCCAGGTCCACCGGGTCAACCGGGACAGTCCGGTCAACCGAATCCGCCGCTCGGGCGCAGGCGCCCCATCGCCGGCGGTGTGCGGCCGGCGGCGGGCGCGGACTTCGAGGGCCAGTGGGAGGCCTATGTGCGCGACTTCGTGCAGCGCTACAAGCTGGACGACGAGCAGCAGCAGCGCGCCCACGCGACGTTGCAAGAGTGCCAGAACGATGCGCGGAGCTATATGTCAAAACGCAGGTCCGCTATGGACGAGCTGGACAAGCAGATCCAGACCCTCACGGCAAACAAAGACAAGGACAAGCAAAAGGACAAGCCCGCGGAGTTGGCCAAGCTCAACGACCGGAAGGCCAAGATGCTCGAGCCGATCAACGCGATCTTCGAGCGCCGGCTCAAACCGCGGCTTGAGAAACTGCCCACGCGGGCCCAGCGGCAGGCCGTCGAGGGGGCTGCCAAGAGCGGACCGGCGAACGTTCCGGGTAAGCCAGGCGGACCGCCACCTGGGAAGCCCAACCCGCCTTCCCCGCCGCCGCCGCCCCCG
>PMMM01000190.1 GCA_003162245.1 Phycisphaerales bacterium
AATAAACAGGATGCGTATGAGACGATAGCGCGCGCGGGCGCGGGTCGTTGCGACCTGCGCCCGCCTGTTTATTCGGCCGTTAGCGAACTGCTCAAGCCGCGCGGGTCAGGGTGCGCTGAATGCGTGTGCCGACCGGCGCGATGGGCCACACGAGTTCGTCTTCGGCCGGCGCGTCTGTACCGGGTATAATGATGGTGCGGGTGGAGTTGCGCGCTGGAGCTGAGATGGCCTCTCTGAACCCCCTGCGAGTGACAAGCATGAAACCGCGTACGCGCTCAAAGGCCCTCGTGGTACTGTGCGCCGTGGCTTGGACGACCCCCGTCGCCCTCGTCGCCGCCACGCACGATAACAACGTCGAATGGAACGGCGTCACGCACATCGACTGGCAGGACCGCGCGCCGCGCTGTCCGATCAACGGCGAGAGCTTCACGGTCTCGTTCCAGACGTGGCACTTTGACCTCACGGCCGCGCGGGTGTACGTGAACGCCGGGTCGCCCATCTGGGTGGACGCGCAGTTCGCGTTGCAGCGCGGCCCGTACGACGTGTGGACGGCGACGATTCCGGCCACGTCGCCAACCACTTCGCTGCAATACTACTTCGAGTTGACGGACGGCACGGACACCGACTATCTCGGCCCCGGCGGTATGTCGGACAACCCGCCGGCTAGCGGCTGGGTCGTGGACTTCGCGACCCTCCTGCACGCCCCGCTGGGGGCGACGCTGACGAGCGACGGCGGGGCGGTTTTCAAGGTGTGGGACCCCAACGCGACGACCGCGAGCGTGGCGGGGCAGTTCAACGGCTGGAGCATGACGTCGCTGCCGATGACCAAGAGCGGCGCCTATTCCACGCGGAAGGTCGCACCGCCGGTCACCAACTACCAGAAATACAAGTACGTCTTCAACTATGACCCCAACGGCAGCACGTGGAAAACCGATGCGCGCGGCCGCGCGATGGACCAGGGCGACAACGGCAACACGATCATCATCAACCCCGCGGCCTACACCTGGCACGACGCGGCCTTCACCACGCCGCCCTTCGAGGAAATGGTCATCTACGAGTTGCACGTCGGCACGTTTTCGGGCCGGAACGACGGCCTGAACCGGATGGGGAAGTTCCGCGACATCGTCGACACGCATCTCAACCATCTGCTCTACTTGGGCGTGAACACCGTCGAGCTGATGCCGGTGACCGAGTTCGACTACTACGAATCCTGGGGCTACAACCCGATCGACAACTGGGCGCCGGAGAACGCCTACGGCAGCCCGGACGACTACAAGTACACGATCGACAAGCTGCACCAGAACGGCATCGGTGTCGTCATGGACGTGTGCTTCAACCACTTTTCCAGCGGCGGAAACTATCTCTGGTATTACGATCCGACGCAGATCTACTTCGACAATCCACCGGTCGACACGCCGTGGGGCTCGCAGGCGGCGTTCTGGCGGAGCGAGGTGCGGGACTACTATGCGGACGCCGTGCTGAACTGGCTGGACGAGTACCGCGTCGACGGGTTCCGCATGGATGCGACGCGGTACATGCGGAACAACAACATCTTCGAGGGCGGGTATCCGGACGGCTGGGGGCTGATGCAGCGCATCAACAACAACATCGACGCCCGCAAGGTCCAGGCCGTCTCGATCGCCGAGGAGCTGCCCAACACGCCGGCAATCACGACTTCCACCGGCGCGAGCGGCGCGGGGTTCGACGCCCAGTGGCACATGCTCTTCCGCGACAACGTGCGCGGCGCGATCTTCGCTGCCGCGTCCGGCGACCCGAGCATGGCGGCGGTACGCGATGCGATCACCGATGCAAGCTATTTCAGCAAGACGCAGCTCGTCCGCTATGTCGAGAGCCACGACGAAGCCGGCAACGGCTCGCGCCTCGGCCCCGCGATCGACAGCACGGATTCGTACAGCGTGTGGGCCAAGGGCCGCTCGAAGCTGGCGCAGGGGCTGACCATCCTGACCCCCGGCATCCCGATGTTCCTGATGGGCGGTGAGTGGATGGAGGACACCCAGCTCGGCAGCGGCGTCAACAACCGCATCGACTGGAGCAAGGCCGTGGGCCGCGCCCCGATCGTCCAGTTCTTCCGCGACGTCATCAACATACGCCGGAGCAATTGCGGGTTCCGCTCCGACGCATCCTTCGGCGTGTACCAGGTCGATGACACGAACAACGTGATCGCCTTCTGGAAAGGGTCCGGTGCGGAACTGGTCGTGGTGGCGAACTTCAGCAACAACAACTACACCGGCTACAACCTCCCGTTCCCCCATGGCGGCACGTGGTACGAGATCCTGAACAGCCAGGCCCTGGATTACCTGGGCAACGGTTGGGGCAACGGCGGGTCGGTGTACGCTGGCGGCACCGGGCCGTACATCGCCTCCGTCACGATCCCGCAGATGGGTCTGCTGGTCTTTCGCCTGGAAGATCCGTCCGGCCGCAGTGCCGATCTCGATTACGACGGAAACGTCGATTTGCGCGACTTCGCGGTCTTCCAGCAGAGTTTCGCCCAGCGCGGCTGCGGGCTGGCGGCGGACTTGCGCGAGAACGGCCGCGTGGACGGCGACGACTTCGCTGAATTCGGCTTGCAGATGGGCGGGCCGGGCAACTGATCGCGCGGACGGCCGCGGCCCCGCACGCGGCCGCGCCTATTATTGCTGAACCTGGTCCAGAACGACCTCGTAGTCGACGCGGAACCCACCCTCGGCGTCCGGGTCTTCCCAGAAGGTGAAGATCAGGAGGTCAGCGCAGCTATAGTCCACGCCCAGCAGCTTCTCAACCCCGAGCGCCGTCCCGGCCGTCGGCAGGGCCGCCGCATCTGAGTCGCTGGCCGCCGCCGAGAAATGCACGACCTTGTCGAAGGAATCCGGGTCAAAGGTCGTCGTGGTCTGATCGGTTTTGGTCGCAACCACGCGATCGACGAAGTTCTTCGTGCCGACGGCCGCGTTGCGCCGGCAGGGAACGGTCGCCGCCGTGCTGCTCGTGTTGGCCGGCACCCGCAGTTGCTGCAGCGTCACCGGGCCGGGCGTGCGGTCCGACGCATCCCAGGTGCCGAAGGAGAACGCGGCCCGGTAGCGCGTGTTGTTAATGAACTGCATGGAGATGTTACCGGTCCGTTCCTTCGTCAAATTGCGCCACACGGTGTCGGAACACCCGGCGACGAGCGAGAGAGACGTGGCGGCGAGGCCCGCCAGGAGCCCGCTCACGGCGACGTTTCTGCGATTCATGGGACATCCTTGAGGACCGTGTTCGCCCAGTGGCGGAGCCATAGACCGCTCCCGGGGCCCAAATCACGGCCGGCAATGTTCTTATCGGCAACCGAATCTTAGTGTCTGCCGGCAAGCCTGCCAACCGCACGCCGGGCTGAGCGCCGCCGGGCGCCTTGACCGCCGCTGACGCCGTCGAATAATGGCTTTGAGCGCATGCGCGTGGGTCTGACCTTGAGCGCGGGCCCTCGACCGCCGCTAGGCGGCCGGCCGATAGACTTATCGGCCGTTGACGCGCCGGGCGGCCATGCGCGGAAAGGTGAAGTGCCATGCGGACCGGATTGGTGGTTGTCGCCGGGCTCGTGTGCCTGATTGTCGGCGGGACGTGTCTGCCTCTGGTGGACAATACGGTCCGGACCCCCGCGCAAGGTACCGTGCTTTCCATGGCGCTGACGGTCCAGGGCATTGACGCCAACACACCGGACATCAGCGTATCGGCGGGCCACCTGGTCCAGATCAGTTGGGAGGCGGGCAACCTCACAGGCGAATCGGCGACGGTGACCGTGCTCGTTGAGTCTCGCACCGACCTGACGCGCACGACACTCGTGTCCGACATCACCATTGCTGGCACGGGCGGCTCGGGCGAGGTCACCTGGAACACGACGGGCTTTTCTTCGGGGCCGTATGCGGTGTACGGACAGATCCAGACCGCCAGCCGCTTCGTGGAGAAGCGGGCGACGGGGCTGATCGGGGTTACTCCGGCGGTGGTGAGCGCGTTCACGGCTCCGGCTGCGGATGCGGCGCTTGCCTGCCGTCAAACGCCGCTCCAGTCGGTGACCATTTCGTGGGTCGCCAGGGGGCGGCAGGGGGGCGCCGCTGCGGGGGCGGGCAGCGCCCCGGCCGACGCGGTGTCGGCGGCACCGCGCTGCCTTGCGATCAAACACCCAACCAAACCATAAAACTCCCCATTTCCCGAAATGGACTCCCGTTCGTCGGCCTGGGCGGACCGACGCCGCCGGCAGCGAGGTTCCGTGGCGACCGTCCTTGCGCTGCGAACCGAGCCCGTCGCGCTGGGGTTGTGCTCGGGACATCGGCCGCCGGTCGGAATCGGACGCGGCATCGGACTTTTGGCGCAGGATTGCCCGGGCGGTTACACTGCTCACCGGTGACAACGGTCTGCTTTCACGCCGCAACCCGAAAACTGGCGGAGCGCGGAGAATCGTGCGAGTGGCGCGGCGGCTGGCCCTGGGCGGACGAATGGCATGAGACAGCGACAACAGGATTTCGTGCTGGGCCTGACGGCCATCGTTTTTCTCGGGTTGTTCCTGGGGACGGTCATTTTTCTCTACCCGAATCTGGGCGCACGCGGACAGGAGCTCGTGATCCACTTCCGCCACGAGGACGGGATGGCCCCGCTCAAGCCGGGCAGTGCTGTGCTGCTGGGCGGCTCGATCGCGGTGGGGCACGTGCGCGATATCCACATCGCGGCCGTCCAGGACAAGCCCGGGGCCGGCCGGCCGGAGCATACGATCTTCGTCGTGCGGACCGAGGTGGAGGCCGGGCTCAAGCTGTACGGCGACTGCCAGATCACGACTGACCAACCGGCCATCGGCGGCAGCGGGTTCGTCACGATCCTGAATGTCGGCACGCCGGGCCACCTGCTCGTGCAGCCGATCGAGGGGCGTGCGCCGCAGAGCTTCCAGGCCGCGATCGGGTCGCTCTCGCGGCAGCTTCTGGCGGAAGGCGGGCTGGTGGATCAATTGAACGACGCGGTGAACCCGAAGCTCGAGGGTTCGCTGATGTTCAAAGTGATGGCGATCGTGGACAACCTGACCGCGATGACGCGCGAGCTGCGCACACAACTGGACCCGGAGCAGCAGAAGACCCTGCTCGCCAAGCTGCACCTGATTCTGGACGACGTCGCCGCGGCCACCACTATGTTGCGTGCCCAGTTAAAGGACGGCGACGAGACGGCGGCGCTGGAGAAGATGCACATCGCGTTGGATCGCCTGCAGGAGGGTCTGACGCAGGCCAACACCCTGCTGGCGGACACGCGCCCGCTGATTATGGACACTCTGACGAGCGTGGCGCACTCCGCCCAGACGCTGGACCAGGATCTGCTCGTCCGGCTCCAACACGAGATGGACCCCGAGAGCCCCACATCGCTGACCGGCAAGAGTCACCGCGCGATGGACCAGATGAACGCGTCGCTCGACAATCTCGTCACGCTGTCCGCCGACGGGCAGCGGATGCTGGCTGTGAACCGGCCGACCATCGAAGAGGCGGTGCGCAACTTGAAGGCCACGAGCGAGGCGCTCCTGCACGGGGTCCAAGAGGTGGCCCTCAATCCGTCGAAGCTGATCTGGGGCCCGGGCTCGCAGCGCGGCAAGCAGGAACTCGCTTTTCAGGCCGCCCGGAGCTTCGCCGACGCGGCGAGCGAGCTGAACGACGCCACGGGACGGCTGGAGGCCGTGATGCGGACGCTGCCCAGCGGCGGGCCGCTCACGGCGGCCAACGCGGAAGAGCTGGAGACCGTGCGGGCCGCGTTGCGGGCCTCCTTTGAGCGTTTCGAACGCGCCGAGACGGCCCTGTGGGACCTGGATGAGGGTATCTCGGGTCTGAGCAGTGAGACTCTGGACAGGACGAAGGTCT
>PMMM01000242.1 GCA_003162245.1 Phycisphaerales bacterium
ACACTTGGCATCCTTGGGTTTTCCACACCGCCAGCCGCCTTTTTATCCGGAACTATGCCAACCCCTCGGCATCCTTGGCGGCCTTGACCCCCTCGGCGCCTCTTCGCGTGCGCCTTCCCGAGCGCCCCGACGGCCGAGAGTACCAAACCCCCTCACACGAAACTTGGTACTCTTGATACTCTTGACCTTCCAGCCCGCGAACCGCGCACGGTCCCGCCCACGCGAACGCACGGATCGCCGCCGACGCCCGGTAGAGGGCTCGGCCGCTACTTCAAGTACCCATACAGCAGCGCCACCGCCTCCGCCCCGTTGTCCAGGTCGGAAATGCACTGGTTCTCGTTCGGCCCGTGCGCGTTGCAGTTCGGCCCCGCGAACCCCAGCATCAGGCTGTCCGCCCCCAGCAGCTTCTTGAACTTCGGCAGGATCGGCAGCGACCCGCCCTCGCGGATGAACGCCGGGTCCTTGCCGAACACCTCCTTGAACGCCTTGCGGGCGGCCTGCATCGGCTTGCTGTCGAGCGGGGCCATGTACGCGTCCGCGTGCCCGTGGTTGATGATCTCGACCCGCACCGTCTTCGGCAGCCGCTCGCGCACCGTCTTGTCGAAGATCGCGTCGAGCTTCTCGCCGCTCTGGTTCGGCACCAGCCGCATACTGATCTTCGCCCCGGCCCCTTTGGGGATAATCGTGTTCGCGCCCTCGGCCATAAAGCCGCCGTAGATGCCGTTCACGTCCAGCGTCGGCCGAATCCACCGCCGCTCGTTGGCCGTATAACCCTTCTCGCCGGTGAGCGCCGTCACCCCGATGTCCGCGGCGTACTTGGCCTCGTCGAACGGCAGTGACTTGAGCTGCGCCCGCTCGGCCGCGCTCGCCTCGACCACGTCGTCGTAGAACCCGGGAATCGTGACCCGCCCGTTGGCGTCGTGGAACGACGCGATCAGCTCCGCTAGCACGTTGGCCGGGTTCGCGAGGCTCCCGCCGAACGACCCGCTGTGCAGATCGTGCTTCGGCCCGGTCAGCCGCACTTCCTTGTACAGCAGTCCGCGCGTCCCGTACGTGATCGTCGGCCAGCCCTCCTCATACATCCCCGTGTCGGAGATCAGGATGTGATCGCACTTCAGCAGGTCGAGATGCTCCTGGATGAACGGCACTAGGTTCGGCGACGAGACCTCCTCCTCGCCCTCGAACAGGAACTTGAGGTTGACCGGCAGCTTCTTCTCGACCGCCAGCCACGCCGCCACCGCCCGCAGGTGAATCAGCAACTGCCCCTTGTCGTCGGACGACCCGCGGCACCACAGCAGCCCGTTCTTCACCGTCGGCTCGAACGGCTTCGCGTCCCACAGGTCCAGGTCGCCCTCCGGCTGCACGTCGAAATGCCCGTAGACGAGGAACGTCGGCGCGCCCGCCGCCTGACAATGCTCGGCGTAGACGATCGGATGCCCCGCGGTCGGGTGCACGCTCGCCTTCAGGCCGATCCGGTTGCACAGATCGCACACCCATTGGGCGGCCGCCGCCACGTCCTTCTTGCACTCGGGTCGCGTGCTGATGCTGGGGATGCGGCAGAGGTCGATGGCCCACTTCAGGTGTTCGGGACGGTGCTCTTGGAGATACGTGCGAATCGGCTGCATGGCGAGGCTCCTGGTCTGAAAGTATCGACGGCGAGTAGCGAAGAGCGAACGAAATCACGCACGGCCGATCGTGGTTCGCCGCTCGCCGCGGCTCGTGCCCAACTCGCGCGCCAGTGTATCGCAATCCCCGCTATACTGCGACCTATGGGCCAGATTCGCGTTTTGTCGCCCGCCCTCATCAGCCGCATCGCCGCCGGCGAGTGCATCGAGCGGCCCGCCAGCGTGGTCAAGGAGCTGGTCGAGAACGCGCTCGACGCCGGGGCCGCGCGGGTTGACATCGGCATCCTCGACGGCGGCCGCGGCCTGATTCAGGTGGCCGACGACGGTGTCGGCATGGACGCCGCTGACCTCGCCCTGAGCGTCGCCCAGCACGCCACCAGCAAGATCCGTGCCGACGAGGACCTCTTCAACATCCAGACGATGGGCTTCCGCGGCGAGGCCCTCGCCAGCATCGGCGCCGTCGCCCGGCTACGGATCGTCTCCCGCCGGCGCGACGACGACGTGGGGCAGGAAATTCGCGCCGAGGGCGGTGAGACCAGCGGCCCGCGACCCTGTGCCGCCCCGCCCGGCACCACCGTCGAGGTGCGTGACCTGTTCTACGCCGTCCCCGCCCGCCGGAAGTTCCTGCGCACGAACCAGACGGAGATGGGCCACGTCACCGAGCAGCTCGCGCGGATCGCGCTGGCGCAGCCCGGCGTGGCGTTCACGCTCAAGAGCCAGGACCGCGTCACGCATCGCCTTGAAGCCACGACCGACCGCCGCCAGCGCATCTCCGACTTCTACGGCGAAGAGCTGGCCAACGTCCTGATCCCGATCCGGCGGGAGAGCGGCGGCGTGGTGGTCGAGGGGCTGGTCGCGCCGCCCGCCGAGAGCCGCGGGTCCGGAAAGTGGGAGTACGTCTTCGTCAACGGCCGCTATGTCCGCGACCGCTTCGTCTCGCACGCGATCAAGGAGGCGTATCGCAGCCTGATCGACCCGTCGCGGTTCCCGGTCGCGTTCCTGTTCATCACAATCAGCCCGGATGCGGTCGACGTGAACGTCCACCCGACGAAAGTCGAGGTCCGCTGGCAGGACTCGAACTACATGCACGGGCAGGTGCTGGCCGCCCTGCGCGAGAAGTTCCTTTCCAGCCGGCTCGATCACGCCTTCAAGGCCCCGCGCGACGACGAGGCGTACCGCGAGAGCGTGCGGGCGGCGATGGTCGATTTCTTCACGCGACGGCCGACCGACCAAGGGCCCCCAGGATCGCGGGCCGGACTCTTCGAGAGCCGGCCGGTCAGCTCACAGCGGATCGAACCGGCGCGCCTGCCAGAATTCGCGGCCCCGCCCGCCGAACCCGCGCAGGCGCACACCACGGCGCCGACATCCGACAGCGAACGCCCGAACGTCCTTGGACCCTCAGTTCCTCGGTCCCTTGGTCCCTCCGCCCCCTGGACAACGCCCGCCCTCCAGATCCACAACACTTACCTCGTTGTCGAGACCGACGAGGGCCTCATGATCGTCGATCAGCACGCCCTCCACGAACGCATCCTCTACGAAGAGCTGCAGCGGCGCGTCACGGAGGGCAAGCTGGAGTCGCAACGGCTGCTGCTGCCGGAGGTCGTGCGTGTGCCGGCCGACCGGCTGGAGGCGCTGGAAACGCACGCGGACACGCTGGCCCGGCTGGGCATCGAGTTGGCGCCCGCCGGTCCGCAGAGCGTCGCCCTGCACGCCTTCCCGACGCTGCTCGAGCGCGTGGATCAGGCCCGTTTCGTGCGGGACCTGCTCGACCTGCTCGCCGAGCAGGGCGCACGGCCGAATGCCGAGACGCTACTGCACGAGCTCCTCGACATGATGGCGTGCAAGGCGGCCGTGAAGGCGGGCGACCCGCTGACGGCTGAAGAGATTGACGCGCTGCTTCGCCGCCGCGAGCTGGCCGAGCGCAGCAGCCACTGCCCGCACGGCCGGCCGACGACGCTGCGCCTGTCCCTGCGCGACCTGGAGCGGCAGTTCCACCGGCGGTAGCGGCATTCGCGCATGGACCCCCGCCCGCTCCCCGCGTACTCAGGTACCCGCTTGCGGTGGCGGCGCGGCTGCCTCGCGCGGATGCATGCTCTTGACGACTACGGCATCGCCGCCGGCCACCCACTTGCCGCTGGGGATCTGCTGTGTTCGCAGATTGATGACCGCGTTCGCGCCCTTTCGCGCTGCGTGTGCCTTCACCAGCTCGACCGCCGCCTCCGCCGACTTCTGCC
The DNA here is from genome assembly GCA_003162245.1 of Phycisphaerales bacterium. Classification (GTDB taxonomy): domain Bacteria; phylum Planctomycetota; class Phycisphaerae; order UBA1845; family Fen-1342; genus Fen-1342. The sequence goes on from PMMM01000242.1 coordinate 3,860, forward strand.
CCTCGCTGAAAACCGCCTCAACCTGTCGCATGAGTCCATACCCGGCGATGCGGCTTGTCGAGCTCGTCGCCATGATCTGCTCCGCCAGCCGCTTGATCTCCTCGTGGTGGAGCCGCACCTCCTCGAAGCCGGCGTGCAAGTCGTTGCGAAACCGCGCGGCGGCCCGCGCGTCCCGCCAGCGCCCGACGAAACGCAGCACGACCGCCACGATCACCAGCGCGATCGCCCCCAGGACGATCTTCTCCACGACGGGATCGAGCGGTAATCCAAGCAGGGCAATCACGGTCGCTCCACCGACGCCGCACGCCGTCCACAGCCCGTGCGGGCCCCGCCAGTATACGGCGTCGTGCGGCTATTGGCTTGCCGATCCGCCGGGAGCCGCCGCGGCGATCTGGGGGACGCGTCCCACCACCCCGCTGCGCAGAATGCTGATCCACCGCCGGACCGTGTCGATGGCGATGATGCCGGTCAGCACGAGCATGATCGCCGCCAGCAGGATGGCGAGCCGCAGGAGGAACGCCTGATCCGCGGGCAGGTTCGGAATCTGGCCCCACCATTCGCAAATCTTGCCGATCGCAGCCGTCACCGTGGTGACGAGCACAAACACGAACGGCAGTGCAGTACACAGCGCGTAGCTGCGTTTGGCCGCGTGATTGAGCAAATACGTCGTGCCGATGCCCAGCGCGATGGACGCGAGCAGTTGGTTGGCGATGCCCAACATGCTCCAGAGGGTCTTCAGGTCGCCCAGGTACAGCAGGAAACCCCAGCAGAAGCACGTCAAAATGCTCATGAGGATATTCAGCCCCCAGTTCGGCCGGCGCACGATTCCGCCGGGCGCGGCGCAGCTCCCCGCCGCCGAGCCGCCCGTGGACCGCCCGCCCGTAAACTGTCCCACGGTTTCCTGGAACACGAAGCGCGCCACGCGCGTACCCGTCTCGAGCAACGTCAGGATGAACAGCGCCTCGAACATGATCACGAAGTGGTAGAAATACCCCATCAGCGATTGCAGCCCGGGGACCGACGAGAACACCTTCGACATCCCGACCGCCAGCGTGACCGCGCCGCCCGTGCGGCCGCGCAGCCCGCCTTTGCCGTCCACGCTCACCTTCTCTCCGGTGCCGCGCTCCAGGGTGGTCAGTTCTTTCGGCGCGAGATCCCAGCCTTGCGCGGGTGCGTTCGCCACCACCTGCGCGTATGTCGCCTGCTCGGTGGCCTTGGCCTGCGCGACGTTGATCGCGAAGTAATCGCCGGGCTCGAGGGCGCACGCCGCGATCAACGCCATGATCGACACGAAGCCCTCGAGGATCATGGCGCCGTAGCCGATCGGCCGGATGTGGGATTCCTTGTAGATCATCTTGGGCGTCGTGCCCGACGCGATCAGCGAGTGGAACCCCGACACAGCGCCGCACATGATGACGATGCACACGAACGGCCAGACCGCCCCCGGGATAACCGGCCCGCCGCCGGAAATGAACGTCGTCGTCGCGGGCATCTTCAGCGTGGGATGCACCGCGAAGATGCCGACCGCCAGCAGCACGATCACGCCGACCTTCATGTAAGAGCTGAGGTAGTCCCGCGGACACATCAGCACCCAGACCGGCAGGATGGAGGCGATGGCCGCGTAGATCGGCAGCATGAGCTTCAATGTCAGCGGACTGAACAGCAGCATGTGCCCCAGCGAGGACGCCGCGAACGGCTGGCCGAAAATGACGCCGAGGACGACGATGGTCACGCCGACCGCCGACGCTTCCGCCACCTTCCCGGGCCGAATGCGGTACATCCACAAGCCGGTCAGCAGCGCCGCCGGAACCGTGACGACGATCGTGAACATACCCCACGCACTCTCGGCGAGCGCGCTGACGACGACGCTGCCGACGCTCGCCAGCGTGGCGACCACGATGAAGAGCGTCGCGATGGAGGTGGTCACGCCCGACAGCTCGCTGATGTTGCTGCGCGCCAGCTTCGCCAGCGACAGCCCGTCCTGCCGCACCGAGGCGAGCAGAATCACGAAGTCATGGACGGCACCGCCCAGGCACGCCCCGATCACGATCCAGATGTAGCCCGGCAAAAAGCCCCACTGGGCCGCCAGCACCGGGCCGATCAGCGGCCCCGGGCCGGCGATGGCCGCGAAGTGGTGGCCGAACAGCACCCACTTATTCGTCGGGTGGTAATCCACGCCGTCGCGCAGCCGATGGGCGGGCGTGATCCGCCGGTCGTCGAGGACCGCCACCTTCGCCGCCAGGAAGGCGCCGTAAAAGCGGTACGCGACTGCGAATGCGGCCAGGGCCCCCGCCACGAGCCACAGGGAATTCACGTCGTCACCTCTCCTTGACGTGGCTAAGCCACTTCAAGGCTACGAGTCTGCTCCGCACAAGTCAAGAAAAAGCCTCGCATCAACGCACCGCCACGTTCACCAGCAGCGGCGCCAGCACGCCGAGCTTCCGCTGTCGCAAAGTCGCGAAGCCGGCCGCGTCGATCATGTCGCGAACAGCCGACCAGGCCGCGTGATGAACCTGCTGCTCGTACCACGTGACAGCCACGTCGAACACGAGCCATCCGATAACATTATCGCGAAAACCGTCCACGAGGATGAGCACCCCCCCGGGCCGTAGCACGCGCTGGAACCCCCCGATCACGGCCGCCTGGTGCGGGTAGTGGTGGAACGAGTTGCAGCACGTCACCACGTCGAACGAACCGTCCGCGAATGGCAAACGCTCCGAGTCCGCCACCACCGCGTGCAGCTTGTGCGCGTGCGGCGAACCCGCCATTTTCTCCGCCAGCCGCCGCGCCATCATCGGCGAGTAGTCCAGGCCGACGAGCAGCTCGGCGTCGGGCCAAGCCGCCAGGCTCGTGATCAGCGTGCCGGTCCCGCAGCCCACGTCGAGCAGACGGAACGGCCCGTGGCCGTGCCACTGTTGCCAGCGGACGATCTCCTCCTGGCACGCGCGAAGGGTTGGAAAGAACACCAGCTCGTTGAGCCACGAGCGGTCGTAGCTGTGCGCCCACTGGTCGAAGTGCTGGCGCGCCGTCTGGCGGACCGCGGCGTGCTGCTCCGCGGGACGCGGTTCGGCGGATTCTGGGCTACTTGGGCACATCACCAACTTGTCGTGCGAAAATGCGAACGGCCGACAAGACCGTGCCGCCGCGCGTGTCGCCCAGCGTCGCACGATCGTGTCGGCCGTGAGAAGCTCTCGGCCGCGCTATTTCAAGGGCGGCTCTTCGGTCTTCGGCGGCGGCGGCTCGGGCATCGGCTCCGGCGGCGGAGCCTCGACCCTGTGCGGCGCCTTCGCCGGCGGCGGCTCGGGCGGCAGGACCTCGCCCGGCAGATAGTCCTCGGTGGGCCGGCGCTCCATCGGCCGCCGGATGACTTGGTTCCCGCCGATCTCGGTCTCGCGGACCATCAGGTTCTCGGGGATGCTGACGGTGTTTCCGTTGCCCCAGAACTCGATGCGGTTGAGCGTGACGCCCTCCTCCACGGTGACGAAGTTGTTGTCGCCCTGGATCGACAGCTTCCAGACGCGCGAGCCGCGTTGGATGAGCAGGGTGTTGCCATGCCCTACCACGCCCACGTCGCCGAAGTACTGTCCCGTCCACTGCCCGCTGTTGCCGAGCCTGGCATTTTGAGCGCAGCCCGCGGTATACGCGAGCAGCCCCAGCATCAGGCTCGTACCCAACCAGATCTTCTTCATGCCGTATCCTCGCTAAATAGCCTTTGTTCCCATGTTTCGTGCCGCGCCAGCAAACGCTGCTTACGAGGTTTCCGCAGTGTACCCGTCCCGGCCGCGTCAAGCCAGCGGGCCGCTGGCCGCTACGCCGGCTCCGCACCGGCCGGCGCGAGCACCAGCGCCGTGCGCGCCGGCAGGTAGATCTGCACGCTCTGCGGCCGAGCGTGACACTCCACGCGCTGCCACGGATACGCCTGCTTCGCGGCCACCGCCCCGTGCCCCGCGAACGCCGGGTCGTCCGTGTTCAGCACCAGCCGGTAGTCCGCCGGCTCCGGCACCCCCAAGCGGTAATCGGCGTACGACTGCTGTGGGTGGAAGTTGAACGCGAACACCAGCGGCCCCCGGCGGAACGCCAGCAGCTTCTGGTCCTCGTGGATGTTCAGCGGCTGATAGTCCGCCCGCGCCAACAGGCCGTAGTCGCGGTCGAGCTGCAGCATCGCCCGGTCGAACTCCGCCAGCGCGTGGTAGCGCAGCGCCGGGTTGTCCACGAGCGACCACTGCCGCCGGGCGTACTTGAACGAAAACTGGTTGCCCTCACGCGGGAAGTCGATCCACTCCGGGTGGCCGAACTCGTTGCCCATGAAGTTCAGGTACGCCTCCCCACCCAGCGCGAACGTCACCAGCCGGATCATCTTGTGCAGCGCCACGCCGCGGTCGATGACCAGGTGCGGCGTGCCCTTCGACATGTGCCAGTAGAGGTCCGCGTCCATCAGCCACATGGCGATCGTCTTGTCGCCGACCAGTGCCTGGTCGTGGCTCTCGGCGTAGGCGACGTGCTTCTCGTGGCGCCGGCGGTTCGTGAGCGTGCCGTAAACCTGCTCCATCGGCCACTGCTCGTCGCGCCGCTCCTTGAGCAGCTTGATCCAGTAGTCGGGGATGCCCATCGCCAGCCGGTAATCAAAACCCACCCCGCCCTCCGCGACCGGCCGCGCCAGCCCCGCCAGCCCCGAAACGTCCTCGGCGATCGTCACAGCACCGGGCCGTAGCGTGTGCACCAATTCGTTCGCCAACTCGAGGTACGCGATCGCGTCCTCGTCCGTGTACGGCGGAAAATAGTGGTCGTACGACGAGAAGTCCCGCCCAAAGCCGTGATCGAGGTGGATCATGCTCGTCACGCCGTCGAAGCGGAAGCCGTCGAAGCGGTATTCCTCCAGCCAGAACCGCACGTTGCTCAGCAGGAACTGCAGCACCTCCCACTTGGCGTAGTCGAAGCACAACGAGTCCCACGCCGGGTGCTGGCCGCGCCCGCCCGCGTGAAAATACTGGTAATCCGTCCCGTCAAATTGGTTCAGCCCCTCCAGCACGTTCTTCACGGCGTGACTGTGCACCACGTCCAGCAGCACGCGCAGCCCCAGCCCGTGCGCCGTGTCGATCAGCTCCATCAACTCCTCCGGCGTGCCGAACCGCGACGACGCGGCGAAGAAGTTGCTCACCTGGTAGCCGAACGACCCGTAGTACGGGTGCTCCTGAATCGCCATGAGTTCCACGGCGTTGTAGCCGGCGCTCGCGATCCGCGGCAGGACGTCCGCGGCGAACTCGCGGTACGTGCCGAGCCGCTGCTCCTCCACCGCCATCCCGACGTGCGCTTCGTAAATCCGCAGGCTGCCCTTCAGCGGCGGCATGGGATGCTTCCACGCATACGGCTGCGGCGGGTTCCAGTACTGGCCGCAGAAATTGTGGTTCGGCGGCTCGTCGACGACGCGGCGGATGTACGCCGGGATGCGGTCGCGCGGACCGATGAGGCTGTGGACGTGCACCTTGACGCGGCTGCCGTGCGTAAGCCGGTCGCCGTACTGCTCATCCGGTAGAAAGATGCTCCATACGCCGTTGTCGTCGGCAATCAGTGGGTCGGCGAAGCGGTCCCAGTTGTTGAAGTCGCCGATCAGCGACATGGCGATGGCCTTGGGGGCCCATTCGCGGTACCAGACCCCGGGCCGGCCGTCGTGCGCGCCGCGGTTGAAGCCGAGCTGTTTGTACGCGAGCGCGAAGTTCTCGACCGACCCGGCGGCCGCGACGATGCGCTCGCGGACGCGCTGGTAATGCTGATACCGCCGCCGCAGCGCACCAGCATGTGGCTCCAGCCAGGGGTCCAGGTCGATCAGCCCCGTCCCATCAGTCCGCGTCCGCTTCGCCGGTGTGTTCGCGTCAGTAGTCATAGATAGCGCGACAGAATCCGCCAACGCACCGCCGCCGTCAACTGCCGGCGCTGGCGTCGGATCCCGCGCGACGCACAACCGTCCGCCCCGCCCGGTATCGCATTCGCCCCCGCCAGGGTACCGTACCCGCCATGCCCAAGGTCGAGAAAGTCGCCATCATCGGGCTGGATTGCGCCGAGCCGAGCCTCGTCTTCGAGCGCTGGCGCAACGACCTGCCCAACCTCCGCCGGCTCGCCGAGTCCGGCCTCTGGGGCAACCTCGAAAGTTCCATGCCGCCCATCACCGTCCCTGCCTGGACCTGCATGGCCAGCAGCAAGGACCCCGGCACCCTCGGCACCTACGGCTTCCGCAACCGCCGCGACTGGTCCTACGAGAACCTCGGCATCGCGACTAACCTGGAGGTCCGCCAGCCGCGGCTCTGGGACTACGTCGGCCGCGCCGGCAAAGAGTCGATCATCGTCGGCGTGCCGCAGACCTTCCCGATCGTCCGTCCGCCGCACGGCTGCATGGTCACGTGCTTCCTGACGCCGAGCACCGACAGCCCGTACACGCACCCGCCGGAGCTGGCCGCGGAAATCACCGAGCTGGCCGGTCCGTACATGCTCGACGTGGAGAAGTTTCGCACCGACGACAAGGCCGGGCTGCTCGACCAACTCTACAAGATGACCGCCCAGCGCTTCCAGGTCTGCCGCCACCTGCTGACCACGCGCCCCTGGACGCTCTTCTGGATGGTCGAGATGGGTATCGACCGCATCCACCACGGCTTCTGGCAGTTCATGGACCCCCGCCACCACCGCTATCAGCCCGGTGGCCCGCTCGAAAACGCGATCCACGACTACTACGTCTTCGTGGACCGGCAGATCGGCGAGCTGCTGACCGCCCTCGACCTCGATCACACCGCGCTCTGGGTCGTCTCGGACCACGGCGCGAAACGCATGGACGGCGGCTTCTGCCTGAACGACTGGCTCATCCGCGAAGGGCTGCTCGTCATGAAAACGCCGTTGGCCGGCCCCCGCAAGTTCGAGCTGGCCGACGTCGATTGGGACCGCACGAAGGTCTGGGGCGAGGGCGGCTACTACGGCCGCTGCTTCATCAACCGCGCCGGGCGCGAGCCCTGCGGGATCGTCCCGGCCGATGAGTACGAAACGCTGCGGGCCACGCTCGGCGCCCGGCTCGAAGCCATCTGCGATCATCAAGGCCGGCCGATGGGCAACCGCGCGTACCGCCCCGAGGACCTGTACGAGACGGTGCACGGCTTCCCGCCGGACCTGATCGTGATCTTCGGCGACCTGCACTGGCGGAGCGTGGGCACGATCGGAAACCCGGACGTGTATACGTTCGAGAACGACACCGGGCCGGACGACGCCAACCACGCCATGCAGGGCCTGTACATCCTCGCGCACGCGTCGCTTACGCAGGGGCGGCTGGACGCGTCCCTGTACGACGTGGCGCCGACGACGCTGGCGCTGCTGGGATTGAACGTGCCGACGGAGCTGCGCGGCCAGTCGCTGGTGGGATGCTGAACATCTTTCGCGGAGCGCGCGGCCGGCGCCCGGGCCGCGGGCCGCGCTTCGCGCCCCGGGGGTTGTACACGGGGCGCGTCAACCTACAATTGACGATGGCTCGCCAGCAGCGCGGCCCAGGTGTCGCGCCGCGGTGCCCCGGGAGTCTCATCGTGGCCGCGCGGAAGAATCGTCCGGTTCTTTACGAGCTCGTCTCGCGTGGGGTCGAGCCGCGGGCCTGGCCCGCGCCCGGCTCGCAGACCGGCGCACCGCCGCAACCGTCAGCGGGTCTGGAACAGCCCGGGGCCGCACCGGCCGAAGACCTGTTCACGTCGCCACGGCCCGCGCACGCGGCCCTGCGCATCGTGAACGGACGCGTCGTGCTCGAGTTGGCGTGGCCCTACCTCGCGGCCGTCGGCGTGCTGCTCGTGGTTGTGCTGATCGCGACCTACCACGCGGGCGCGCGCAGCGTACACCCGCCGTCACCCAAGGCGACCGATGTCCAGGCCGTCCTGCGCGGCAAATCGGATAGCGAGCCGCCCGCGCCCGAACCCGCCGCGCCCCGACCAACCCCGCAGCCCGGTCGCAGCGGGCCGGTCGTGACGCCCCGCACGCCCGTCGCAGCCGAGTTGCCCCCGCAGGCGCCTCCGCCAGCGGAAGCGAAGCCGGCCGAACGCGAAGAGGCGGCGTCATTCGCCTTGCGCCCTGGGTACTCCTACGTCGTGGTCCAACACGTCTCACGACGCCCCGTCGGCGTGCAGGCCGGCGAGAAGATCCGCGACTTCCTGACTTCCAAGGGTGTCGAAGCAATCGTGCGCCCCGGGGGCGGCGACCTCGAAGTCGTCGCCACCGAGCCGTTCCTAACCAAGCAGAGCGACGTGACCGCCGCCGCCCGCGAGAAAGAACGGGCCCGGCAACTCATCGAGCAGATCAAGAAGCTCGGCCAGGAATACAACCTAGTCGGTGGGTACTCGTTCGACCAATGCAAGCTGCGGGAGCCGTAGCACCCCGCCATGTCACGCCTCGAACAGCTCCGCAAGCTCGCCGCCGCCGATCCGAACGACCCGTTCGTGCACTACGGCGTGGGGCTGGAATGCGTGCAGCTCGAGCAGTGGACGGAGGCCATCGCCGCCTTCGAGCGGACCCTGGCGTTGGACGCGCACTATCACGCCGCCCACCTGCAAAAAGCCCGCGCGGAGATCAAGCTCGGACAACGCGCGGCGGCCCGCGAAACGCTCCAGGCCGGCATCGCCGCCGCCACGGCCCGCAGCGAGACGCACGCCGCCGCGGAAATGACCAAAATCCTCGACACGATCGGGCCCTGACCGCGCGCGATCGCCGTTATTGGCCCGCGCGCTATGGGACGATCGCGTGCGCCGTCCGATACGCCGCCTGTTGCCGCGAAAACCGGTGGGCGACCGCGGGGGTGCTGGTTGCTATCGGCCGGCACGCAGGTGCGCGGCGACACCGGGGACAAGCCTGTGTCGATTGAACGCCCGCGCCCGCCCGGCCGACATACTGGCACGGCTGTGGCTTCCCGCTGGAGTTCATTCGGATGGTGACGCGCTATCGCGAACGTCGGCGTTACATCCGTGTCCCCGCCTCCGGGCCCGTGCGCTGGACCTCCGGCACGCGATCGGGCGTCTGCCAGCTCGTCGACATCTCCCCCGGCGGCGCGGGCCTCCGCATGACCATCCGCAAGGCGGCCCCGGTCGGGACGCGACTCTCCCTGCTCGTCGACCTGTCCCCCGGCGAAACCTGGCACCTGTCCCCCGACGCCCGCGTGGTCCGGCGTGTCCCCGCAGACGACGGCCACTGCCTGGTCGGAGTCGAGTTCACGCCGGGACAATAGGACAGTTCAAACGCCGCGCACGCGCAGCCGGCACGGCCTGCGCCTGGTCTGGTCGTACGTCCCCTATCTTCCAATCTGCGTCATCGGCGCAATCTGCGGACGGGCTCCTACGGACACGTCGTCCCAAGCAGTGCCACGAACGGATCGATGTCGGCAAACGTCACGTTCCCGTCGCCGTTGCAGTCCGCGTTGAGCCACGCACCCGTGGGGTCAGTTGCGCCGTATCGTGTTTCGCGATAAGCAGCTAACCTAAGAACGATGCCTATGCCTCTCAGCGAATCCGACACTCGCGCCAAACCCATCGACCCCGCCATCCACGCCCGCGGACGGACGGAGCACGTCCTTCGCCGCGTGCAGACCGCGGCGACCGATCGAAATCGTCGACGGCAAACCGGCCGGCGTGCTGGCCGAGGCCCGGGAAAGGATGTTCGCGGCATGAACGATCCGTGGTAGGATTGTGTTAGGAGGTCAACATGGACCGGGAAATCGTCGTCCGTCTGCACTCCAGCTTCGAGGTCATGGTCCAGAAGTTCCCGGACACCGGCACCGAGTTTTGGTGCGCCCGCGACCTTCAAATGCTGCTGGGTTACGCGAAGTGGGAGAACTTCGCCCGGGTGATTGACAAGGCCATAACCTCCTGTCAAACAGCGGGTTGCGACCCAAAGGACCATTTTCTTGGTATCAGGAAAATGGTCGATGTCGGTTCCGGCGCCCAACGCGAAATCGACGACATCGCCCTCACCCGCTACGCCTGCTACCTCATCGCCCAGAACGGCGACCCCTCCAAAGACCCGATCGCCTTCGCCCAGACGTACTTCGCCGTCCAGACCCGCAAGCAGGAAATCGTCGCCAAACGCCTCGCGCAAGCCGAACGCGTCAGCGCCCGCCGGAAGCTCACGCGCTCCGAGAAGGAACTTTCCGGCATCATCTTCGATCGCCTCCACGACAACGAGAGCTTCGGGCGCATCCGCAGCCGCGGCGACACGGCCCTGTTCGGCGGCCGCACGACCCAGGACATGAAGAACCGGCTCGCCGTGCCCAAGGGCCGGCCCCTGGCCGACTTCCTGCCCACCATCACGATCAAGGCCAAGGACTTTGCCAACGAGATCACCAACTTCAACATCAAGCAGAATGCCTTGCGAACCGAGCCCGGCATCACCGGCGAACACGTCAAGAACAACGAGGAAGTCCGCAGGCTGCTGGTCAACCGGGGCATCGTACCAGAGCGTCTCCCCCCGGCCGAGGACGTCAAGAAGGTCGAGCGGCGGCTGGCGTCCGAGCAGAAGAAGCTATCCAATCAGGTAGACCGTTTGGAAGGCGGCAGCCCCGCAGCGCCGGAATGACCGGCGACGGACCCGCGCTACCTACAGCCTCCACCGGCTCCCAACCGCCCGTCATCTGCGTCCCCTGACACACGACTCCGCCCCCCCGCGGCCGCGCGCACACCGCTGCCCCCGTTGCGCCTGAACGAATCCTCCCACGTGAACAATTCTCAGGAAAAATACAACGTGTAGATCGCGTGCGACTCAGCGATTTCGCTCCTCGCGCACCCGCACACCTCAAGCGAACGGGTCCTCGACCTAAACGCATGCAACCGTTCTCGAATGGGCCGCGCCGTTGCCCGCTCTCGACCCGCCCGCCACCCTCTGATACGCATTCCGCTT
>PMMM01000162.1 GCA_003162245.1 Phycisphaerales bacterium
AAATAAACAGGATGCGTATTATAGGACTGTCAGCGCCGAACGAACCGGCAGCCGACACATTCCGACGCTGCGGACTTGCCTCTTCGCTGAGATTGCGCCATAATATCGTATAGATATCACATGGTGTCTGCTGAATGAGGAGAGCATCATGATCAGCGAGTTTCAGCGGCGGACGATTGGCGGATGGGGAATGCTGGTAGGGCTGTTCGCCGTGACCATCGCGGACGGGTACGGAGGGTTCTATTTCGCGCGCGCCGCCGACGCCGCGGGGCCGGGAGCGACGCCGGCCGGCGCGATTTCGGGGATTGTCCTGACGATTCTCGCACTGATCGTGCTCCTCATCTGCTGGGGCGGGTTCTTCACGCTGCAGCCGAACGAGGCGGCGGTGTTGCTCCTGTTCGGCGCGTACAAGGGGACGGTGCGCGAGGCCGGGTTCCACTGGGCGTGCCCCTTCTACCAGAAGCACAAGCTGTCGTTGCGGACGCGGAACTTCAACACCGAGAAGCTCAAGGTGAACGACCAGCGCGGCAACCCCACGGAGATCGCCGCCATCGTGGTGTGGCGCGTGCAGAACACGGTCCAGGCCGTCTTTGACATCGACGACTACAGCAACTACGTCCACATCCAGAGCGAGGCCGCCGTGCGGCACCTGGCGAGCCGCTATCCGTACGACACGACCGCCGACAACGAGCTGTCGCTGCGCGGGAGCATGGACGAAGTCTCGCGAGCGCTCCAGATGGAGCTCGAGGAGCGGCTGAGCAAGGCGGGCGTCATCGTCGAAGAGGCCCGGCTCAGCCACCTCGCCTACGCCCCCGAGATCGCCGGGGCCATGCTGCGGCGGCAACAGGCAGAAGCGATCATCGCGGCCCGCAAGCGGATCGTCGAAGGCGCGGTCGGGATGGTCGAAATGGCGCTCGAGAAGCTCGAGGAAAAGAAGACCGTGCTGCTCGACGACGAGCGCAAGGCCGCGATGGTGAGCAACCTGCTGGTCGTGCTCTGCGGCGAGCAGGCCGCGCAGCCGGTCGTCAACGCCGGGACGTTGTACTCGTAAAGCCGTCACAGCCCGCAGCGGTTTGTCATGGCAGATAGCAGAAAGAAGGCCGTCCTATTGCGGATTTCGCCCGAGCTGTGGGCGGCCTTGCAGCGTTGGGCGGCGGACGATCTGCGCAGCGTGAACGCACAAATCGAGTTCGTTTTGCGCCAGGCGGTGCGGAAACGGGGCGGCCGGCTACCCGAGGCGGCACCGGAGCCTCCTCAGACTGGGAACAGCTCGCACCACGAGTCGTAGGGCCCATCGGGGTTGATGAGACACGCGGCTGGCGCGCTGCATTTTCCCCCGCCCCCCATCCAACCGTACCGATCTTGGGTTACCGGCAACCCCGCCCAGCCACGCACGGCGGCGGGCCCTCTGTGCGCGCCGCCCAGATCCCGCTGTCGTGCTCTTTCTCTGTAGGCGGCGGTTTCCTGCTGCGGGCGCCTTGCTATCATCTGCTCCATGCCGCAGCCACGCAGCGTCGTTTCCTCCGCCAAGCTGATCGCGATTTGCACGCTCATCTCGCGCGTGACGGGCCTGGCGCGCGACATTCTGCTCGCGCAGGCTTTCGGGCTCGGGTGGGTGCAGGACGCCTTCTCGTACGCGTTCCAGTTCCCGAACCTCTTCCGGCGGCTCTTCGGCGAAGGCGCGATGGCGCCGGTCTTTGTCCCGACGTTCACCAAGACGCTCGAAAGCGAGGGCCGCGAGTCGGCGTGGCGGCTCCTGGCCCGCACGCTGGCCCTCATGACGTTCGCCCTGGTCCTCGTGATCCTGGCGATCCTCGCAATCATCGCCGTCATCTGGTTCGTCTTTCCGCCCGATCCGGCCGATCGCGCCGCGCGCGGGCTGCTGCTGTCGCTGACGGCCCTGATGCTGCCGTTCATGCTCAGCATCTGCCTGCTGGCCCTCCTGTCGAGCATCCTGAACTGCGTCGGCAGCTTCGTGCCGGCGGCGCTGGCGCCGATCGTGCTGAACGTCGGGATGATTGCCGGCATCGCGTGGCTGGGGCCGCGCGTGTATCCCGGCAACCCGCGCGGGCAGGTGTACATCGTCGCGCTGGCCGTGCTGGCGTCCGGCGTGCTGCAGCTCGTGTTCCTGTGGCCGGCGCTGCGGGCGTATGGCGTGACGCTCGGCTGGCGCTTCGAGGCCCGCGACCCGACCGTGCAGCACATGCTCCGTCTGCTCGTGCCGGTGGCGCTGGGGCAGGGCGTGCTGGCCTTCGGCGTGTTCCTCGACGCGCAGATCTGCACGATGCTCACGCACGTGAAGAGCACGCCCGAGACGGTCAGCCTGCTGGGCTGGACGCTGCGATATCCGCTCCAGGAAGGCGCGCTGTCCGCGGTGACGTATGCCCAGCGGCTGTACCAGTTCCCGCTCGGCGTGCTGGTGATCTCGCTGGCGACGGCGGCGCTGCCGGCGTTCAGCCGGTTCGCCGTCCGCGCGGAGTGGGAGCCCTGGGCGCACGAGGTGCGCGAGTCGCTGCGGCTGGCCGTGTTCGAGGGGCTGCTCGCGGGCACAATGATGATCCTGCTGGCCGAACCGATCATGCGGCTGCTGTTCGAGCGCGGCCGCTTCACGCACGACAACACGCTGCGGGCCAGCTTCGTGCTCGTGTTCTACGGCTTCGGGCTGTGGGCGTTCTGCGCGCAGCACATCGTGTTGCGGGCGTTCTACAGCATCGGCGACGTGCGCACGCCGTTGGCGATCAGCGCGGTGCTGCTGCCCCTTAACGCGGCGCTGAATCTCGCGTTGGTCTGGCACCCGACGATTCGCGAGGCGGCGTTCGCCCTGAGCACGACGGCGACCTCGACGCTCTCCGTCGTCGTGGGTCTGGCCATCCTGCAACGCCGGATGAAGTTGCGTTTGCTCGATCGCGACGCATTGAAGGCGCTGGGCCAGATGGCGGCGGGGATCGCGGCGAGCGTGCTGGTGCTATGGCTGGTGTGGCCGGCGTGGATGCGGCTCGTGGCGCATGTGCCCGGGCGTTTGGTCTCGTCGGCCGTCGAGGCGCTGGGGTTGCTGGCGATCGGGACCGTGGCATTCGTTGGCGTGGCGTGGCTGCTTGGCTCGCACGAGGTCGCGTTGCTGCTGCCGCGCCGCTTTCGCCACGCGGCCGCCACGAACGCCGGGGGCGTGACAAAGTAGCAAACCAACAACGGGAGCGGATCGCGCGCTATGGCCCACCCAGCGAGCGGATGCGTTCGGCCTTGTCGCAGATGTGCGTGATGCGCAGGCCGAAGTTCTCGCCGATCTTGACGCAGTGGCCCTGGCCGATGAGCCGGTCGCTGATGAGCAGATCGAGCTCCTCGTCGACGGATTTCTCGAATTCGAGGATGGCGCCCACGGACAGGTCGCGAATGATGGCCACAGACATCGGCCGGCGGGCGAGCCGTGCGATCACGGGCACGCGTACCTTGAGGATGCGCGCCAGCGACACGTCGTTCTGGTCGGGGAGCGCCGGCGCGGGCTCCGCCGGCACTGCGAGGGAGGCCTCGCCAAGCTCCGCGCTCGCCGCGCTGGCCAGGTCGGCGGCTTCCTGCAAAAGCGTACCGATGTCGGATTGGTCGATGCTCGTCATTGCGCACTGCCCGACGCCCCCCCGCCGTCGCCTGTACACCCCCACCATCGGTCGGAAACGTGGCCGGGGTAAGGCTCAGACGCCGTCCGGGACTTGGGGGTGCCAGCGCTGATGCCAGAGCGCAAGGATCAACAGCGCCCAGAGTCGGTGCTCGTGGTTGGCACGCCCCGCCACGTGCGCATCGACGAGACCGCGCAGGAAGTCGGGCCGGAACACGCGGCTCGGCAGGCTGTCCGGGGCGAGGACGCGGTCGCGCAGCAGGTCCTGTAATTCATGCCGAAACCACAGCCCGATCGGGACGCCGAAGCCCATTTTGGGGCGGCGGAGGACCTCCGGCGGCAGGTGCTGGCGGGCCCAGTCCTTGAGGATGCGTTTTCCGCCGCCGGGGCCGAGGCGCCAGGACAGCGGGAGCGAGAGGGCGAACTCCGCGAGGTCGTGATCGAGGAACGGCGCCCGGCATTCGAGGCTGCACGCCATCGACGCGATATCGACCTTGGTCAGCAGGTCATAGGGGAGGTAGCTGGCGAAGTCGGTCCAGACCGCTCGATTGGCCGCGGGGCCTGGGGCCGCGCCATGAAGTTGCTGGAGCCACATCGCCGGCTCATCGAGGTCGATGATCGCGCGAAATTCGTCCCGGTAGCCCGCCGCGAGCAGCTCCGGCGGGAAGATGCCAACCCACGAGAGATACCGGCGAGCGGGCGACTCACCGAGCACGGAAGCGAAGCGATAGAGGCGATTGCTCAGCGTCCGCGGCCGGGCGTGCGGCAGCAGCCCGGCGGCGCGCGCGAGCGCACCGCGGACGCCCCGCGGCACCACATCGAAACGTGCCGCGAGCTGCGCCGCCCGATAGCGGTCGTACCCCGCGAAGCACTCGTCGCCGCCGTCGCCGGTGAGCGCGACGGTCACCGCCTGACGCGTCCAGCGCGAAACGTAATACGTCGGGATCGCCGACGAGTCCGCGAACGGCTCATCGTAGTGCCACGCGAGCGTGTCGAGGACCTCGCGGGCCTGCGGCGTGACGACGTGCTCGTGGTGATCGGTGCCGAAGCGCTCCGCGACCTGGCGGGCGTACGCCGTCTCGTCGTACCGCGCGTCGGGGAAGCCGATCGAGAAGGTGCGCAGCGGTGACACGCCCAGCTCACGCATCAACGCGACGATGATCGAGGAATCGATGCCGCCCGACAGAAACGCCCCCAGCGGCACGTCCGCGATCAGTCGCTTCTCGACGGCAGCCTTCAGCAGCTCGCCGAGTCGCACCTTCGCGTCCGCGTACGTGCCGTCGAAGGGCTGCGGGCGAAGCTCCCAGTAGGCGTGGGACTCCGCCGGCGAGGCCGAACCGGAATGCACCTCGAAATGCGCCGGCAGCACCTTGTGAAAACCCCGGTAAATGGAGTGCGGGGCTGGCACGTATTGAAACACGAGGTAACGGTGCAGCGCTTGCGCATCGAGCACCGGCGTAAGGCCAGGGACGGCGAGAATTGCCTTGGCTTCGCTCGCAAAATACAGGCGGCCGTTGTGCCGGGCGTAGATCAGCGGCTTTTTGCCGAAGCGGTCGCGGGCCAGCACGAGCGTGCCCTGTTTCGAGTCCCAGATGGCGAGCGCGAACATCCCCGCCAGCCGCGCGAAGCACTCCGTCCCCCACTGCTCATACCCGTGGACGATCACCTCGGTGTCGCAGAGCGTCGCGAAACGGTGCCCCTGCTGCTCGAGCTCGGCGCGCAGCGCGCGGAAGTTGTAGATCTCGCCGTTGAAGACGACCCAGATCGTGCCGTCCTCATTCGACATCGGTTGGTGGCCGGTCGCGAGGTCGATGATCGACAGGCGGCGGAAGCCCAAAGCACAGCGGCCGGCGGGATCGTCGTAGCGGCCCGCGTCATCCGGCCCGCGATGCACGAGCTGCGCCGTCATCGCGTCCACCTCGTCCGCGCTCACGCGAACGTCCGGCGACAGGCTCAGGATTCCCGCGATACCGCACATGAAGGGCTATCGGCTCTCCGCTTTCGGCCATGCCGTGGGCCGCCGCGTATCAGCCGCGCTGCGTGACTCCGTTCTGACAGCGCGGGCAAATGTGCGTGCCGCGCTGCGCGATCCGCAGGGCGACGATGGGCGTGCCGCAGCGGCGGCAGGGTTCGCCGGCGCGGCCATAGACGAGCAGACGTTCCTGCATCCAGCCGCCGGGGTAGATCCAATCGAGGCTCGTTCCGTGGTGCCGGATCGCCAGCTTCAGCACGTCGCGGATGGCCTGGTGGAGCCGGCGAATGTTCGTTTCGTTCAACGCGTCCGAGCGTATCGTGGGGTGCAGGCCAGCGAGAAACAGGGCCTCGTCGGTGTAGATGTTGCCCAGGCCGGCGATCACCGACTGGTCCAGCAGCAGCGGCTTGAGCTGTCGGCGGCGCCGCTGGAGCAAGTGACCGAGCTTCGCTGGCGTGAAGCCGCGCTCCAGCGGCTCCGGACCGAGGTCCGCGGTGGCGGCCGCCAAATCGCGCGTGTACAGGATGCGGCCGAACTTGCGGGCATCGCAGAACAGGAGGCGCTGGCCGTCGTCGAGGTCCCAGGTGGCGCGGACGTGCCGCGGCTCCGGCGAGTGGTCGTCAGCCCATTCGAGCCGGCCGCTCATGCGCAGGTGCACAAGCAGGCAGCCGCCATCGTCCAGGCGGAACACGATGAGTTTTGCCCGGCGGGTCAGTGCAGTGATGCGGCGGCCGACAATTGCCCGGCGAGCAGCGGGCAGGCTCGGCGCGACGTTCTTGCGCCAGCGGGAATGAAAGGCGACGATCCGCCGGCCGACCAACCGCGGCCGACAGCTCCGAACAATGGTCTCAACCTCGGGCAATTCAGGCATGGCCGCATTGTAATACGAAAGGCCCGGCGGCAAGTGCGACGACGGCTTGACGCGTGGTCGGGCGCCGGCATATACGCAGTGTTTGATTCGGTGGCTCACGCTCGAAAGGACCACTGCAATGACCCGTACATGCAGGCTCATGATGCTGCGACGCGGCGTGCTCGGAATGCTCTTGATTGCCGTGGCTCCGGCACTGCTGTCGTGCGAGAGCAAGACGCAACCACCGCCCCCGACTATTCCGGCGGCCGCCGCGCCCG
>PMMM01000041.1 GCA_003162245.1 Phycisphaerales bacterium
ACTCAGGAATGGAGGAAAGAAAGTCGAAAGGGCGATGGTGTTGGCGGGTGGCGGAGTTTGACGGCGGCTGGCGGGAATTGGCGGAGAAAGGGAAGAAGCTGGCAGGTCTTAGCTGGCAGCTCTCAGCTATCAGCTTTCGGCGATCAGCCGTCAGCCACTAGCGATCACCTCTCAGTCCTCTGCCGTCAGCGTGTGGCGATGCGAACGACGGGCAGCATGGCGCCCGGCGACGACGGCCCTCTGTCCCATTGTGCCGTTCGCGTGGACCTCGTCGGCATGGATAAACGGAACCACGTTGTTCCAACCCGCCCTGGCCGACCAAGCGAGGGCAGCCGCCGTAGTCGCCACAGCGATTCGCACTATGCTCATGGCTGCTTCCCTGGTTCCAGGGGCCGCGGGGGCGGAGCTGGTAGCTGCATTGCCTTGACGTCTCGGTCGTTCGCCAGCTTGCTGAGCCCCGCCTTGGTGAGCCAGCCCTCGAAGAAGAGGACATCGTCGCCCAGCGACGTTACGTTCGCCTCTAGCGCCGATAACCGACCTAGCACCCGGTCATCTAGCGCTCGTCCCCTCCTGAACGTGCTGGGAGTCCGGTCGCCCATGCACACGTCCGGCCCCTCGATGCTAACGGCCACGAGAACCTCCGGCAACCTCTCGAACGCCTGCTCAACCGCAGGGTGAACCTTCGGCAGCACCCCGTTGATCTTGGCGCTTCCGTGTTGATACACCTGTTCCTGATCCGCCTCTGGGTAGGGCTTGTCGTCCAGGCCGATTGCCCGCACGTCCTTGTTGTCCGCCAGCTTCTTGAGCCCCGCCTCGTTCACGTATCCCAGGAGCGCTGGCCGGTCCGGAAAGCGAAACCAGCCGCGGAAGTCAACGGCGGTCAGCTTCGACAGCACGGAGTCCTGGAGCTGCCTTATCGCGCCCCGGCCCGCGCTGGTGGTGGCCTTCTCCTTCACCCCGCCTTCGAGGTATACCACTACGTACACGTAGCCGAAAAACGCCTCGGGTCCCTCGCCGTCAATGACGTCGACCCAGTCCGGCGCCCGCTCGAGGTTCTTGTCCAGATAGTCCTGACGTGCCAGCGCCCGGCGGACATCCGGGTGGACCTTGCCCTCCTTCTTCACCCAGGTCGGCTCCGGCACGCCCATCGCGCCCCGCTCAGCGGCCGGAACCGACTCCCGGCCGCGTATTTCCAGCTCCGGGGGCGTCCCCGGCGGCAACTCGACGCCCACCGCGTTGAGAACCGGCTGACTCGGCGGCGCCGGTTGCGTTGCCGGTCTGCCCGGCGCCCGCGCGGGGCGCGATTGTGGCATAGGCGGTTCGGCCAGGGCCCAACTGCACAGCGCGACCGAGAGGGCCGCTAACCCCCAGATTCCAACGGCTTTTGCGTTCATGGCCACACCCTTTCCGCTCGGGACCGGATCGCGTGAGCCGCCGCCCGGTCGGCCCGCACAGATCCTGCTTTTTCGGACCCTCTACTATGAACGGTGCCTCGGGTTTTCCGAAAGTCAACCGAAAAGCGCAAGAAACTGCTCCCGGCTCGGGTTTCCTCAACCACGATGCCTGCCCCATGTGCCCTCGCCTCCGCTGCCGCAGGCGTTTACCGGGAGTGCCCGCAGCCCGTTGCCCGTACACGATCTGCCGCCTCCGACTCGCCCGCCGGCCCCCACGCCGAGCAGTGTTCCTAGCCGGCATTTGGCGTTGGCCATTCACCATTCCCGCTGGCCCGTCGCCGGGACCCGTGCTATCCTCGCTTCGACGGTGCCGACCGTGGCGAACCGCGTCGCCCACGGGGGGCGACGCTACGATCGCCGTCGCCCGCGGAGGGGCGACGCTACGAACGGCGGCACGGAGGACGACCGCGACGATGCCCTCGCTCGACCTCACCCGCGAGCACCCCGACCCTCTGGCGGACATGCTGCCGCCGCTCGTGCTCGATCGCCAGCGGATCGTGCACTCGGCCGCCTTCCGCCGGCTCCAGCACAAAACGCAGGTCTTCGTCGCACCCGAGAGCGACCACTTTCGCACGCGGCTTACGCACACGCTGGAGGTCGCGCACCAGGCCCGCTGCCTCGCGTCGCTGCTCAACCTCAACGCCGAGTTCGCGGAGGTCGTCGCCCTCGCCCACGACCTCGGCCACCCGCCGTTCGGCCATGCCGGCGAGAAGGCCCTCAACGAATGCCTCCGCGATCATGGCGGCTTCGAGCACAACCGCCACACGCTCCGCATCGTCGAGGAGCTGGAGCACCCCTACCCCGAGTTCTACGGCCTCAACCTCACGCACGTGGCCCGCGAGTGCCTCGCCAAGCACGACACGCCCTACGACCGCCCCGGCCCGCACCCGCTTCAGGACGGCCGCCCGCCGCCACCCGAAAGCCACGTCGTGGACCTCGCCGACCGCCTCACGTACGCGCTCCACGACTTGCAGGACGGCCTCTACGCCGGTTTACTCGACCTGCCGCACCTCGCCGACGTGCCCCTGTGGCGTGCGGCGTACACCGGCCCCGAAACCGGCCCGCCGGACGCGTCCCGACGCCACCTGCGCGCCGCGACGGACCGCATCCAGGCCCGCGTCTTCGCCGATCTCGCTCAAACCGCGCGCAATTCCGGCGCCCCGGCCGCGCAGCTTTCCCCCGACCTCGAACGCGAGCTCCAACAGCTCGCGGCGTTGCTCTACACGCACCTCTACCGCAGCGAACAGCTCGTGCGGGCCGACGACCACGCCCGCCGCATCCTCGCCGCGGTGTTCGACGCCCTCGTCGAGCACCCCGCCCATCTGCCGGACCGCTTCCGGCGCCGCGTGGACGAGCACGGTTTGCACCGCGTCGTCACCGACTATGTTGCCGGCATGACGGACCGCTTTTGCCTCGACGTCTACATGCAAATCTGCGAAACCGCCCCCGGCGCGTAGCCTGCCGCTCCGCGCATGCGGCATCGCACTCAGGCTGGAGCCGCGGCCTTCAGGCCGCGCGGAGCACTCGGCCGCACCGCGCCCTCGTCACGGCTTCAGCGAATCCGGCGCGGACTGCGTCAGCACGTCGAACAGCCGATCCACGACGTAATCGATCTTCTCAGGCGTCAAATACGTTCCGGCGATGATCTGCTGCCGAACCTCCGCCACGTGCGGGTCGTCGATGACTTCGACATCCCCGGCGGCTGAAACGCCTTTGATCTCGACGGTATCTTCCGGCCACCCGGCAGGATGTGCCGTGGGCGGCCGGCCCGCCCGCTCCGCCGCCGCGCCGCCCGCCAGCGGGTGCACGCTCAGGCGGTCACTACCGATCGCCGCTATTGGAATCATTCTCTTGTTCTCCATGCGTCAAACCCTCGCTCATCTGCGCGGCGGGCGAACACCCAGGTACCATATCCCGCTGCGCCGGCCTCTTGGGCCGTACCGGTCCGCCCCGCCAACCCGACGGGGCCACAAACCGCAACCGATGCTGTTCGTGCTACCGGTTCCATGCACTGTACTTCGGCACTTAACGGGTGCGATCTGAAGAAAACCTCGTCGTAAGTCTTTAGCCCTACGTTACTTACCGATCTTAACAGTATCGGGGGCCGATTGTGTTAAGTTGGGCAATATGGAACCGTTCTCGGGATGTTCTTGCGCCATATTCGGAACTGTTCATTCTCCTGCCGACCCCACGCCATGACCCCGAAAACGGTGCTGAACGCCATCCGCCGCTTATCACGTTAACACGTTTTCTCCGTGTCTCCGTGTTGAGCGACGCGCGCCCGCCCCGTTTGCGACCGCCGCCGCGGAAACCTATCATCCACCCCCGCGAAACTCCGACTGCGATGAACCTGCTCGGATGACCTTCGGCGCGATCCCCGGTGCCTCCGGTGTTATAATTCGCTCAGGAGGCCGGCATGAGCGACGACTTTGCTTGGCTCACTGAGCACAGCCGCGAGAACTACGAGAAGTACGCGGGCAAGTGGATTGCGGTGCTGGACGCGGAAGTCGTCGGCGTCGGCGACACGGCGGTGGAAGCTGCGGACCGGGCCGAGAGCGAGCACCCCAGCGGCGACTACATTCTCGAAAAGGTCGAACGTGATGTGGACGTGATCTATGCCTGTCTTCGCATGGCGCAACGAGCCGACCCGCCACTTCGGCGAACAGCCCGTTCCCTTCGCATCGGTGGGGATCAAGGACCCAAATGAGCGCTGGCGCACGTTCTCGCTAATCGTCGATTCCGGCGCCGTGGTCTCTTTGCTTTGCCGATCCGTCGGGGACTTGCTGCACATTCCGATCGAGTCCGGCCAGCGTGTCACGGTCACGGGCGTGGGTCGGAGAGAAAACGAAGTGTTCGTGCACAAGCTCGTCGCGCGCATTGGCGAGGGCCCGGAACTACCGACCCGGTTCGCGGTCGACTTTGATCCTTCTCGCCGGGAAACGCGATTTTCGGTGCCATGACGCTTATCATCCGCTCTTCGCGTTGGCAGGTACCTGACTGAGAATAACGAAGGTGCGATGAAATGGCCGAAACAGCGTTCATGGACAAGCTCACCGCCCTCTGCAAACGCCGGGGGTTCATCTACCAATCCAGCGAAATCTACGGCGGGATCGGCGGGTTCTGGGATTACGGCCCGCTCGGCGTCGAGCTGAAGCGCAACATCAAGGACCTCTGGTGGCGCGACATGGTCACCAACCCACCGAACGGCGCCGACGGCCACGAGGTCGAGATGGTCGGCGTCGACTGCTCCATCATCATGAACCCCAAGGTCTGGGAGGCCAGCGGCCATGCGACCGGGTTCGCCGATCCGATGGTGGATTGCCGACAGTGCAAGGCGCGCTTTAGGGCCGACAAGATTTGGCAGTTGCTCGTGTTACAGGAGGAAGCTACCGAGGCGTTTTTCAAAGCCCGTGAGTTCGAGCGCGATAATCCCGGTAGCAAGGTCAACACGGAAGCTGGTCTGCTGCTGGCAGTTGGGGCCGAAGCGGACGGGGCGGCTGAGGTCATGAGTCGCGCGCAGTCTCTGATCCGAAGCGAGGCGAAGAAACGGAATGTCGCACCGCTCAAGAGAGCCTCAGTGACCGACGTCAAAAGGAAGGCCCTGTTCGCAGTCGCCGAAAGCGACAACGACGAATCGACCGGCTACCTGGGAGTCTTGGCGCGCCCCGTGCAAGTGGCGCTCGAAATCCAGGTGTGCCCTAACTGCCAGTCTGTCGGCACGCTCACAGAGCCGCGCGCGTTCAACCTGATGTTCCAAACGTACGTCGGCGCCGTCCAGGACGACTCCGCCAAGGCCTACCTCCGCCCCGAAACCGCCCAGGGCATCTTCGTCAACTTCAAGAACGTCCTCGACACGACGCGCGTGAAGGTGCCGTTCGGCATCGCCCAGGTCGGCAAGTCGTTCCGCAACGAGATCAACCCGCGCAACTACACCTTCCGCTCGCGCGAGTTCGAGCAGATGGAGATCGAGTTCTTCTGCCACGCCGCCGACTCGATGAAGTGGTACGAGTTCTGGCGGAAAGTCCGCTTCGACTGGTACGTCAACCTCGGCCTCAAGAGCGAGAAGCTCCGCCTCCGCGATCAGGGCCCCGAGGAGCTGGCCCACTACTCCAAGGCCTGCGCCGACATCGAATACCTGTTCCCGTTCTCCGACGAGCACCAGGAGCTCGAAGGCGTCGCCCATCGCGGCAACTACGACCTCACGCAGCACGCCAAGCACAGCGGCAAGGACCTCACGTACTTCGACGACGAGGCCTGGGAACGCGATAAGGCCAACTTCGGCGGCGACAAGGCGAAAGAGAAGACCGCCAAGAACGCCGAGCCTTATCGCTTCCTGCCGACCGTCATCGAGCCGTCGGCCGGCGCCGACCGCGCCACCCTCGCCTTCCTCTGCGAGGCCTACACCGAGGACCAGGCCCCCGACGAGAACGGCGTCATGCAGACGCGCGTCCTGATGAAGTTTCACCCCAAGCTCGCCCCGATCAAGGTCGCCGTCTTCCCGCTCGTCAAGAAGGAAGGCATGCCCGACATCGCCCAGGCGATCTACCGCGACCTCAAGCAGCACATGACCGCCTTCTACGACGACAAGGGCGCCGTCGGCCGCCGCTATCGCCGCCAGGACGAGGTCGGCACGCCGTTCTGCATCACCGTCGACGGCGACACGCTGAAAGACGGCACCGTCACGATCCGCGACCGCGACACCCTCGCCCAGGTCCGCATCCACAAGGACGCCGTCCGCGACTGGCTCCGCGAACGCCTCGGCCGGTAGGTCGGCACGCGCCAGGACCGCGTAGGGTGCGTCCTCGACGCACCGACGATCGCGCGCTGTAAAAGCCCCCGCCTGCCCGCCGCCGCGAATGTAGATTCATGTCGCTTGCGGTTGTCCGCCTTTTGCGGCGGGCTTATCCTTACCGCCGCGCCTCGTACGAGCGCGCCTTGCACGGACCAGGACTCGTTCTGGAGGACCAGACATGCGCGCAGCAGCCTTGCCGCTCGCCTTGGCGGGTGTGATCGCTCTCGTGTGGCCCATCGCCCCCGTGTTGGCCGGGACCACGTCGTTCACCGGCGCCGCGGCCGCCCAGATCACCGGGTTCCGCGGGGGCGCGCAATCCGGCCAGGACTCGGACAGCGCCACTTTCAGCGACCCCAACGGCACCCTGCCGCTCCAAGTCGTCGCCCGTCTCGTCGATCCCAACAACGCGAGTACCGCGGGCGCGGACGCGGCCGGCGTGGTCGGTGCGCAGCTTGCCGACCCGCGCACGTCCAGCGGCGGCGCGGACACCGACGAGTTCGCCATCGATCTCGCCCTCAGCAGCATCTCCACCGAGATTAGCTACACCGCCCAGGCCACATCGGAGGAATTGCGTAACATCCTCTACGCGCCCGGCGAGCTCGGCCCCGAGTCCGCGGGTGCGACCGTCCAGCTCGAAGGCCGGGTGTTCGTCGACGGCGCCGTGGCCATCTTCGCCGACCAATCCGCCATGAACTTCACCGGCGCTTTCACCCGCCTCCGCGTCACCGTGACCAAGCAGGTCGAAGGCCAGAGTCCAGAGCAGGTCTTCCTCGGTACGCTCGAGCTCACCGGCGGCGCCGATCGACAGGTGACTCCGACCCACGGCGGCAACTTCCCGACCGCCGGCATCTTCACCACCGACCTATCATCCGTCGATGCGAGTCTCAGCGTTTTTCAGGTGATGGTCTTCCCGAACCTCGCCATCAATTACCCGTTCGACGCCGTCGTCGGTCAGGCCTTTACGCTCCACGCCGTCGTCGAGGTCGATGCCCAGAACGTTCCCGGCGGCGTGGGCGTCGCCGCGGTCATCGGCACGCCCTTCAGCTCCCTCAACAACGTCGTCTCGCTGACGCGCGGCAGCGCGCCGGCCGCGAAGATGTCCAACGCCCTGCAACAGGAACGCTCCCAGCCCACCGGCGAGCCCACGTTCGCCACGCAGAACCCGCAGCCCGGGTTGTTCGGCTTGTTTTCGCTCTGCGGCCTGCTGGGCTTCGAGTCGGTGTTGGGGTTCGTCGCACTGGTCGGCTTGCGGGTCTGGAACCCATATCGGCGGGGCGGAAGGCGGCAACGCTAGACCATGATGTTCTACCTGCGTCTGATCGCCACCTCGCTCCGCAGCCTGGACTCGCACTTCCTGCGCTCGCTGCTGGCGACGCTCGGGGTCCTGATCGGCGTGTCCTCGGTGGTCGCGTGCATGTCGATCCTCGAGGGCGCCCAGAAGGACATCTTTGACCGTTTCAAGTCGATGGGCTCCAACGTGCTCTATGTCTTCCCCGAGGCCGCCCGCGTCGAGGGCCGCTCCGTCGGCCAGTCCCAAACGCTCACGCTCGCCGACATCACCGAGATTGAGCACGAACTCGCGGAGGGTGTTGACCGCATTGCCCCCGAAGCGGTCGGCGCGGCGAGCGTCAAGTGCTTCCAAAAGTCCGGCGACTACACGCTCGTCGCCACGTCTGACACCTACTTCGACATCAACGCCTTCAAGGCCCAGCACGGTCGCATCTTCACCAAGAGCGAGTCGGAAAGCCCCGACGCCGCCGTCGCCGTCCTCGGCGCCAAGGTCGCCGACAAGCTCTTCGGCGGCGCCGACCCCGTCGGCCAGACCGTCAAGCTCGGCGGCGCCGGCTACCGCGTCATCGGCGTCACCGAACGCAAGGGCAGCCTCGGCTTCATGAACGTCGACGAGAGCGTCTTTATCCCCATCGACGCCGGCCTCAAGCGTTTCTTCAACCGCAAGTGGCTGAACCGCCTCACCATCGCCGCCAAGGACCCCAACAAGCTCGAAGAGCTCCAAAAGCAGTTGCAGCGCGTCCTCCGCCGGGCGCACAAGGTCGGCGTCGGCCAGCAGGACGACTTCATCATCTTCAACCAGGAGGAGGCCCTCCGGAACATCACCGGGGCCATGCTCGTCTTCAAGGTCGTCTTCTACAGCATTGCCGGCATCAGCCTCGTCGTGGGGGGCATTGGCATCATGAACATCATGCTTGTCTCGGTCACCGAGCGTACCCGCGAGATCGGCGTGCGCATGGCTGTCGGCGCCCGCCGCAGCGACATCATGCTCCAGTTCCTCGTCGAAGCCCTCGTCATCAGTCTCGTGGGGGGTAGCCTCGGCCTGCTGCTCGGCACGATGTTCGCCGACGTGATGGCCAAGGTCCTTAAGGAGATGAACTTCAAGACCGCCATCAACGGCACGGTCATCGTCGCGTCCCTCGCGACCGCTACCATCGTCGGCGTGATCAGCGGCCTGTACCCCGCCTTCAAGGCCAGTCGCCTCGACCCCGTCGAATCGCTGCGTTACGAGTGACCGCGACCGGGCTCCTGGGTGTTCGCGGTCGAACCGGCACCGTCGCCCCGGGGGACAGAGAGGGAAGGGTGCCCCTCGCAAGGCGTCCCTTCCCCCTCGACCACCGCGGCTCCCTTCGCGCTGTGTTCGTGAGAAGCGAGAGTGAATCCGTGCCCGGTACGCCGATCTGCCGCGGTCGCGAACGCCGCAGTCACACGCTACATGCACCCCATATATTCCAATAATGCGCTACGTTTCGGCGTTTGACCACCCGAATATGCGAGTTTTCGCGGTTATCGCCGCGCCACCCGCGCGGCTCGTACCTACTGGACCGCCGTCGGCAGGCTGACCCGGGTTTCGCCGGCCGACTCCCCCGGCCCCGCCGCCCGCCGCGACCGCAGCGCGACGCCAATCAGCAACAGCGTAGCCAGCCCGTACCCGATGGCGATCGGAAACGCCCGGTAGGCGAAAGTCGCCGTCCCCGTCGCCGCCGCCTTCACTGGCTGCCACAGGAACAGCTCATGGATCACGTTGCCGTCCAACCAGTACGCGTGCAGCACGCCCAGCGCCGTCAGCACCGCCGCCACCCCGCACCAGATCGCCGCGGCCGTATATCGCCGGTCGATCAACGCCGCCGCCACCGCCGTGATGAGCAGCGTGACGACGATCCACGCCGAATTCGCCCCGGTCAGCGCCAGAAGCCCGGGCAGGTACTCGACCAACGGATTGTCTGAGTGCAACAGGCTAGCCAGCGTCGGCGCGCCGGCCGCATTACCACCTGCCACGAACAGGTAGTTCCCCAGCGTGATGACCAGGATCGCCGCCAACGCCGGGAACAGCGAAACCGCCACCGCCGGCGCGTGCTCGCGCGGCGTAGCCTGAAAAGCCTGCGCCGTGATGATGATTCCGATGTACCAGACGATCGCGGCTCCGGCTTCGATCGGGATAAGCGCCCCGATGAAGGACCCGAGCCCCAGCAGGAAAATCGCCGTGAAGAACACCCCGTTCAGAATCGAATAGCCGGCCCGCGCGCCCAGCGCCTTCCAACCCGGGTGCCCGATGTAGATCGTGGTCGGGAAGCACGACCCGAACAGCCCCGCGGCGATCGTTCCGATGCCGTTGACGGCGAGCGAGGGGGCGGTGGAGAACCGGTCGCCGCCGGCTTCCGCCGACTCGATGTTCTGCAACGAGCCCAGCAGGTTCAGCACGCCCATCGGAATCGAAACCGTCAGGAAATTGAGCAGCAGCCCTTTCGCCTGCAACGCCGCGAGGATTTCCGGTCCGCAGAACACCGGTGTGATCCAGCCGAACTTCTTGAGTGACTCGCCCAACGCCGCCCCGGACATCTTCACGCCGCCGAACCACTCCCAGCCGAGCGCCGTCATTCCCCACGCGATCACGGTACCGAACAGGATCGCCAGGAACCCGCCGGGCAGCTTGAACGGGAACTTGTAGTGCGCGAAATATGCCAGGAGCAGAAACATCAGCGGCAACAGCCCCACCAGCGGCCGCGTGTAAATGCGAAACGCGAAGTCCGCCGCGATGAACGTAATTCCCACCGCCGCCAACACGCCCAGCAGCGCCGCCCGCGGGGTTACGCGCCGCAGGCGCTCCGCGAAGAACGCCCCGCCGAACTCGATCACGCCGCTGACGAGGCAGGCCAGCAGCCCGGCCTGCCACGCCAAGTTGTAGTCGCCGCTGGCGCGGTATACCGGGCCCATCACGAAGAACGCATACGCAATCACCGACGGCGTGTTAATCCCGAACGGCAATGCCGTGCAGCCCGCGTTGCGATCGCGCCGGGCGACCCAGTGCGCCTGCAGGCCGTAGAACACGTTCCCGATCACGAGGCTGATCGCCACGCCGGGCAGCATGCGTTTGAAGATGAAGTCTTGCGGCATGCCCGCGACCGTCGTGCACAGCGCGACGATGAGCAGCACCTGCACGAGGTTGTCGACCATCAGCCCGAAGAACCCGTCCAAATCGCCGCGCGTCCAGATTGGATAGCGAAAGGGTTGCGCCTCAGACATGCGTCACTCCATCAGGCCCCGGAGACCGTGCCGCGGGGCATCCTACGACCCCGGCGCCACGACCTCAAGACCGCACCATCCGCGCCGGCGCAGGCGGCCTACACACGCTCGTAAGGCAGGTAGTCGGGGTACCACATGGACTCGCGCACGAGCGGTTCGATGTCAGCGTCCGGAACCATGCGGCCGATGTTCAGGCGCTTGGCCTCGCGCACGACGTTGATCGCGATGCGGGCGCTGATCTCCCGCAACTTGCTCTGATCCGGATACAGCGCGTGGGCCTCAAGACGATCGGGGGTGATCGTCTCGGCCAGCGTCTTGGCCGCGATCATGAAGAACGACTCCGGCACTTCGCTCGTCTCCGCAACGATCGCGCCCAGGCCGACGCCGGGGAAGATGAACACGTTGTTGCCCTGGCCGATCACGTGCGTCTGGCCGTTGTACTCGACCGGCGCGAATGGGCTGCCCGTGGCGACCAGCGCGCGGCCGTCGGTCCAGCGGATCGCATCGGCCGGCGTGCACTCCGCCTTGGAGGTCGGGTTGCTGAAGGCGTAGATGATCGGGCGCTCGACGTGCTTGGCCATCTCACGCACGATCTCCTCGGTGAACGTGCCGGCCCGCGCCGTCGTCCCAAGCATGATCGTCGGCTTGACGCGCTTGACGACCTCGAGCAGGTCGAACGGGCCCTCGCCCTTGAAGCCGTACTCGGCCCTTTCCTTCGCGGTCATGGCGAACGGGCGTTTCTGCGTGTCCTTGATCGGCGCGCCGTCGTGGACGAGCCCGACCGAGTCCACAAAAACCGTTGCCTTGTGCACCTTCGCCTGATCGTCCGTCTCCGCCAGCATCGCGTCGCGGACCAAGCGGCCGATACCCACGCCGGCCGCTCCGGCTCCGACGAACAGGATCCGCTGGTCGGAGAGCTTGCTCTTCGTAATTCGCAGGCCGCCATAGAGCCCCGCCAGCGCCACCGCGGCCGTCCCCTGGATGTCGTCGTTGAAGCACGGAATGCGGTGGCGATAGCGGTCGAGCACCATGAACGCGATGTTCTTGTGGAAGTCCTCCCACTGCACGAGGGCGCGCGGAAAGACCTCGCGGACGCCGTTGACGAACGCCTCCACGACGCGCTCGTAGGGTTCGCCGCGGAGCCGGCGGTGCGGCCAGCCCGCGTAGAACGGGTCGTTCAGCAGGTCCGCGTTGTCGGTGCCGACGTCGAGACTCACGGGCAACGTCAGGCCGGGGTGAATGCCGGCGCCGCCGCAGTACAAAGCGATCTTGCCCACGGGGATGCCCATCCCGCCGGCGCCCTGGTCGCCGAGGCCGAGGATGCGCTCGTTGTCCGTTACGACGATCAGGCGTACGTCCGCTGGAGCCGCGTTGCGTAGCACGTCCGGGATGTGGTCGATGTCGTCGGGGGTGATCCAGACGCCGCGGGTGCGGCGGAGGATGTGGCTGAAGCGTTGGCAGGCGAGGCCGACGGTCGGGGTGTAGACGATCGGCAAGAGCTCGGCCATGTTCTCGACGAGGACGCGGTAGAAGAGGGTCTCGTTGAGGTCCTGGAGGGCGACGAGGCCGATGTACTTCTCCAGGTCGTTGGTCTTGGCCTTGAGGTGCTCCTGCTCCAGGGCGGTCTGCTCCTGGATGGTCAAGACGCGGCACGGCAGCAGGCCGCGCAGGTTGAACGCGTCCCGTTCCTCGTTCGTGAACGCGCGGCCCTTGCTAAACAGGGAGCTTCGCAGCAGCTCTCGACCGCACAGGGAGACCTGCACCTTGCCGTTCTTCAGCACGAAGGGGTGGTGGCACTTGCTGCTAGTCGTCATTATTCGCTCCTGGTCGGGCAGGTATCGGTTGGGCGCACCTCGAACGACGAAAAGGACACGATACCCGCAGCCCCCCTGCCAACGCAAAGGGGCGCGGCCGCAGCGCCACACTCGTCTTGGCGGCGAGACGTACTTCCGTTAGCGTCTGCGACCGTACTCGGAGTCGCGCGTGTCCGAGCAGTCGGCGACAATCCGGCGGCGTTTCGACCTGCGCGGGCAGGTGCAGGGCGTGGGCTTCCGTCCGT
Source organism: Phycisphaerales bacterium (assembly GCA_003162245.1). Lineage (GTDB taxonomy): Bacteria > Planctomycetota > Phycisphaerae > UBA1845 > Fen-1342 > Fen-1342. The sequence goes on from PMMM01000041.1 coordinate 12,839, forward strand.
ACGTCTATCGCCTGGCCGCGCGGCACGCCCTGGCCGGCTACGTCGCGAACAACAGCAACGGGGCCGTGATCGAGATTGAGGGCCCCCCTACCGCTCTCGACGCCTTCGAGCGCGATTTGGTGACCGAGCTGCCGCCGCTGGCGAGAATCGCCGCGCTGGTGCGCGTGGAGCTGGCCCCGCAGGGCGACATGAGCTTCCGCATCCGGATGTCGGAAGCCGACCCGGCCCAGCGGCCCGAAGTGACGCCGGACGCGGCGACGTGCGGCGACTGCCTGCGCGAATTACTCGATCCGGCGGACCGGCGGTACCGCTATCCGTTCACGAACTGCACGAACTGCGGCCCCCGCTACTCGATCATCCGCGACGTGCCTTACGACCGCCCGCAGACGACGATGGCGGTCTTCGAGATGTGTCCCGCGTGTTCGCGTGAGTACCACGACCCCGCCGACCGGCGGTTTCACGCTCAGCCGAACGCGTGCCCGGTGTGCGGGCCGCAGTTGCGCTTGCTCCGGTCGGGCTCCGCGGGTGCCACGGCTGTGTCGGCCATGAGCGAGGCGGCTCGCCTGCTTGGCGATGGCGCGATCGTCGCGGTGAAAGGCATCGGCGGCTACCACCTGGCGTGCCGGGCCGATCGGGAGGACGTGGTCCGGCGGCTGCGCGAGCGGAAGCTGCGCGACGGCAAGCCGCTGGCGGTGATGGTGCCCAATCTCGAGGCGGCGCGGCGCGTTTGCCGCCTTTCGCCGGCCGATGAGGACGCGCTGCGGTCTGTCGCGGCGCCGATCGTGCTCGCGCGGCAGGCGCAGGGACACGGGCTGGCACCGTCCGTCGCCCCCGGCTGCCGCGATTTCGGGATCATGCTCCCCTACGCGCCCGTGCATCACTTGCTGTTCGCCGAGGGGCTCGGACCGCTCGTCATGACGTCCGCCAACCTCGCGGGCCAGCCGCTGACCTACCGCGACGAGGACGCGCTGACCGAGCTCGGCGACGTGGCGGACGCGTTCCTCGTGCACGACCGGGAGATCTTCCGGCCCGTTGACGATTCCGTGGTTTTCACGTTTCGGGACGAGGTAGTCCCAATGCGGCGGGCACGCGGATACGCCCCGCGGCCCATTCGCATGGCATTCGCAGGAGAGTCCGCCATCAGAGCCCCAAGCGCAAGCGCGGGGTTGCCGGAGCAGCGGACGGTTTCTCAGGAACCCGTCGCTTGCGCTCCGGGCTCTGATACGTGCGCCAGAGTTCTCGCTGTCGGCGGCGAGCTGAAATCGACCGTCTGCCTGCTGAATGGCAGTGAGGCCGTGCTCAGCGAGCACCTCGGCGATCTCACGCGGCCGGAGACATTTCGGCATTATATGCATGCCGTCGAGCGCCTGGAGCAGCTCTGCGGCTTTCGGCCGGACGTCGTCGCGTGCGATCTGCACCCGCGGTATCTGGCGACGGAGTACGCGCGGCGGCTGGACTTGCCGGTCGTGCCCGTACAGCACCACCACGCCCATATCGCGAGCGTAATGGCCGAATGGGGCGAGACGGGCCCGGTCGTCGGGCTGTCGTGCGACGGGACGGGCTATGGCACCGACGGCGCGGTCTGGGGCTGTGAAGTGCTCGTCTGCGAGCGCGGCGATTTCGAGCGCGCCGGGCATTTGGAGTATTTCCCGCTCGTCGGCGGGGACCGCGCGGCGATCGAGACGTGGCGGCCGGCGGCGGCGCTCGTGCGGGCAGCATTCGGCGAGAAGTGGCCCGAAACTTGGGGCGCCATTCGCCTCCTACGGCCGGCAGGGGCCCCGGCCGCTACACCCAACGACGATGAGCTGCGCGTGTTTGAGCAGCAGATCGTGCGCGGCGTGAACGCGCCGGCGACATCGAGCCTCGGCCGCGTGTTTGACGCCGTCAGCTTCTTGCTTGGCCTGTGCGACCACAATCGGCACGAGGCCGAGGCGGCCATGGCGTTGGAGGCGGCCGTCGGTGAACGCACGGCGCCGGTAGCCCCCCTGCCCTACCGCGTCACGACGACGGGCGACGCCATGCAGCTTTCGCTGCTGCCGACGATACGGGCCATCGTCGAGGCGCGGCTCGGCGGGAGCCTCGCCCAACCGGACGTAGCGCTGCTGGCGGCGCGATTTCACGAGACGGTCGCGCGGATGCTGTGTGACGCGGCCCGCGCAGTGTGCCTGGCGCGCGGCGTCACCAAGGTCGCGCTGTCGGGCGGGTGCTTCGCCAACCGCTGGCTGCTGGGCCGGCTGATCGAACTGCTGGAATCGACTGGCTCGCGGGTGCTTTACAACCGCCACGTACCGGCGGGTGACGGCGGCATCGCGCTCGGACAGGCGTTCGTCGCGTTGTGGTGACCGGCGTGAAACGACCGGCCTCGAAACACCGCTTGCATCGCAGCCCCGAAAGTGCTACACAAGAGGTCTTGGCAATCCCGAGACCGGCCACTGGGGGCGGGTGGCATCGGCTTGACGGTGAAGCCCGCCGCAGACGGACGCAACCGCGCGGGGGAGCCGAAGGGCGTGCCAGACAAGCTAATGGTTCGCTTCGCGGCATACATTAGGACCCGGATCGCCGAGCTCCCGGAGGCCGGCTGCAGCCATGCTGCGCGCCGCCGTCCGGTGGACAACGGTGACGGTCCAGGAGAATCGTGCTTATGAGCAATCGTCGCATGGTCACAATCGACGGCAATCAGGCCGCGGCCCACGTCGCCCACAAAGTCAGCGAAGTGATCGCCATCTACCCGATCACACCCTCCTCGCCGATGGGCGAGTGGGCCGACGAGTGGTCCGCCCTCGGGCAGCCCAACATCTGGGGCACGGTCCCGCACATCGCGGAAATGCAAAGCGAAGGCGGCGCAGCGGCGGCGGTGCACGGGGCCGCCTCCACCGGGGCGCTGACCTGCACCTTCACCGCGTCGCAGGGCCTCCTCCTGATGATCCCGACCATGTTCAAGATGGCCGGCGAGCTCTTGCCGACCGTCTTTCACATCACCGCGCGCACGCTCGCGACGCACGCGCTGTCGATCTTCGGCGACCAGGGCGACGTGATGGCCTGCCGCTCGACCGGCTTCGGGATGCTGGCATCCGGCTCTGTCCAGGAAGTCATGGACATGGCGCTCATCACGCACGCGGTGGCCTTGGAGAGCCGCATCCCCTTCATGCACTTCTTCGACGGCTTCCGCACGTCGCACGAGGTCATGAAGGTCGAAGAGCTGACGATGGAGGACATGCGGGCGATGATCGACGAGCGGGCGGTCACGGCGCACCGCCAGCGCGGTCTGACGCCCGACCGCCCGATGCTGCGTGGCTCGGCGCAGAATCCGGACGTGTACTTCCAGGCGCGCGAGACGGTGAACCCGTTTTACGCGAAGTGCCCCGAGATCGTGCAGCAGGTCATGGACCGCTTCGCGAAGCTCGTTGGCCGCTCCTACCACCTGTTCGACTACCACGGCGCGCCCGACGCCGACCGCGTCATCATCATCATGGGCTCGGGGGCCGAGGCGACGCACGAGACCGTCGATTACCTGAACGCCCACGGCGAGAAGGTCGGCCTGGTGCGCGTCCGCTTGTACCGCCCGTGGGTGCCCGAAGCCCTGCTGGCGGCGATCCCGAAGACGGCGAAGGCGATTGCGGTGCTGGATCGCACCAAGGAGCCCGGCGCCGAGGGCGAACCGCTGTACAAGGACGTCTTGACGGCCTACGGCGAGAAGCTGGCGGGCAACGGCGGCACAATGCCGCGCATCGTCGGCGGCCGGTACGGTCTGTCGAGCAAGGAATTCTCGCCGGCGATGGTCAAGAGCGTGTTCGACAGCCTGAAGACCGCGAAGCCCAAGAACCGCTTCACGATCGGCATCAACGAGGACGTGACCCACAGCAGCCTCGAATACGACCCGACCTTCGTCACCGAGGACAAGGACGTCGTGCGGGCCATGTTCTTCGGGCTCGGCTCGGACGGCACGGTCGGCGCCAACAAGAACTCGATCAAGATCATCGGCGAGGACACGCCGAACTTCGCCCAGGGCTACTTCGTGTACGACTCGAAGAAGGCCGGCTCGATGACCGTCTCGCACCTGCGCTTCGGGCCCAAGCCGATCCGCTCGACGTACCTGATCACGTCGTCGAACTTCGTCGCCTGCCACAACTGGGCGTTCCTCGAAAAGTACGACATGCTCCACGCGCTGGTGCCCGGCGGCACGTTCCTGATCAACAGCCCGTTCCCGCAGGCCGAGACGTGGGACCGCCTGCCGCGCAAGGTCCAGCAGGACGTCATCGACAAGAAGCTCAAGGTCTACGCCATCGACGGCTACCGCGTCGCCAAAGACACCGGCATGGGCGGCCGCGTCAACACGATCATGCAGACCTGCTTCTTTGCTATCTCCGGCGTACTGCCGCGGGACAAAGCGATCGAAGCAATCAAATATTCCATCAAGAAAACATACGGCAAAAAGGGCGAAAGTGTCGTACAGAAAAATTACGAAGCAGTCGATCAGACGCTTGCAAATCTTTTTGAAGTAAAAATTCCTGCAAGTGTCACGAGCACCATCGAAATGCCTCCGGTTGTATCCGATAAGGCGCCTCAATTTATCAAGGACGTGACCGCAAAGATCATTGCAGGTTTCGGAGAAACGCTTCCGGTCAGCGCATTCCCGATCGACGGAACTTTCCCGACCGATTCTGCGCGCTGGGAAAAGCGGAATATCGCATTGGAAATTCCGGTATGGGAATCCGATATCTGTATCCAGTGCAATAAATGTGCAATGGTCTGCCCGCATGCGGCTATCCGCACAAAGGTTTTCCAAACTGCAGATCTTGTGGGCGCTCCCGCCGGATTCAAAACAATTGACTTCCGGGGCCCGGAATACAAGGGTATGAAATATGTCGTGCAGGTCGCACCGGAAGATTGCACGGGCTGCGGTTTGTGCATCGAAGCCTGCCCGGCAAAGAGCAAGAAAGAAGCGAAGATAAAGGCTATCAATATGAAGCCGCAGCCGCCGATTCGTGAGCAGGAGCGCGACAACTTTGAATTTTTTGTCAATGCTCCGGATGTCGACCGCCGTAATGTGAAAATCGATACAGTCAAAGGCGCACAGTTCCTGCGTCCGTTATTTGAATTCAGCGGAGCATGTTCCGGCTGCGGGGAAACGCCGTATGTCAAATTAGTCAGCCAGCTCTTCGGCGACCGCATGGTTGTAGCGAATGCAACGGGATGTTCGTCGATTTACGGCGGCAACCTGCCGACGACACCGTGGGCAAAAGATGTGAACGGCCGCGGGCCGGCATGGTCGAATTCGCTTTTTGAAGACAACGCAGAATTCGGACTCGGCATGCGCCTGACCATTGATAAACTCAACGGTATGGCAAAAGAATATGTCGAGCTGCTTGCCGGCGATATTGGCGGCGATCTTGCGGCGGCTATTCTCAATGCGGATCAAAAAGATGAAGCGGGGATTTTTGAACAGCGCCAGCGAGTAAAAGCTCTGGCCGATAAACTTGCCGGTGTCAATAAGCCGGAAGCAAAACGGCTGACAAGCATTCTGGAATATCTTGTCAAACGGAGCGTCTGGATTATGGGCGGCGACGGCTGGGCATACGATATAGGCTACGGCGGATTGGATCATGTGCTTGCCTCCGGCAAGAATGTAAACGTTCTTGTTCTGGACACGGAAGTGTATTCCAATACCGGCGGACAAATGTCAAAGTCCACAAACCGAGCAGCGGTCGCAAAATTCGCAGCAAGCGGAAAAACGACGGCCAAAAAAGACCTCGGCCTCATGGCGATGATGTACAGCAACGTTTACGTCGCCCGCGTAGCAATGGGATACAACGACATGCAAACCGTCAAAGCAATCGTCGAAGCGGAAGCTTACGACGGGCCGTCGCTTATCATTGCGTACTCGCATTGCATTGCACACGGCATCGATATGTCCCTTGGCCTGAATCACCAAAAGGTTGCCGTAGAAACCGGCTATTTCCCGCTCTTCCGGTATAATCCTGTCCTGTCGGCGGAAGGGAAGAATGCCTTTAAACTGGATTCCAAACCTCCAAAAGGTTTCCTGTCCGAATTCACTTCCACGGAAACGCGGTTCAATGTGCTGACCAAGACGCAGCCCGAGCATGCAAAAGAACTGCTCAAACTTGCCGAGCAGGATGTTAAAGTCCGCTGGGCATTATACGAACAGTTCGCACATGAAGCGGCGAGCGCTCCGGTTCCTGAAACAAAATAATCGAAAGAACTATTTCAGGCCGTCTTCTGTTCTAAGGATGGCCTGAAGTTTTTTATACGTCATGAACTTTTACGAATGAGGCATATATGAATCTTTCAACATCATACCTTGGTCTGAAATTAAAAAATCCGCTTGTTGCATCGGCGAGCCCTTTATCCAAGAGCGTCGATTCCATGCGGCGGCTGGAGGATGCAGGCGTTTCCGCGATCGTTCTCTATTCGCTCTTTGAGGAACAGATCGAGCATGAAACGAACGAGATGGATCATTATAAAACATACGGAACAGAAAGCTTTGCAGAAGCATTGTCGTATTTCCCCGATACGGGAGAATATCATCTCGGGCCGGAGGAGTATGTGGAATTGATCGGCAAAGCAAAAAAAGCTTTACAGATTCCGATCATTGCAAGTCTGAACGGCGTCACGGCCGGCGGCTGGACGAAGTATGCAAAAAAAATGGCGGATGCCGGCGCATCGGCGCTGGAATTGAATGTTTACACAATCGCTTCAGACCCGGCGGTCTCGGGGCAGGATGCTGAAAATCAGTTTGTCGAGGTTTTAAAAGAAGTGCGCAACGCGGTCAGCATTCCTATTGCCGTCAAGATGCATCCATTCTTCAGTTCCATACCGAATATGGCCCAGCGTTTGGTAAAAGAGGGAGCGCAGGGGTTGGTGCTGTTTAATCGATTCTATCAGCCGGATATCGATCTTGACGAAATGGATGTGGCGCCGAATGTGGAATTGAGCGATTCGTACGACAATCGATTGCCGATGCGCTGGATCGGTATTTTGTACGGCAAACTGAAAGCGAGTTTGGCGGCAACGAGCGGCATCCACACAGCAGCAGACGTTATTAAGTTACTCATGGTCGGCGCCGATGTTACGATGATGTGCTCGGCATTATTAAAGCACGGTCCGGAGCATGCCGCTGCGGTGCTGAAAGAAGCGGAACAATGGTTAGTCGAGCATGAGTATGAATCTGTCGAGCAATTGAAAGGCAGTTTAAGCCACAAGTCGACAGCCGATCCGTCTGCGTATGAACGCGCCAATTATATGAAAGCGCTCAATCGGTATAAAATTCTCGCCTGACCTTTTCCGGACGGGATGTTTTTGCTGCTGTGTTAAAGGAACTTGAAACAGTCGTCTCCTGTTCTAAAGATAGAGAATACGATGAAGAAGCAGAGTCGCAAGCAAGTTCGCAAACAGATAAGTAAAAAGACGAAGAAGTCGTTATTAGTGGATGCGCTCGGCCATGATCTGGAAAAAATGTCCAAATCGGCTTGGGTGCGGTCTATGAAAGACGGCAAAAATCTTGTCTGTCCATACTGCAATCAGCCTGTTCAGCCTTGTAAGGCGCATTCTTCTGCAATGTGTGAAAATATGCTTCTGGCCGGCACAGTAGGCAAAGAGCTGGAAGATGCTTTGAAACATCCGGAAGTGTCCCGAATCGGCGTTTGCACGGTCTGCGGCGGGGATATCTCTCATTCGTATTTGAAAAAAAATCCCATTGCCGAAGTTTGTCCGCAATGCGTCCGGAAAACAAAAAAAGTTCAAGTCGGCAAAGTCGCTTAATTTCGCTCGGCATGCATCACAGCTATGCAGCATGAAGAAAACGATCTCCTTTCAATCCTAAAAAAATTCGACCGCCCCGGTCCGCGTTATACCAGCTATCCGACCGCCCCGATTTTCTCTCCGGCTTACGGCGCGTCTGAATATTCTTCCGATATCGAACGCAGCAACAATTCTTCCGGCGGTCCTATTTCTCTCTATCTCCATATTCCGTTTTGCGATACACTTTGTTATTTTTGCGGATGCACGACCATCATCACAAAAAACAGGCAGAAAATTACGGAATATATTGAGGCGGTTAAAAAAGAAATCGATCATACAGCTTCGATTCTCGATCCAGACCGCAAAGTCGTGCAGATGGCATGGGGAGGCGGAACGCCGTCGTATCTTTTACCGGACGAGATCTACGATCTTTCGCGGTACATACGGGAAAAATTTTCTTTTGCGCCGGATGCGGAGATCAGCGTCGAGCTGGATCCGCGCGAGCTGGCATTTGAACATCTGGAAGCATTTGTTTCCGGAGGTGCAAACCGGTTCAGCCTGGGAGTGCAGGATTTCGACGAGCATGTTCAAAAGGCGGTCAATCGAATCCAGCCGGAGGAACTGACCAAAAGAGTCATTGCATGGTCCCGTGAACTTGGGATCAAAAGCATCAATGTAGATCTTATCTACGGCCTGCCTCTACAAACGCCGGAAACTTTCAAGCGGACGCTGGATAAAATTGCAGACATTTCCCCGGAGCGGATTGCGGTTTTCAACTTTGCCTATGTGCCGTGGATGAAACCGCATCAAAAACTGATTCATACGGATCAGCTTCCATCTGCGGACGAAAAGCTGCAATTGCTGCAACTGACCATTGATACGCTGTGCGAGGCCGGCTATGTGTATGTTGGAATGGATCATTTTGCAAAACCGACCGACGAGCTGGCGCTGGAACAAAAGCGGAAAAAGCTGCACAGGAATTTCCAGGGATATTCCATCAAAGCAGGAGCCGATTTATTCGGTTTCGGCATGTCGGCAATTTCGCACTTCGGCAATGTGTACGCACAGAACACGAAGGATCTGCCGGCTTATTACGAAGCGGTGAATGCGGGAAAATTTGCAACGGTACTCGGATATAAAATGTCCCAGGACGACGAGATCCGTAAATATGTCATTATGCGGCTCATGTGCGATCTGGAATTGGACAAACAGGATGTTGAACAGCGGTTCGGCATACGGTTCGATATCTATTTTGCAGATGCGCTCGCGAAGCTTGAGGAATTTTTGCCGCTGAAATTAATATCTATGGAAGACGGCCGGATCGTCATAGAAGATAACGGCCGGTTTGTTATACGCAATATAGCAATGTGTTTTGACGCGTATCTGGATAAACTAAGAAAAGATAAGCCGATATTTTCCCGAACAGTTTAAAATCAATATATGCTGCAGTTAAGAAGTTAATTGGTTATTTGGTTGCTTAGTTCAACAGATACTTCGTTCTTTCTTCTGGTTTCTATCTCCTGTCTCCTGTATTTGATTGACAATTCGCGATTCGTAATATTTTCACACCTCCGGCTGAGATTGGCGATTTCCCCTATTCACCGTTTACAAGCTGATTTCTAATTTGAAATACGCTGCCTGGCCGCCTTTTTTATGGCGGGTCGCGTATTACATTCTTGAGCCTCCAGCTGCAATCGACAATTCGATATTCGCGATTATTCCAAGCCTCCTGCTACTGTTTACAGTTCTCAGTTTGCTGTTTAATATTCGCAATCGACAATTCGCGATTCGCAATTTTTCCGAGCCTCCAGCTGCAATTAGCGATGGGCTCTTGACCATTGTTTATAGTTTCCGTAACATTCGTAAAAGGGATAACAATTATGACGTTTCAAAACATCGAAAAAGAATTAATGAAATTAGATGTCAATTCTCGTGCCCAATTGGCTCGTAAACTTTTAACAAGTCTTGATGAACTTTCCGAAGACGAGAATGAAAAACTTTGGGCTCAAGAAGCGCTTCGCCGGCATGAGGATATTAAAAGCGGGAAAGTAAAAATTCGATCTGCCGATGCAGTCTTCAAAACCGCCCGGGCGCGATTGAAATGATATCATCAGTTTCATTCCATGAAGATGCAGAGTTGGAATTGAATGAAGCCGCGAAGTATTACGATTCAAAAGTGAACGGCCTTGGTTTTGTTTTTCTCTCTGAAGTAGAGCGCGTTGCGGAACAAATCAAAAAAAATCCAGAGTCATCTCCAATAATATTAAAAGCCGTCAGGCGCAGGTTGCTAAGGGGCTTTCCATACAGTATCATGTATTCTATCGTTGAAGATTCTCTGCGGATTTTGGCAATAGCAAGTCAAAAGCGTCGTCCGTTTTATTGGCGCAAACGTCGATAATGATTCACATCTGTTCTCCACCTAAGATTCACAATTTGTCAATAACGATTACCCAATGTGCCGCAATTCTGCGGTTCAACATGCTGTAGTTAAGAAGTTAATTGGTTATTCTATTTATCGTTTCCATATTGAATCATGATAATGCATGATGAGATTCTAAGGCCTCCAGTTAATTGACAATTGGTGATTCGCACTCGACAACTCGAGATTGGCGATTTTTCCGAGCCTCCGGCTACCGTTTACAGTTCTCAGTTCGTTGTTTACTATTCACAATTGACAATTGGCGATTCGCAATTCGCGATTCATTTTTTCCCCTTGTGCTTTGTTGATGAAATTTGTAGATTCCAAAACACAGAAGTAAGATACAACGTAAAATTGTCTGGTGAAAGAGGCAGGTAATCGGGAGATGCCGGCAGCAGACGTTACGCATGGTATTTTAATCCAATCTTGGCTTTTTCAAATGATTTGTAATAATTACATGGAATTATAGTGCACCATGCAGCCGAGTATTCAATTACCGCATACTCGGCTGCACCACGAATGAAAAGGTAAATTTATGCGTACAACATTCGTTTTAGTATTTATATTTTTTATTCTCATCGCAGGATGTAATCAGAAGAAAGATGATCTTTTTGTAAATCCTGCACCAGATATTAAAGGAATTGTTCCAATAACAATCGGAAATCAGTGGACTTATAAATTATTTTTATATGATACGACAGGGGCAATACGTTACACAACACAATCGCCATTGACAGTCGTTGGAGATACTATTATTAATGGCTTTCGATGGTATAAATATTCTTATTTTAACGATTATAAGTTTTCGTATTATCTATGTGCGAACAAACAAAATGGTTTTTACGCTTTGGGTGACTCCGGGGAACTATTACTTTTTAAATATCCTGCAATTGCCGGAGATTCTTTTTATGTTAATTCAAAATTAGGTTATTTGCATGTTCTATCTGCTGATACGATGACAACTATTGGGAGTGTTTCTTACCATTGTGTTGCCTATGAGAGTTTTAAATCAGTTGAGAATAATGCGGTAGGAGGTTCACATGAAATATTATTTGTGTCTCCGAATATTGGTCCAATAAAATGTGAAGTTTATACATCATTTTATTCTTGGAAAAAACCATATTTGTATGTTTATGCAGAGTTGGTAGCAGTAAACTTAAATTAATTATTGTGCAGCCTCCACGAAGTGGTCACTTCGAGACATGCTGACAGCCCGCCACAAGATGTACCATGGCGGGTAAACCGGAGGTTTGAAATTATTATTGCGCAAAGTGCAATTCTGATTTATGGGTGCATTTTAGCGCGCGAAGAAAGTGGAGATTATGAATTTATGTAAGGTGTCATCCGTCACAAGATGAAGCATGGCGGACAGGCGCGCGCGGCGGTATTGCAAATGGAAAGTTATTGGTGGTGCGCCAAGAAGCTTGGCGTTTCTTGCAGGGTGCAAGTCCCTGTTGGGTAAGGCAAAACCAGCCACCCATATCGAGTCTTGCAGGAGAGAAAGAAATGACATAACTGAAGCGTAGACAGAGAATCATGCAGACCGTAATGGTGTCCGCACATTATGAAGCCTGATATAGCTCCGTAAAACTAATAAAGCAGATGGCGATGGTGTCACTGAACCAGAAGCCAATACAGAGAGGTCGTAATAGGTGAGACCTCCGAGGGTCTGCCGGAGTAGAGAGCGCGGTATGCATGGAAAGAAACGTCAGAGAACTTGGGATACCCTGTGTGTTCCTTGAGCATCGGATGGCATACGGATAATGAGCCACGTAAGGGGAAACCCGGAAACGGAAGTAGGCCGAAGCCTGAACCGAGGGCAGCAAGGTAAGCCAACGCGAAA
>PMMM01000174.1 GCA_003162245.1 Phycisphaerales bacterium
GGCCGAAGAACGGGTCGTCGTCGATCACCAGCACGCGGAGGAAGTCGCCCGGCGTCATCGCAAGCGGCCCTCCACTGCCAGCTCCGCCCAGCCGCGGACGCGGCGGACCGTCAGCTCGCCGGTATGCGGGTTGAAGAGCAGCCCGCGCCCGTGATCGCCGCCCGTCTCCTGTCGAACCACCGGAATGCCTCGCTCGCCGAGCAATTCGAGCGCCACCGCGGTGTTGGCCTCCCCGGCGGCACCGATCGTGATGCCCGCCATCGGGCGGCCCCCGCCGATGACCGCGGCCTCCAGATCAACCGGCGCTCCACCGGCTCTACAGACCCCGGCAATCAGCCGCGGGATGGCGACGGAGCCGAAGCGGTTGTCGCACGTCTTGCCGTCGGTCGGGCGCGGCAGCAGGTAGTGGTTCACGCCGCCCACGCGTCGCCGACGGTCCCACAGGCAGACGGCAATACAGCTTCCGAGGATCGTTCGGATGCGGACCGCGTCGCGGCACACGACGAGTTCGCCCGGCGCGAGGAAGATGTCGGCCGCCCCGTCCTGGAACTTCATTCCGTCGCCCCCCTCTGGTAGATCGTCGGCCGCACGTACGTCAGCGGATGTTGGATCGCGTTCAGGCTTTCGGAGTGGCCGATCACGAGGTAGCCGTCCGGCCGGAGCTGCTGCGCGAAGCGGCCGACCAGCGCCTCCTGCGTTGGCCGGTCGAAGTAGATCATCACGTTGCGGCAGAGAATGAAATGAAACCCGTGCCGGAACGGAAAACGCTCGGTCATGAGGTTGAAGTGGGCAAACGTGATCCGCCGGCGCAGCTCGGGACAAACCTGCACGCTGCCTTCGTCCCCGTCCGGCCCGTGCACGAAGTACCGGCGCCGGTAGCCCTCGGCCACCGTCCCCAGACGGTGGGCCTCGTACGTCCCGGCGCGGGCGCGGTCGAGCACGCGCGTCGAGATGTCGGTCGCCAGGATCCGCCAGTCCAGCCCAGACGTGCGCAGTACGTCGTCGACGGTCATCGCGAGCGAGTACGGCTCCTCGCCGCTGGAGCACCCGGCGCTCCAGATTCGCAGCGCATCGTGGCGGTCGCGCCACGCCCGGTCGCTCGCCCAGCGCCGCACCGTCTCGGCCAGGAACTCGAAGTGCTGCCGCTCGCGAAACAGATGCGTCGTGTTGGTCGAGATCGCGTCGAGCAGCGCGGACAGCTCCCGGCCCGTCGTATCGTCTTTCACGTACTCGTAATACCGCCGGTAGGAGCTGAATTTCCCCGCCCGCAGGCGCTTTCCCAGCCGGGCCCGCACAAGCTGCTGCTTCTGCTCGCCCAGGTTGATCCCGCTCTTCTCGTAGACCAGCCGGCGAAAGAGCTCATACTCCTCCGCCGTCAGGTCGCGAACGGTTTCAATCAGCACGGCAGTCGCGCCTCGACCCTCCCCTCGCCACGCGGACGAATCACAACCCGCCCTCGTGCGTACAGACCAGCGGCTCCCCGCCCACGAACCACCGGCACATCTCGCCCGCAGCGTGCCCGCTCAGCGGCGGTGCGTCGACGCATTCGCGCACCGTCGGGATGGACAACGCGATGACCGGCTCGGACCCGTAGCGCGCGGTCACAAGCTGCCCGCCGAGCACGTTCAGGAACTCGCCCAGGGCGTCCTCCGCCGCAAGCTGGGCCTGGCCTGCTTCCGGCTCGACCCCCAGCAGGTTAGCGGCGAGCTGAATCGCCAGGGCCCGTGTGCACCAGCAGCGCAGCACGCCCGCCACGGGTCCACGATACCGCAGTTCGCCCTGGAGCCACACCGTGCCCGCGGACAGGTCGGCCGGCACTTCCTCGCCAACCATGAACGCCAGATTTCCGAGCACGTCGCCGAGGACGGCGGTCAGATCAGCCGACGCGGCGGCTGACGGCGGACTCGTTGGTTTCGTGTTCACGGGACCCTCGCTCATCATCTGTTGGGACGGTCTCGACATCGATTTCCTGGCTAGGCAGGACCGTCACCGATGCCGTCCGCCGGTTTACCATCACGATCTCGGTCACATCGTCGACCTTGCGCACCTCGATCTTCAGCGGCCCGTGCAGCAAGCGGCCGACGTTCACCTGCCGCGCACCGATTCGCAGACGCACGCCCGGATAGATCACTTCCTCGGCGGCGATCGACGGATTGCCCCGCGGCGTCGCGTCGGCCAGCATCTTCTCCCGCTGCGCCCGGACTTGCTCCGCCTGCAGCTCGATCTCGTCCGCCTTGCACATCAGCTCCGTCACCTGTTCGCGCTGTGCGGGCAGCAGACGCTTGAGGTTCGCCATCAGCGGCTGAATCGTCTGGCGCACCTGGTCCGCGGCCTTCTGGAGGTCGCGCACCTCATGCTCCATCCGGCGCGCCCGAGACAACACGCGGACGTCCGTGCCGGACGCAACCACCGTAGTAACCCCGGCCTCGCTACCCAGCACGCGCGCATGAACACCCTCCCGGGCATACGCGCTCCCGCCGATGATCGTGCCGCGTTCGCCTGCCAGGCGGCCGTCGGCACGAAGCTCGCTGTTCAGAATCTCCTTTTGAAACAGAACGTCTCCGCCCGCTTCGATTCGCGTCTCGTTGATGAAGTCCGCGGACACGCTCGCGCCGGCGTGCACGTGACCGTGGCCTTCACGCCCGACGATGCCCCCGCGCACCGCCACGTTCCCCCCGACCTCGACGGCCGCGGCCTCGATCAGGCGGTCGACCGTCAGCGCGCCCGTCGTACGGACGTGGAACTTCGCGCGCACGGTCCCGTGGACCTTCACGTCCACGACCGTATCGATGCTGCCGGAGCTGAAATCCACGTCGCCGCGAACCTCGAGCACGTCGTAGATGCGGATCGTGCCGTGCTCCTCCGCCAGACGCCCGCCGGTCTCCGCGACCACGTCGGTACCGGCCGTCCCCGCCACACGCACACCCGGCCCCAGGTGCACCGGGGCCCCTTTGAGCTTCCGCGGCGGAATATCTGCGCCGTGCACGTCGACCCCCGGCTTACCGTCCTTCGGCAACACCAGATGCCCGACAACCGTGCCCACCGCCACACTCCGGATCGCCGTCAGCGTGAAGGGGTCGACCTGTGCGCCATCGTCCGCCGCCGGCGGGTGCGTGTTCAGCTCCGGCGCCCAGACGAACTGACCGTCCTCGGCTTCGACCGCCGGCTGTCCCTCGGCGACCAGAAACGGTTCCGCAAGCTGCGCCGCCGCGGGGTCATTCGACGCCGCGGAGACTCTCGCGCACAGCGCTAGCATCTCGGCCACGCGCGCCCGCACCGCGTCCGTGACCTGCACCCGCGACGCCTGAAGCGCCGCCAGTACTTCGTCGGCGGACGGCGGCGGTTGGCCCGGCGACCCCGCCCCACTAAGCCGGACGTGGGCGCGCAGCCGGTCCTGCGACACGACGACGGCCTTGATGCGTCGCGCGGTTTCTGTACCGCTCATGACTACGCCCTCTGCGGAACAGACACGGGCTAGACCGCGTGCGCACGGTCCTACCTGCGTCTTCATCGGCCAACTGGGGACCACCCATGCGTAGAGCGACCGGGACGCAACACGGGCGCGAGCAACTGCGCCCGTACACTCGGCGGGGCTCAAACCAGTCCGATAACTGCTGCCGCGCGCCCGGCGGCCATTCCCCAAGACTCTCCAAGAACCGCATCTGATGCTGAGGCGCCGCGCTACTCGGTCGCCGGCGGATCCCCCGGCGGGCGAACGCACTCGTCCGCGTGCTCGCACCACTTCGCGCAGCCAGCGTCAATCTTCGGATTGGGAACTCCGCGCCCGCATCCAGGGCACGGCCGCACCGGCTCGTCCTTCCAGAACTCGATCTCCGCCCCACAGAACGGGCACTTGGCGAAGAAGATGTCGTCCGGCTTCCAGTAACGCGTGTCCTGGCCCGGGCAGCGCGGACTCATGGCGTTACCCCTTCCACGCTCGCTCGCCTCGCCGCCCGCGCGGCTTTCGCCGTCGGAAAGCGGTCCACGTCCGTGTGTGGCAGAAACAGCGCCGCGGTGTACTCGTTCATGTACGCCGGATCGACGTTTAGCTCCAGGTACGTGATCCGCCCGGCGAGCCGGACCACGTTGTCGCGGGCAGCCGCCCCGCAGAGCATCGCCTGCGCACCGCTCAGCGCCGAGTTGCCCAGGTACGTGAAGCGTTCGAGCGGCAGGTCCGGCAACATGCCAATCCGAATCGACTTCTCCAAATCGAGAAAACGCCCGAACCCGCCCGCTACGTAGACCTCCGCCAGCACACCGAAGTCGAGCCCCACGGACTTGAGCATGATCGCGCAGGCGCTGTACACCGCGGCCTTCGTGCGCAGCAGATTCTGAATGTCGCGCTCGTCGAGCGTGATCGCCGCCCCCGTCGCAGAGTCTTCGGCGGGCACAACCGTGTACGCCAGGTTGCGGCTGCTGCTCTCAACCGGGCGAACGCGGTCGCCGCCGCGCGACGGATCGAGCTTGCCGGACGGGTCGAGCAGCCCCGCACCCCACAACTCAGCCAGCAGGTCGATCATGCCCGAACCGCAGATGCCCCGCGGCCGGCCGCCGCCGATCACGTTCACGGCGACCTCGCCCGTCGCCGCGTCGATCCGCACGCGCTCGATCGCGCCGGGACTCGCGCGCAGGCCGCAGCGCACGCCGCTCCCTTCAAACGCCGGCCCAGCGGACGCCGCGCAGCCCATCAGCCATTCGCCGTTGCCAACGACGACTTCGCCGTTGGTGCCAATGTCGAGAAACAAGCGTACTTCCTGGCCGGGGTGCGCCAGCGCCGTCGTCAGCAGACCGGCTGTGATATCCCCGCCGACATAGCTCCCGACACCCGGCGCGAAGATCACACAGCCGGCCGGATTCATCGCCAGCCCCACCTCCCGGCCGGGCAGCCGAGGCACACGATTGACCGTCGGCGTGTACGGCTCCAAGCGGATGAAGTCGGGGTTCAAGCCGAGCAGCAGATGCATCATCGTCGTGTTGCCGGCCACGACCGCGTTGTCGATCCGCGCAGCCTCAATCGCGTGCCGCGCGCACAGCTCCGCGACCAGCTTGTTGATCGTCTCCAGCACCAACCGGCGCAACTCGCCAATCCGCTCCGGCGTGCGCGCATAATGGATGCGGCTGATGACATCCGCGCCGCGTGCAAGCTGTCCGTTGTAGTCCGCCGCCGTCCCCAGCACGTGGTGCCGTACCAAATCGACGAGGCTCACGGCACACGTCGTCGTCCCCACGTCGATCGCCAGCCCCACCTGCGAGCCGGTCGTGTCGCCGGGCTCGATGCCAACGATCTCGGCCGGACCGGCGGCATCCGCCGGGATGATCGCGACCGTGACCTGACTGTCGCTCGCGCGCAGGACGCCGGCCAATTCGCGGAGCACGTCGAGCCCGGCTGTAACGTGCTCCGGGCCGTCGCCGTCGCGCAGCGCACGTTCAAGACGCTCGAAATCGCTCAGCGAATGCCCGAGCGCCGGCGCGGACACTCCGAGCGCCCGCTTGACCGCCAGCGGCTCAGCGGCCGTGGTCGGTACACGCTGCACGCCGGCCGTCACGAACTGCGCGGCCCCGCCGGATACGTCCTCGGGCACGTGAACCGTGACATCCCCCGTCACGCGACTGCTGCACGCCAGAACCCACCCCTGGGAAACCTCTTCCGGCGAAAGGCCGCCGCGCGCAACGCACTCCACCGCGCCCGAAGCAAGTCGGGTGCGGCACTCGCCGCAGACCCCCTCGCCGCCGCACGGCGCCGCCAGCGTCACCCCCGCCGCAACCGCCGCGTCCAGCAGCGACGTCCCGCTGGCCACAGTGGCGGACCGGCCGGCCGGTAGAAACGTGACGACGGGCATGGCACCCACGCATCGAACGGCCGGCAGGGGGCGCCGGCCGCCACGTTAGCGAAACACGTTCTTGACGAAGCTCTCGATGTCGCCGGCCTCCTGCGGCCCGACGATAACCTCCCAGCCCGGCAACGCCTCCTCCAGCTCGCCGGAGATCTGCGACACGTAGCCCGGGATTACGATCTTGCGGCACGTGATGCGCTGCTCGATCCCGGTCTCTTTCACGAACGCCCCGATCTTCGCCCCGCCGAATTTGCCCGCCGCCCACGCCGTTAGCACGCTCAGCCCCTCGCACTCCGGCACGACGAGCCACGCGGAGATGCCCGCGTTCTCGATCTCGCCCGACACGATGAAATACGTCAGTGAGAAGTTGGTGGTCACGAAAACCGGGCTCTTCTCGTCCGGCTCGCCGATCGGGTACACCTTCGGCTCGACCTGAATCGGCTTCTGCGGGTCCGTGAAGATGTTCTGCCGCAGCGTCAGCAGTGAAACGAGGTCCGCGGGCTCCAGCGCCGGCAGCACAACCAGGCTCGTGTACTTGGCGATCGCAATCCCCGCTTCGATCGCGTCATCCAGCGGATCGCCCGTATCGACGTAGCGCAGAATCGGATACCCCAGGACCTTGAGCCCGGCTTTCAGCGCCCCGCGCCGAATTATCGCGTTGTTCTGGTAGTGCTCGCACAGGCTGTCGGCCCGCAGCTCGAGGAAGATGTCCCGAAACGCCGCCTCGCCGTTGGTGTGCCACTGCTCTTGAGCAGTGCCTCCGCCGGTTGCCCCACCTGTTACCCGATTGACCATCACAACCAGCTCGTTGAAATCCCCCGCGGCCAGCGCCAGCACCGCGCCGGTCGCCTGCGCCACCTTGCTGAGCTCGTCCACGGTCGCCGCCGTCGCCGACGCCAGCAGCGGACGCCGCCCGCGCAGCTTTTCCGCCGCCGCACACAGGATCTTCGCATCATCCGTCCGCACGGCCAGCGGCCGCGGCCACAACGCCGCCACCCGCTCCAACACCGCGAAAAACCGCGCCGGCGTGCCGCTCCTGAACGCCACGCTGACCAAATCCGGCCGCAGCGTCTGCCCCGCGCGCTCCAGGCGGTACTCGCGCAGCGCGACAATCCGCCGCTCGATCTCCGCGTCCTCCAACGTGTCATCGACCGCCAGCCCGAGTCCGGTTTGGTTCACGAAGGTCTTCTCGTGGCGGAACAGCACGGTCTCGCCCCCGGCCTTCAGCACGTGCTCGCCCTCCCCCACCGTCACCGTGCGAATCGGCGGCTCCGCGGCGGCCCCGAGAATCGCCTTCGCCTCGTCCGACGCGTACGGGCACTCGGACAGCGCGGCCTTCTTCGCCGCCAGCTTCATCGCGAACGCCAGGCATGTATTGCAGCCGCACTCTTTGCAGTTCGTCTTCGGCAGGAGCTTCTGGATTTGCAGTCCCGTCAGCGCCATAGCTAACTCACCGTGCTCCGGCGTGCCACTGCTCTTGAGCAGTGCGACCCCAGCCGTTCGACATTCCTCCGCACCGCCGCCAGCGACTCCGGATGGTACAGCACCACCAAATCCGCCCCCGCCAGCACCAGCGGCATCGCCGTCTGCACCTCCCACCCCACCGCCCGCCGTGCCAACTCGCCCCACGCCGGGAACGCCGCTTGCGGCGCGCTGGCTTCCTTGACCTTCCACGCCTCCTGCCCGACGCACGCGATCATCGGGAACGTCAGCGCCCGATCCCCGGTCAGCCCGGTCACGCGGATGCGCTCCATCACGGAATACACATACTCCAGCCCATACCCCAGCGCCCCCGCCAGCGGATCCATGACGATGCGGTCGCGCGGCAGGTCCATGTTGCCGAGCAGGATGTTGAGCTGCTTGGCCATGTTCACGTCGATCGGGCTCTGCGCGACCACGCAGTGCCCGTACGCCAGCGCCACACCCGCGATCGTGCGGTAGTTCTCGCCCACCACCCAGTTCAGCAGCAGTCGCTCGCCCGCGCACCCGGCCGCGACCTTCTTCATGACCTCGTTGGCCGACTCGAAGTGGCTGTGGGCCGTCACGATGACCGGCACGTCCACCGCCGCAAGCACCTCTTTGACCAAGGCCAACGCCGCGTCCGGACTCCGCCCGCCTTTTTCCGGATGCGTCCCCTCCAGCCGCACGGAGATCAGCTCCGCCCCGTACGCCGACACCGCCTTCCGCGCCATTTCCGCCGGCCGGTCCAGCAAATCGCCCCACGCCTCCCGCAGCACCGGCGAGCACTTGGCGCTCACGGTGTCGAACACCTCCAGCGCGAAGGCCGGCCCGCGCGGGATTTCGCCCTCGAAGAAATGGAACGGCAGGCAGTTCTCCCCGCCGATCGTGACCGTCCGCCCACGCGTTCCGCCCTGCTCGCGCGTCGCACCGAGCGTCACAACTTGAACGCTCTCGACCGGCCGCTCTTTCGGAACCTCAAACGCCGTGATCTCCGCCAGCTTGTCCGCCGCCCAGCGTACCGGCGCGCCGGTGATCGCCAGCGGTTCGGTCGGCGCCCGCGAATCTGTTCGCGGCTCTTGCAGCAGCGCCGACAGCGCTTCCACGACTTCCCGCGACCCCAGCGCCTTCCCCTGAATCGTCCCGATGATCTCGCTGACCATCTCGCGCCGCAGCTCGGCCTTGAGTTCCGCTTTCAGCTCGGCCAGCAGCGCCGCCCGGTCAAACGGCCCGGCTGCCGGCGCCGCGGTCGCCGCCGGCGCCTCTTCCTGCTCTTGCACATCCGCCGGCCGCCCGCCCGTCTCAGTCGCCACCGCCGCCGATTCCTTCCGCGGCGCCTCCCGCGCCTCGCTCCACAGCGCCCCCATCTCTGGCAGCCCCAGCGCCGGGTGCTTCACCTTCTCCAGATGCGCCCGAATCGCGTGCGGATCGGTCGCCACCGTCTCGTCCGCGATCTGATCGAGCAGGCCGGGAAGCCCAAGCTCCTCCGCCCGCCGCGCGACATCCTCGCCGATCGCCCGCTTCAAATCGCCCGTCATCCAGATCACCCGCGGCAACCCGCCGTCCGCCGACAGGAACTTCGGGCTCGCGATGAACGCCTTCCCAATCCCCATGAACCCCGGCGTCTGGTTGCCCCCGCCCACCGACCCCGCCAGGCTGCTAAACGTCATGCCCACCGGCGTATCGGCCAGAAACTCCCGGTTGACGATCATCACGCCGTTGCATTCCGGCACATACGCGACGATCGCCTCGAAGCAGCCGCACGACGTCATCGGCCGGTCCAGAATGCTGTACATGCTGATGGATGCGACCGTGCCGTGCGAATTCTTCCGCACGTACTCGTTCACGCCCTCCCAAATCCCGCGCGCCGAATCCACGCAGTGCCCCTTCGCCACCGGCTGGTTCGGCCCCGTCTCGTCAATCTCGAACGCCGCCTTCCCGTCCAGCCAGTTGTACGCCCCGCACAGCCCCAACCGCTGTGGCGTAATGATGCACACGTGGTTCGGCGCGAACGACTGGCACAGCAGGCAACTGTAGAACGTCTCGACCGACTCGTCCGTCATCGACGCCAGCCGCCGGTTGCGCTCGATGTATACCTTCCGCGCGACCGCCAGCCGCCGCTCGACCTCCGCGCGGTCGGTAATCAGCGTCACCCTGACCTTGTCCACAATCGCCGGGTATTGGTCGAGCAGCCGCGCGTGCAGAATCTCGCCGTAATGCCGCAGCCGCACCCCGCGCGCGAACGCCTGTTTGCTGATCCGCGTCCAGACGATGTCGCGCTGGCCCATGTGCCAGATGCCCTCCGCACCGTTCAGGAGATGGTGAATCTGGCGCTCCAATATCGGTTCAAAATCCGCCTGCATTTTTCGTCCGGCCACTTCAACCCACAGACCTAGTGGCAATGCCTTCCCCACCTCGACCTGGTCGATATCCGGACCGATGAGTTCAATCTCCCCATCGTTGATCTGGTTCAGATCTGCCGTGGTCACAAACTCGAATCCGGTGGTGATGTTCCCGCCGAATTCGACATGCATCTCCGCCTTGCGGATGCGCTCTCCTTCAAACGCCGGGCCGAAAGGCACGGGGATTGGCACCTTGGTGATTTTGACTTTGCACCCACGGACTTCCAGCGCTTTATCCACCATAACGTCGTACGACACCGGAGAAACAACGTGTTCGTACATGCAAATCCCTGTCGGAAGGATCTGGCCGATGTCCGTCTCCGAAATCGTCGGAAAGCCGAAATTAATCGCTCCCGCCGCCTGTGCATGTTTCTCATCGTCCACGGGACCCAGGGCCAGGACAAACGCAAACACACGATTCTTGTTGTAGTTCAGAATCTTCTGGTAGTCGCCGGGCTTCCCTCCCCCGAAGGAGAGTGCCGCCCTCGTAGCGAAACCCAAGGCGTGAACACAGGCGGTGACATCGTCGCCGAAGGGCACGAGCCGGGTGTTCCATCCGAGCTGAACTCCTTCTTCATGAAGCTGTTGCGCCATGGATTTCCCGTCGGTGGCGGCGGCGAGGAAGACATACAGGTTCTTCTCCTGCAACTCACGTGCGATCTTCACAGCAATCTCGTTGGTCGGACAATATCCGACACAGGCGGCAAATCCGGGAGCTGTACCGTCCACGAATTCGATTCCTCGTTCCCGCATGATAACGTCGTTCGCCGCTCCCAGCCAGATCGAACCATTGGTCGGGTTAGCTTCTGTCAGGTACGGAAGAGGGCTACGCGTGTATTTGATGCCTTCGATGATTTCATCCGCAAAGAGAGACGCCATGCCGGCATCAAGAGCATGACCCAGATAAGGAAGCCAGAGCTTTTCGTCAGGAAGGGGCGGGAGCAGTCGCTTGGCTTCTTCGAGCAGTTTCGTCAATCCCCCCAGCGTGCCAATCTTCAATCCCAGGATGCCGTACGAGATCGGCAGATAGTACGCAGTATTGGGAAACTCCACTTTTGTCTCTGCGCTCTTTTCCTCAAGAGCCAGGGCAAGTTCCCTCTCTGCCCGGGCGACCAGTTGATGCGCGCCACGAATAGCTCTGGTTACGATGAGCTTGGACATAACTCCGGCCTTTCCAGAAACGCAAATTGTTCTATATAGCCAATTCTCTTCTCATCTCCATATCGAAAAGCACCCGTTCCTTGCCTTTGTCGATCCCCAACGCTTTCCTTTTCTTGTTGATGTGGTCGATCATGAGCGACGCCATCCGATGAATATCCGGTTCGACGGCCCACATCCCGCCCAGCATTGTTTCATGCTCCTCGGAAAGATGGCGATAGAACACTTCGCTGCCTTGCACCGGCAGACCGACACCAAATACTGTAAAGACGCCCGAGGCGACAAAATACTGACCGATGGCAATGGCCTTTTCACTCATCCATTCCGGAGCTGCGCCGGCAACGGGAAGATCAGAGATGTCTCTGCCCAAACCGCCTGTCTTGACCATTTCTGACAATGCAATGAGGATTCGACTGTTGTCCACACAGGATCCCGAGTGAAGCACGGGCGGCATTCCCACCGTCCGGCATACTTCTGCCAGACCTTTCCCTGCGTATTGCTCCGCCGATTCCGGAATCATCAGGCCGGCCTTGGCGCAGGCGATTGCAGAGCATCCGGTCTGGACAACGAGAATGTCGTTTGCGATCAACTCCTTGACCAACTCCACGTGTCCCTGATCGTGAACCACTTTGGGATTGCAGCATCCCACCACACCTGCCACTCCTCGAATCCGGCCGTTGACGATATTGTCATTCAACGGAAGATACGATCCGCGAAATCTCCCGCCCAGCATGTAGGTAATCGCTTCATGGCTGAAGCCGGCGATGAGATCCATCTTCTCGTCGGGAATGTCCACCCTCCCGCGGTTGGGGAAATTCTCGATGGCTTCGCGGACAATCTCCCTGGCCGTTTGGAGTGCGTTCTCTTCAGAGAAGGGGTGATGGATTGCCCCCGGCATCCTCCCTTTTGCAGATGTGGTGATCAAATGAGTGTGGTGGCATTTGCAGAGTTCCGGCAATGAGGGCATAATACACTGGACGTCGACGATCATCGCCTCAACGGCCCCGGTCAGGACGGCCAATTCTTGTTGCAGAACATTGCCAGCGACGGGTAACCCGTGCCGCAGCAGGATCTCGTTCGCCGTACAGCAAATGCCGACCAGATTGATTCCTTGGGCTCCTTTCGATTTCGCAAGATTCACGAGCTCTCCCTCACGAGCCGCCAGCACGAGCATTTCAGAGAGAACTGGCTCGTGCCCATGGACCACGATATTGACATCCCGTTGTGAAAGGACACCCAAGTTGACCTGGCCCCGCACAGGGGAAGGAGTGCCAAAGAGAATGTCCTGAAGTTCTGTCGCGATCATCGATCCGCCCCAGCCGTCGGACAACGCGGCACGCGTTCCCTGAAGCATGATGTTGCGGTGGTCTTGATCTGTTCCCATCGTCGTACGATGCATCAACTCCACAATCTCCCGATCGATGCCGCGGGGGACCAAGTTCAGTCGACGCCAGATGGCCTGCCGTGGCTCAGGAGCGAGGTGGATAAATGGAATCTCTCCTTCCTGCTGCCCGAACACCGCAAGGGCTTTTTGTGCCACGTCGATGGCAATCTCTTTCGTTTCTCGATTCTCGACCGCCACTCCCAATATCCTGGCGACCTTCCTCAGTTTGTTGACGTTTTTGATGGAATAGCCGGACTCAGGATGCTCGGCCGCCAGAAGCAGGGCATGGGCAACGTCACGGCCATGGTCGGAATGGGCAGCGGCTCCGGCCGCGATCATCCTTCCGAAATTCCTTGCAACGATGACTTCCGCCGTCGCTCCGCATACTCCTGTGTGCGCGCCTTCCCCGAACGGATCGATGCGGCACGGTCCCATGTTGCAGTTGCGGCAGCACATTCCCAACTCCCCGAAACCGCATCGCGGAGTCTGTTGGACTGAACGCGACCACACCGTGTCAAGGTTTCGCTGCATTGCGCCCGCAAGCATGTAGTTGACGGATTCATCAACGCTTGTTCTAACCATTGTACCTCCCTCTCCAAGAGTCTACGTTTACCACTGGCGATACTGTTCAAGAACGGACGCGTCACCGTACCCAACCAACTTCGCGAAGTTGAACCGGTCGTCGAGCAACTCGTGTTCAAACGCTGAGACATCTGCCTTCCGTTGAATGAGCGACAGCAGAACACCCGCATTGTCGATCCGGCCAAGGAGAATGATCCCTTTGATCCGATGGTCTTTGAGGACAATCTTCTTGTACACATTGTTCGCTGGCTGTTCGTAAACCAGCATCTGATATCTCGATCCATCTTTTGGTGAGGTTATGCCGTAGGAGATCAAGGGAGAGTTGCAGATGTCGAGCGAATTCATGCCGACAGCACCATCGTATGCCTCTTGTTCGCCAATGATGTTCAGTCCGGCGATGCGGCCCTGTTGTACGGCGCATGTCCACAAGGCATTGATCGCATGTTCTTCGGTGGTGATATCGAATGCTTCTGCCACGTCGCCCGCAGCAAAGATGTTTTCATGACTGGTTTGCATGTACGGATCTGTTTCGATTCCCTGCCTCTTTCTGATATCGGTATCTTGAATCAGTTCCGTGTTAGGGTGAACGCCTTTCGCCAGGATGAGCAGTTCGCAAGGGATCACCTGCCCTTGATCGGTTTCCACGCCCACGAGCCGGTGGTCCTGACTCCGAATCTCGGAGATATCAGTCTCCGTCAACACTTCGATTCTGTTTTCGAGCAATCGCCTTCCGATAATCTGTGACGCCCCATCATCAATCATTTGTGACAACACCCGTTTGGAACGCACAACCACTTTCGTCTCCAAGCCGCACTCGCGGAGAGCGCACGCGGCTTTCATTCCAATCAGTCCGCCTCCGAGAACAACTGCACACCGGGCGTATCTGACGTGCTCCCTGATAGTCTCGACGTCGTCGAGAGTGCGAAGCACGCAGACGCCCTGGATTCCTGCCGGGATGTTACCCGGGAGCTTTGCAGAGGATCCCGTGGCAATCAGAAGCTTATCGAAGAGATAGTCGCTTCCGTCATCGCACACGACATGCTGCCGATTCGTGTCGAGTTCGACTGCGCGTTTGCCCGTATGCAATTGCACTCGCATTCTCTCATGAAAATCCATCTCCCGGTATTGAAGCCTCTCGCGGGAAATAGTTCCCGCAAGGTAGTACGAGAGAAGGCAACGTGAATAGAGAGGATGCAGCTCATCCGTGAGCTGAACGATGGAGCTTTGCCGATCGCGCGTGCGAATTGCCTCCACCGCAGCCGTACCCGCCGCACTATTGCCGATGATCAGGATGTTCATAGGACAACGTCTCTCGTTCTCACTCCATCCTTTTCCAGATAGACCAACGCCTTCGTCGGACATGCATCGACACAGGCGGGCGTTTCCCGATCCGGACAGTGATCGCATTTCATCGCACGATGGATCCCTTCGTGTCTCACCAGCGCCCCGAAGGGGCACACCATGACGCACGACCAGCACCCAACGCATTTTTCCGGATTGATGCGGACTTCTCCCGAGTCTTCGTCTTTGCGAATTCCGCCGGAAATGCATGCTTGAACACACAACGCATTCCCGCAATGTCTACACTGCAGGGCAAGAGTCCGGTAGCGGCTCAAGGTACCGTGTTCATCAATCAGTTCGACGCGAATTCGCTGCTTCGGGACCACCGGTTCACGCATTGCTGCCACCAGCTGTTTGGAGAGGGAATGCTCAACGGCGCATGCCAGTTCGCAGGACTTGCATCCAAGGCATTTCTCAATATGGCAGAAGATCTGTTTCATGGACATACTCCCCTTGATCGACCGGTTATCCCAGCATCCGTTAGGAGTCGATCGAGTTGACTGACCACAGGATTGCTGCTGGAAATCGGCCAGACGCCATTGTCGTTTCTCCCGAGTTCAGCAAGTTCACCATTCTCTGGAAGACCGATCACCCAGTCGGCGCCCGTTGCGTTCAAGAGCTCATCCATTGGCCGCTGAAGATCACCGCTCGGAAGACGGTTGACAATCACGGCGAGACTGCGATACTGGATCTTCATCTCCTGGGCCAGCTCTTGCAGACGTTTTACGGTTGTCAATCCCTGCCGGGAAGGGTCTGCCACAAACACAAGCAGATCGGCTTTTTGTATGATCCGGCGGGAAAGGTTCTCCAGACCGGCTTCGTTGTCCAGCACCGCATAGGGATATTGAGAAGATATCTTGGCTATCACTTCTTTAAGAACATTATTGGCATAGCAGTAGCACCCCGGCCCCTCCGGACGCCCCATGGTAATCAGATCGAAATCGTCGGCTTCCACCAGACATTCGGCGATCTTCATCTCGAGCAGTTGCATCTTAGAGACACCGGATGCCATCCCCGCAGAGGCCAGCTCCCTGGTTTCTTCCCGTGCGCGTCCCAGTGTTTGCTTAACCTCCACCCCAAGTGCCGAATCCAAACAATTATTCGGGTCCGCATCGACGGCCAAGACCGGTGAACATCCGCGCTCGATAAGTTGCTTCACTATGAGCGCCGCGATGGTCGTTTTCCCGGTGCCACCTTTTCCTGTTATTGCGATGAAATAAC
This sequence comes from Phycisphaerales bacterium, assembly GCA_003162245.1. Taxonomy (GTDB): domain Bacteria; phylum Planctomycetota; class Phycisphaerae; order UBA1845; family Fen-1342; genus Fen-1342. Next base: position 15,381 of record PMMM01000174.1, read on the forward strand.
TCATTCCGTCCCCGGATTATGACACCGTGATTCCACGTTGGAGTTGCTCGAGTACGGACACGAATCTTTTGCGCATCTCCGCGCCCAAGTTGTCCAAGACGGACCTCCCTGCTCTGTCTGACATTCGGATCTCCTCCGAGTAGGGAATGATTCCTAACAGTGGATGTTCCGGAAACGCGTTCCGGATAAATGCTTCGTCATCGGCCCCGGTGATCTTGTTGCCGACAAACCGGATATTTTTCAGACCTATCTCCTGTGCCATGCGAACGATCCGTTGGCCGGTCTCGATGGATCGCTGGCCCGGCTCCAGGACCACGATCAGCGTATCCACACCCTTCGCTGTGCCGCGGCCGAGGTGCTCCACGCCCGCTTCCATGTCCATGACCAGCGCCTCACTCTTCACCAGGATCAGATCGGAGACCAACGCTCTGATCAAGACACTTTCCGGGCAGGCGCATCCTCCCCCTCCCTTCTCGACGGCGCCCAGCACAAGGAGCGCGACCCCGTTGTGCAGGAGAGCGTACTGATCCGCGATGTCCGACACTTCGGGATTCAGTTTGAATATTTGGCCGTACTGCTTGACCTTGGCGCCCGTTCTCTGCTCAATTAAATCAACCTGTCTGGAAATTGGAACGATCAGTTTCTGTTGTTCGGCACTGACTCCAAGACACGCGGCGAGATTCGAATCCGGATCGGCATCGATGGCCAGCACCTTCTGTCCGCGTTGTGCCATAATAAGTGCAAGCGCTGCCGCCACGGTGGATTTGCCGACACCCCCCTTCCCCGAAATCGCGATCTTCATCTTAGGAGAATCCATACCTGTTTCGCATCGTCTTGGAGAGCGCGTCGGTCAAAGCGAACACCTTTTCCGCATCGACGGGCTCCATGGAACCTGTGCCGCAGGAAGGCGTGATGATGGATTGGTCAACGATGAGTTGTTTGTCGATGCCACGCGAGGCGAGCTTCTCCATCAGTGTTTCCAGAAGAGACACCAGCTTCTCCCCGGTCTGTTCACGAATCGCTTTTGACGTGGGCACGACGCCCCAGGCGAGTGCTCCGCCTCGCTGGAGATGCGATCGCACTGCCTCGGGATACATCGCGATGGTTTCCCCAAATCCGAAAGCATCAAAGTTGACGATGTCCACACCCGCATCGATCACAATGCTCCATTCGGTATTGCCGCAACAATGGATGCCCACCAGTGCATGGTCTGCGTGAATGGCATCAATCATTTCACGCAGATGGGCAACGACATCTTCACGCTTCACAGAGACATAGGTCGAGCTGCCAAATGCGGAAAGGATAGGTTCATCAACAAAACAGATCACCTGTTCCGCGAACGGCTGAAACTTCTGAATCTGCCACCGGCACTTCATGGCCAGCGCCTTGATCACGACGTCGCGGAATTCCTCATTATAGTAGATGGCCCGCTTCTTTTCGTCAACGATCGTGAGCGCAAAACTGCAGGGGCCGGTTGTCTGCACTTTCACGAAAGGCAGTTTACCTCGCCTATTCTGAAGTCGTGTCTCGAAAGCATAGATCCCTTTGGAGAATACCGGACTTATGGCTACAGCCGAACAATCGCCGTCTCCCTCGACGGGATCCATGGCCTTCATGTATCGTTCATAAAAACCGGCAAATTCCTCCGAATAATCTTCAGATGTGTCAAAATACATACGTCCCTTTTCGCGGTCGATTTTGACGCACGGCATCCCTTCCGAATACTGGATTTCCATCTGCTCGTTCAGACCCAGCTTGGGCAGCTGTGGCCAAAACGGCGCCTCGGAGAATCTCGCCAGGGAGGCCTCGACGGCGAAATCAGGATCTACGAAAGGCATGCTCCCGATACCTGTGGCTAGAAATCTAGGTTTTCTTATCATGAGACTATTCGCTGTTTCTGTGCGGTCCGGCACGTACAAGTTAACAAAAAACCGTGAAATCCGCACGGAACGCAAAGACATGGGCTTCGTTATGTGATATGCTTTCGATCGACCGGAATTCGAGATCACCGATCGCGCCAATCTCTATGGGGCATATGCAAATACAGTGCCATGACGGGAAGCGCCCGATGCGACTCTTCTGTCATCAAAATGTCATCTTCATGTCATTTGTCTCATCAAGACGGTGCAAGCAAAGGTAATCGGGATGATCAATCCTGTAAGCAGGTACGGAACATGATGTCATTGAGATAAGCGCGAAAAAACAATGCCCCAGAACATCGGGGCATTNNATTACCAGCAACGCTGCGCCGATACGGACGTACGCGCCCAGGAGCACGCTGATTCCACCAAGAAAGATCATCGCACCGGTAAGCGGCACCATGAACTTCGCAGCCGGAACGCCTTTGGCACTGGCATACGGAGCCATCGTCGCAACACGGGTGAAGTGTTGGACGCCTGAGCGGATGAAGATTGC
>PMMM01000083.1 GCA_003162245.1 Phycisphaerales bacterium
GGTCACGCCGCGCAGGGCTTCGACCATGGCCCGCGTCCGCAGGCTCTTGAGCCCGTTGACGGTCGCCTTGACCAGGTTTTTCGGGCTCGTCGAACCGTAGCACTTCGTCAGTACGTTCTTGACTCCCGCGAGCTCGAGCACCGCACGCGGCGCGGCACCGGCGATCACGCCCGTACCTTCGGCGGCGGGGATCAGCATGACGCTGCTGGCGCCAAAACGTCCGAGTATGCGATGCGGGATGGACGTGCCGCGCAGCGGGACCGGAAAGAGGTTCCGTCGCGCGAGCTTGATACCCTTCTCAACGGCAGACGGCACCTCGTTGGCTTTGCCGTAGCCGAATCCGACCTGGCCGCGGCGATCGCCGACGACGACCAGGGCGCCGAACGAGAAACGCCGCCCGCCCTTCACCACCGTCGCACAACGGTAGAGCTTGACGACCGTATCCTCGAACCCGGATTCCTCGCCGTATTCCGGGCGTTCGCGTCTGCCTCTGGTGAACGTTGTTGCCATACCAAGCCCTGCCGTTTAGAACTTCAACCCGGCTTCACGGGCGGCTTCCGCCAGCGCCTTGATCCGGCCGTGGTACCGGCGACCCCGCCGATCGAGGCACACCTGCTGGATACCGAGCTGCTTGGCCTTCTCGCCGAGCGACTTCCCGACCACCGCCGCCGCCTTCACGTTGCCGCCATACGCGACCTGCTCCCGCAGCTCCTTTTGGCCGGAGGACACGGCGCACAGCGTGCGGCCCTGCGTGTCGTCGATGATCTGCGCCGCGATGTTGCGATTCGAGCGCGACACGGCCAGGCGCGGACGCTCGGGCGTACCGATGGCCTTCTTGCGCACGCGGTGAACGCGGCGCTCCAGCCGCAAGCTTTTAACCAATTCCCGTTTCATGTACTGCCTCGCACCAAACTCAACTAGCCGCCGGCTCCGGCACCGCCCGCAAAGACCTTGCCGGCCTTGCGGCGCACGTGCTCGCCGGCGTACCGAATGCCCTTGCCCAGGTAGGGCTCAGGTTTCCGGATTTTGCGGATCTCCGCGGCCATCTGCCCGACCGCCTGCTTGTCGGCCCCGTTGATCGAAAACTTCGCGGGCTCGTTATTGCCGCGCGCCGCTGGCACGTCGACCTTGACCTCAATTCCGGCCGGGATGGGAATCTCGAACTGGGCTTTCTTGCCCACGCCGCGGCCCATGAAGCCGACGTTGATCAGCAGCGTCTTGCCCTCGACCTTGGCGCTGTAGCCCGTGCCGTAGATTTCGAGTGCGACCCGGTAGCCCTCGGCGACGCCCTTGACCATGTTCGCGATCAGCGCCCGCGACAGGCCGTGCAGAGCACGGTTGCGGGCCAGATCGTCGGGCCGTTGCACGACCACCTGGTCCTTCTCGATGGTCACGCGGATCGGGGCGGGCACGCTCCAGGCGAGGTTGCCTTTCGGCCCGCCGACCTTGACGGCCGGACCGGCGCACTCCACCGTCACGCCCTTGGGAATCGGGATTGGCTTCTTGCCGACACGCGACATACGCTCACCACACCGTACAGAGGACTTCGCCGCCGATACGTTCCTTGCGGCACTGGCGATCGCTGAGTACCCCGCGGTTCGTCGACACCACAGCAATCCCCATGCCGTCACAGACCCGCGGCAGTTCGCCGACGCGCTGGTACAGCCGCCGCCCCGGGCGGCTGGCACGGCGCAGCTCGCGGATCACCTGTTCGCCCTGTTCGCCATACTTGAGGTCGATCTCGATCAGCCCCCGCCCGATCTCACCGACCGAGAGGAAGTCCTGGATGTAGCCTTCCTCCTTGAGCACGCGGGCCACGCCAAGACACACTTTGTTCCGATCCACCCGCACGCGGGGCTTGCGCGCCCGCAGGGCGTTGCGTATCCGCGTGAGCATGTCTGCGATCGGGTCACTCGTCGCCATCGCTCGGTCCCTTACCAACTGGCCTTGCGGACACCCGGAATCTTGCCCTCGAGCGCCAGCTTCCGGAAGCAGCACCGGCAGATCTTGAACTTGCGATACACTGCCCGCGCCCGCCCGCACAACTGGCAACGCGTGTATGCCCGCACGGCGTACTTGGGCTTCCGCTTGCAGCTCAACTTCAACCCGAGTCTGGCCATCGTCCACCTAGCTCTTGAACGGCATGCCGAGCAACGCCAGCAGCCGCCGCGCTTCCGCATCGTTCCGTGCGGTCGTGCAAATCGTGATATTCATCCCCTGCTGATACGTCACCTTGTCCGGGTTGATCTCGGGGAACACCCCGTACTCGGTCAGTCCCAGGGCGTAGTTTCCGCGGCCGTCGAAGCTGCCGGGGTTCAGGCCGCGGAAATCGCGGACGCGGGGGACCGCCAGCGCCACCAGCCGGTCGAAAAACTCGTACATGCGGAGGCCGCGCAGCGTGACCTTCAGCCCGACGTCGTAGCCCGCGCGGAGCTTGAAGTTCGACACGCTCTTGCGCGCCTTGCAAATCACGGGCTTCTGGCCGGTCACGGTCGCGAGCGCGCTCTCGGCCTCGGTGAACCGCTTGGTCTCGCGGGCCTTGGTGAGGCCCTCGGCGACGGCCTTGCCCAGGCCCATCGACACGACGATCTTCTCCAGCTTCGGAATGGACATGGGGTTCTTTCGACCCAGCTCCGTCCGAAGCTGCGGCAGCACGTTCTGCTGGTATTTCTCGAGCAAGCGCGGGGTCATGACGCCTTACCGCCTTTGGACTGCCGCGCGTGGCTCCGCACTTCGCTGAGCACGGCCCCACTGGCGTGCCGCCCGGCCGTCACGCGCTGCTTGACCGTATGGCCGTCGGCGTCCTGCTTGACCGCAAATCGCACGCGAACCGGCCGATCCGTCTTCGGGTCCACGGGCATCACGTTGGACATGTGAATCGCGGCTTCCTTCTGAATGCGACCGCCCTGTGGGTTCTGCCGGCTCTTGCGCACGTGCCGGTAGACCATGTTCACGCCTTCCACCAACACGCGGTGCTTGTCCGGAAACACCCGCAGCACCTTGCCGCGGGCACCCTTCTGGTCCCCGGCGATCACAAACACGATATCGTCCTTCTTGACGCGGGCCGGCATGGCTACCAAACCTCCTCCGCCAGCGAGATGATCTTCGTGAAGTTCTTCTCGCGCAGCTCGCGGGCCACCGCTCCGAACACCCGCGTACCCTTCGGGTTGCCGTCGTCGTCGATGATCACGGCGGCGTTGCTGTCGAAGCGGACGTAGCTCCCGTCCTTGCGACGCGTGGGGTACCGCGTGCGCACGACGACGCAGCGAACCTTGTCGCCCTTCTTGATCTCCGAGGCCGGCAGCGCCTGCTTGACCGAGCACACGATGATGTCGCCCACGTCGCCGACGCGCAGCCGGCGCTTGCCGTAACTGGACGCCCCGCCCTTCAGGACCTGAATGCACATCAGCTCCTTGGCGCCCGTGTTGTCGGCCACGTCCAGCCGCGTGTACTGTGTGATCATTCCTCAGCCACCTTCTGTCGCGGCGCCCGCGTGAGGATGCGCAGCAGCCGCCAGTTCTTCGTCTTGCTGAGCGGCCGGCATTCCATCACCTCGACCTTGTCGCCCAGGCCGCACTCGCTTTTCTCATCATGGGCATGCAGAACCGTACGGCGGCGAAGGTACTTGCCGTACTTCGGATGACGCACCAGGTACTCGATGGTGACCTTGATGGTCTTCTGGCGCGCGGCCGATGTCACGACGCCGACCCGGGTCGCGCGGTGCCGCCGCGGCCCGTCGCGGCCTGCCGCTCGAACGCTGGTTGACTGGGGCTGTGTATCTACGGTCATAACGACCATCCGCTTCCAAGCTGCCTCATGTTTCCTGCGCCTACCTCTTGGCCGCCCGGGCACTCATGTGGGCCTGCCGTTGCTCAATGTGCTTCTCGCCGCGCTCATGGAGCACGGTCAGGATGCGGGCGATGTCGCGGCGGGTCTTGAGGAGCTGGGTGGAATCCTCCAGCTTCTCCGTCACCGCCTGAGCCCGCAGGTCGAACAGGTGGCGGCGCAGCCGCTCCAGCTCGGCGTGGAGCTCGTCGATCTTCATGTGCCGGACTGCCTCCATCTTCATCGCCGCACCTTACAAGCTGTGCCGCCGGTAAACGAACCGTGTCCGCACCGGCATCTTGTGGGCCACGCGGAGCAGAGCCCGCTTGGCCACGTCCTCGCCTACCCCGCCGATTTCGTACATCATGGTTCCGGACTTCACCTCGGCCGTCCAGAACTCGGTCTCGCCCTTGCCCTTGCCCATGCGCGTCTCGAGCGGCTTCTTGGACACCGGCTTGTGCGGGAAGATGCGCATGTAGACGCGGCCCTCACGCTGCAAAAAGTGCGTGGCCGCCACGCGCCCCGCCTCGATGTGCCGCGCCGTCACCCGCCCCGGCTCCAGCGCCTGCAACCCGTAGTCGCCGAACGCCACCGTATTGCCGCGCGTAGCCTGTCCGCGAATGCGGCCCTTCTGGGCCTTGCGGTACTTCACGCGTTTCGGCATGTTGCCGGCCATCGCAACGACTCCTGCCTGCGGCTAACGCCGGGCCCGGTGGCGGAAACGGCTCTCCGCCCGTTCCGGCTCGATCTGCTCGCCGTACATCCCGCGATAGATCCAAACCTTGATCCCGATCACGCCGTAGGTCGTAACCGAATGCGTGATGGCGTAATCCACGTCCGCTTGCAGCGTTTGCAGCGGGATCGAGCCCAAAAGCTGCTTCTCGACCCGGGCCATCTCCGAGCCGCCCAGCCGCCCGGAGCAGATGATCTTGACGCCCTTGGCGCCGCCCACCATCGCCGCCTCACACTTCTGTTTCATCACACGGCGGAAGCTGGCCCGCTTCTTGAGCTGCTCGCCGATCGACGCCCCGATCAGGAACGCATCCAGGTCGGGGTTCTTGATCTCGATGATGCTCACGGACACGCGGCGGTCGATCAGGTCCTCCAGCCGCTCCTTGAGTTTGTCGACCTCAGCGCCCTTGGCACCGATCACCATCCCAGGCCGAGCGGTGTGCAGGATCACCCTGACTTCGTCCCGCGTCCGTTCAATCTCGACCTTGGAGACCCCCGCGTGCGGCGGCTGGTTGTTCAGCATCTCGTCGATGAAGCGGCGGATTCGCTCGTCTTCGACCAGGAAGGTGCCATACGCGGCCTTCGACGCGTACCACCGCGACTTCCACCCTTCGGTGATGCCGACCCGAAACCCGACTGGATTACACTTCTGGCCCACGGTCTAGTCCTTTTCGTCCACCGCGATAATGATGTGGCTGGTGCGCTTGTGAATCGAGTGCGCCCGCCCGCGGTCCTTGGCCTTGAAGCGCTTGATGATCGGCCCGGAATCGACGCGCGCCTCGGCAACGTACAAGCGGCCCATCGTGGCCTCGTCCTCATTCGCGCTGGCCATCGCGGACTTCAGCACCTTATCGAGCATCACCGCCGCACGTTTGTGCGTGAACTTCAGAAGCGCCAGGGCGTCGTCGCAGCGTCGCCCGCGGATCAGGGCGGCCACCAGCCGCGCCTTCCGCTCCGCGATTCGTGCGTAATTGTGTCTTGCTTTCCAGGCCATCTGCAACGCGCTCCCTTTACGCCGGCTTGGCGGCCGCGGCCCGCGCCGTGTGGGCCCGGAACGTCCGCGTCGGGGCAAACTCGCCCAGTTTGTGTCCAACCATCTCTTCCGTGACGTAGACCTTGTGGAACGTCTTGCCGTTATGTACGTCGAACGTCGTCCCGACGAACTCCGGCACGATCGTACACGCCCGGTCCCAAACGCGGATCGGTATGTGCGAGCTCGTGTTCCGCGCCACGATCACCTTGCGGAATAACCGCTCATCGACGTACGGACCTTTTTTCAGGCTGCGCGACATCAAACGCCCTCGCTACCACTTCCGCCGGAGCTTCGCCTCGCCGTACGACTTCGTGACGCGCCGCCGCAGAATCCGCCGGTTCGAGCGGGCCCGGGGGCTGCGCGTCCGGCCGCCCTTCGCCAGCCGGCCCCACGCGGAACAGGGGTGCCGCCCGCCATTGCTGCGCCCTTCGCCGCCGCCCAGCGGGTGAGCGACCGGGTTCATGGCCTTCCCGCGGACGTGCGGACGAACGCCCATGTGCCGGTGGCGCCCGGCCTTGCCCAAGCTCACGTTCTGATGATCCAGGTTGCCGAGCTGGCCGATCGTGGCCCGGCACTCCACCCGAACCTGGCGCGTCTCGCCGGACGGAAGCTGGATCGTCGCCCAACGGTCGTCGCGCGCGAGCAGGCTGGCCTGCCCGCCGGCCGTCCGGACGAGCTTGCCGCCCTGCCCCGCCAGCATCTCGATGTTGTGAACTTCCATGCCGACCGGCACCGCCGACAGCGGCATGCAGTTGCCAACCTTCGGCTCGACTTTGGCGCCGCTCTCCACGACGTCGCCGGCCTTCAGCCCCAGCGGCGCGAGAATGTAGCGCTTTTCGCCGCCCTCATACTCGATCAGGGCGATATGGCACGTGCGGTTCGGATCGTACTGTATCTCGAGCACCTTGCCGGGCTTGTTGTCGAGGTTGCGCTTGAAGTCGATGATGCGGTACATCCGCTTGTGCCCCCCGCCGCGCTGCCAGGACGTAATCTTCCCGTGATGGTTGCGACCGCCGGTCTTCTTGTGCGGCTCCACGAGCGACTTCACCGGCCGATTCTCATACTTGTAGGTGATCTCGGCAAAGTCGCTGATGCTGCCAGCCCGTCGCCCAGGGCTCGTCGGCTTATATTGGATCACGGCCATGGGTCGTCCTCGAAGACACAGGCCAAAAGCCTGTGCCACACTCTCTAGAACAGGTCAATGTGACTGTTCTTGTCCACCGTTACGATCGCCTTCTTCGTCTGCCGCGTGCGGCCGAACTTGAACCGGAACCGCCGCAGCTTGCCCGGACGGTTCGACGTACGCACATCCATTACTTTCACGCCGTAAATCTTCTCGACCGCGTCCTGGACCTGGGCCTTGTTGGCCAGCGGATGCACCTCGAAGCTGTAGGTCGCGCCGTGCGCCTTGGCACTCTGGCGCGACTGGTGCGTGCTCTTCTCGGTCACGAGCGGGCGGATGATCGTATGGTAAATGTCCATGCTTATTCGGCCTCCCCGCCCGGCGTGCCAACCAGTTTCCGAAACTGGTCGAACGCATCCCGCGTGAACACCAGCTTGCGGCGGGACAGAATCTGCCGCGCATTCAGCGCCGCGACGTCCGCGATCTCCGTCCGCGGGATGTTGCGACCGCTCTTGAACACGTTCGTATCGAGCCCGTTGGTGGCCACCACGCAGCCGCGATCCGCCTGCAGCGCGGCCAGCATCTTGGCAAACGGCGCGGTCTTCGGGGTCTCAAGTTGCAGGCCGTCGACGATCAGCGCGTCGGCGCTCTCGATCTTCGCCAGCACCGCCTGATTCCGCGCCAAACGCCGCATCTTCTTCGGCATCGCCTGGCGGAAATCCCGCGGACGCTTGCCGAAGGCCATCCCGCCCCCGCGGCGCACCGGCGTGCGAACCGGACCCATGCGGGCGCGCCCCGTGCCCTTCTGGCGATAGATCTTGCGGGTCGAGCCCTCCACGTCCGAGCGGTTCTTCGTCGCCACGTTCCCCTGCCGCTGGTTGGCGTGGTACATCACCGCCGCCTGCTTGAGCAGGCGGAGATTGACGCGGCCGCCGAGCGTGACCTCGTCGATCGCCTCGTCGCCGATCTTCTGACCTGCCGTGTTGTACACTGGTACGTTCAACATCGCGCGACTTCCGCTACGAACGCGTCTTGGCCTTGCGCACAATCACGTAGCCGCCGGTGGGCCCCGGGACCGCGCCCTTGATCAGCAGCAGATTGTGCTCCGCATCGACCCCCACGAGGGCCTGGCAACGTGCGGTGCGCCGCGCGTGGCCCATGTGCCCGGCCATGCGGCGACCCTTCTTGCCACACCCGCTTGTGCCACGGTTGGTCGCGCGGCCGGCAATGCTCCCGGGCGAACGGTGCTTGCGCTCGGTGCCGTGCGACGCGGGCATCCCGCCGAAGCCCCAACGCTTCATGGGGCCCTGGAAGCCTTTGCCCTTCGTGATTCCGATCACGTCGACGAATTTCACTTCGCCCGTCGTAAAGATGTCCACGGTCACGGTCTCGCCGACCTGCTTCGTGGTCGGCTCCGCCAGGCGGACCTCCCGAACGAAACGCTTCGGCGCCGTCTGCGCCTTGCGGGCGTGACCGATTTCGGGCAGCGTCGAGCGGTGCGGCTTGACGTCGCCAAAGCCGAGTTGGACGGCGTTGTACCCGTCCCGTCCGTCGGTGGTCTTCACCTGCAGCACGACGCACGGGCCCGCTTCGACGATGGTCACGGGGACTCGCTGACCGCCGGCCTCGAAGACCTGCGACATGCCAACTTTGCGACCCAAAATCGCCGGGATCATGCCTCGGCACTCCCTGCCCGGGCAGGCGCCAACTCGGCCCGCCCAAAAAATCCACTTTTCGACGTAAGCCAGGTAGGTGTTACGCCTTGATCTTGACGAACACGCCCGCCGGGACCACCAGACGGTTCAGTGCTTCGACCGTGCGTGGCGTTGGCTCGAAGATGTCGATCACCCGTTTATGGGTGCGCATCTCGAACTGTTCCCGGGATTTCTTATCAATGTGGGGCGACCGAAGCACCGTGTAACGCTCGATTCGCGTCGGCAGCGGAATGGGGCCGTGCACCCGGGCGCTGGTGCGCTTGGCCTGATCGACGATCTCGGCCGCGGATGCGTCCAGGGCCCGATGATCGTAGGCTTCCATCCGAATGCGAATGCGCTCTCCTGCCATGCGAGTCTCTGTCCTAACTCGGGCTCGTGTCGCTCACCCATTGCTTACGCGGCCCAAACAGGCCGAGACGTACCAGGATACACCCCCGGACTTGCGCGTCAAGCCCGGCCTGCGCAAAAACGCCACCCAGCCCCGAGCCCGCTTCTGACGATTCCGCCTCTCCAATCCGGCGACCGAACGCGACTCGCCGACATCAGCGCTCGCGCGAGATCACGAACACGTGGCTCAACGCCTCCGCCGGCCCCCACGGCACGACCGCCAGGTCCCAGTGCTGCGACGAGTCCGACCGGCGTTTGGAACTCTCTATCTGGCCGAGAGTTAGAGGAAACGGCAGCTCCCGCGCGGCCGGGACGACCACCACCCGGTATCCCTCTTCGAAGTAGTCCGCCCGCGTCTGGCTGATCAACATCCGCCCGCCGCCGCGACCGTCCAACACGCAACCTTCGTCGGAGAGCGTCCACCGCGTGCCGTCGGTGAGGATCGCGACACGGACTTCGGTCCGGAACTTCGGGTCCGTCGTGAGCTGCACGCGCGCCAGCCGCGTCTGCACTTCGCTGACCCGCCCGATCAGCCACTGGCGTTCGAGCAACTCACGCGACGGCGTCTGCAACAACCCGGCTGCCACCCACTGCCCCACCTTCACGAGCGGCGCCGTCCGTTCGTTCAGCGCAATTTGCAGCGTTTCCCGCCGCGGATCGGCGTCATACGCGACGACCGGCGCCAGCACGAGTTGCACGTCGCTGTCCGGCAGCACGTCGCGGAGACCCGTCACCCGCTCCCAACGCTCTTCGAAATCGTTCAGCGCCAACTGCTGCTGCACGACCAGCCGCTCCAGCTCCGCGTTCTCGGTGCGCAGGCGCTGGGCCTCCGCGACTGTGATGCGCTCCCCCAGCGAATCATGCGCGACGCGGTCCGCTTCGCGCGCCGCCGACGCGACCGGCCATTGCAGCAAGGCCAGCGGCTGAAACGGCCGGCGCAGCCACCCGGCGCAAGAGGACGGCAGGAAAACCGCAGTCAGCGCAGCGACGGCCAGCAGAATCCAGACCACGGTCGATTTCGAGGGTATGCCCATCTGGAAACTCATCGGGGCCAAACGTCAGAGTCCGAAGCGCGAGCGACGGGTTCCCCGCGCAGCCTGCGCTTGCGGAACGTCCCACGCGTGTGCTCGGCGCTCGGCTCGGGATCGTCAGCCGGCCCGCCGCGGCGGATTGATCTAGTACTCGTCCTCGTCCGAATCCATCGAGGGACCCCACTCATCGAGGTGCTCGATGTGCTCGTTCGTGCCACGCGCCACGCACGTGAGCGGATCGTCCGCGACGCGCACGTCGAGGCCGGAGGCCTTCGCGATCACCGTGTCGAGCCCGCGCATCAGCGCCCCCCCGCCCGCCAGACAAATACCCGTGTCCACCAGATCGGCCGCCAGCTCCGGCTCGAGCTGTTCCAGTGTGTGCAGGATCGCCTCGATGATCTGGCCGACCGGCTCCTTGAGCGCCTCGCGGACTTCCTCGCTGCTGATCACCGCCCGCCGCGGTAGCCCGCTGATCATGTCGCGGCCCTTGACCTCCATCTTCAGCTCTTCCGGCAGCGGCGCCGTCGAGCCGATCTGGATCTTGATGCTCTCCGCCGTCTGCGGGCCGATCATGAGGTTGTACGTGCGGCGCAGGTAATTCATGATCGCCTCGTCCATGTCGTCGCCCGCCACCCGCAGCGACGTGCACACGGCGATGTCCGCCAGCGTCAGCACGGCCACTTCGCTCGTGCCGCCACCGATGTCGACGATCATGGACGCCCGCGGCTCATAGATCGGCAGCCCCGCGCCGAGCGCCGCGGCCTTGGGCTCTTCGAGCAGATACACGCGCCGCGCGCCCGCCCGCTCCGCCGAGTTCAGCACGGCCCGCTTCTCGACCGCCGTGATCCCCGAGGGGATGGCGATGACGACGCGCGGATGAACCAGGCCGCGGTTCCCGTGCACCTTCTGGATGAAGTAGCTCAGCATCGCCTGCGTAATGTCGAAGTCGGCGATGACCCCGTCCTTCAGCGGCCGAATAGCCGTGATCGAGCCCGGCGTGCGCCCCAGCATGGCCTTGGCGGCCAGCCCGACCGCCTTGCCGTTCGCCGTCTCGAGCACCTCGTTCGTGCCCTTGCGGACGGCGACTACCGACGGCTCGTTGAGGACGATCCCCTCTCCACGGACGGCGACCAGGGTGTTGCACGTGCCCAGGTCGATTCCCATGTCCAGGCTGAACAGACCCATCAGGCGGCGAAGAAACACCGCGATCTCCGAAGTTGCCCGGTCGCTACGCGCCCCCAGGCGGGAGCAACCCGCCGAACAATCTCACCGCACGGTACACGACGTAGGCGGTCGCCAACAACAGGAACAGCAGCGCCACGCACAGCAGCACCGTGTACACGTCGTTCTCGGCTGGCCGGGAGCTGCGCCCGGGCCCAGGGCTTACGTTCGCCATTCGCGCACCGTCCCCCGCAGGCTTATTCCAATCCGTAGATCACTTGATCGCCGCGCTGCACCGACTGCCCGCTCGCCACCATCGTCACTTTGCCGCCGCTCTCGCGCGGCCGCACGCTTTCCACACGCACGTCCCCGACGTACGCCGCCCCGCGGTAGACCATGAACGTCATCCCCTGGACCACGCCCGACGTCTCCCCGACGCTCAGGCTCACGTACCGCCCGTCAATCTCGACCACCTCGCCGCGGATCGGCCCGGCGACCTGCGGCGTCACGGGCACCACGCCGGCCGGCGCTTCGCCCCCCTCCGCCGGGCGGCGCGCACCGGTCACCATCGTCTGTTGCAGGTCCTTCATCTTCTGTTCGGCGGCGAACAGCTTTTCCTGCAAGTTGCGCAGCTCGTCGGTCAAGATCGTCGTTTGCGAGGTCAGCTCGAGCACGCGGCCGGCCAGCCGCTGGTTGCGGGTCTGCAGATCAATGTTGCCCGTCTGGAGCTCCTGCTGGTACCTGCGCGAGGAGGTCACCTCCTCGGTCTGCACTTGCAGGATCTCTTCGAGCTTCTTGCGGCCGGCCTCGGCCGCCACGCGGTCGTTCGTCTCCCGCGCCAAGTCGAGCGACTTGGTCGCCAGGTCGGACGTGACCCGCCGGACCTCCTCGTGCTCCCTGGCCAGGAGCTGGCCTTGCTCCTTAAACGCGTCGTCCTTCATAGCCAGGCTGACGGCCATGATCCCCTCCAGGTTCATGCGCTTGACGAGCTCGGCCTGGTAAAGCTGCTGGTAGCTGTCGATCTGGTCCTTCAGGTTGGACCAGCGCGCCGCCGTCGCCACCGTCAGGCAGCTCAGCACGATCGCCACGACGGAGGTCAGAACGACAAACACCTTCGTCATAGTGCTCACGGACAAACTCCTTCGAAGCGTGGCGGAAGCATCACCCGCTCTGCCGGCTCCGGCATCAGGCTGCCGACCAGACCTCCTCGGCAGCGCCCCTAGCCGGACATCTCGGGCGGATTGTACGGCCGCGCGCTCACATTGCAACAGGCATTGTGCGGCGACACGGCCTGTCGTGCAATGGCCCTGGCCCCCGCTCCGGGGCGGAGCCGCGGGGTCCGTGACGCTTTCGACAGGGGTGCCACGGTCCAGCGTCGCCCAGCACCCTTGTGCAGTGCCAAGGCGGTCGCCGCGACGCTCGGCCGTGCCGGGCCCGCCCTGTCTGCTCAACTCATCACTCTTTACTCATAACTCGTCAATCTCCGCCACCCGCCGCCCATCTCCGCCAGCCACCAGCAACGTCGGGATTTCTCCGCGCTTTGCGTGTCTCCGTGGTGCATACTTG
>PMMM01000221.1 GCA_003162245.1 Phycisphaerales bacterium
TAAGCGGAATGCGTATTACTCGGTCTCCGCTCGTGACGCCGCGTTTCCCGAATCGTGATGGGCGTATCTGCTCCCAGCACATCAATCCAGAAGGCGTTTTGTATGCCGTTCTGCCCAATGAGCCTGACCATGCCATCGTATTGCTCAACCAGCGACGCTCTGTGAACACCGAGTTTCCGCAAAAGCCCTTGCACCCAGTCGTTGCCATTGATGATCGGCACGCGATGGCGTGGGTCCAAGCATGCCAAAGCTGGAGTGAGTACGTAGGCCGCTTGCGTGCTGCCGTGCCCTCCGTGCATCTTAGGGAGCTTCGCGACTTCTTCGTAGAGCCTTCTTCCTTGTATGTCGCTATCCAAGTCATAAGCGGCAGCAAATAGTCTCGCGACCACATCTGAGTTCGACGCGACCCATCCGTATTGGGGCACTCTGAACGGCCCATACCGATTAACGAACCCGATGCGACGTTGTTGTAGCGCCGCTCTACTAACTGCCGCAGATGCCCCGGTGTACAATTGGACAAGGCTGGGCTTGTGCAGGGCATCCCACATCACGGGACTTAGGTCTCGGGTCCCACCACCTTTATTGATCCACGTCAGACGGCAGAGTGCATCCAGGCGTGCGGCCAACGTGTCGTGATCCAGGCGTCTGTTGCGAATGCAGTCCTTGTAAGCCCTGCGGATGGTGTCC
The DNA here is from genome assembly GCA_003162245.1 of Phycisphaerales bacterium. Taxonomy (GTDB): domain Bacteria; phylum Planctomycetota; class Phycisphaerae; order UBA1845; family Fen-1342; genus Fen-1342. Next base: position 688 of record PMMM01000221.1, read on the forward strand.
GCCGTATTCTGCTCACGCAGAATCCACTCTTGGCGCCACTTGCTCAGGACCACGTTTCGCTCCTCCCTTGCAGAGGCATTCCACTTCGAAAAGAGCGCACGCCGCTCCAGGCTGCAGCTTAGACGGTATCGGATCGCATGACCACCCGCAAGCACGCCTGAGCGGACAACGATCTGCAAGCCTGCGGAGTTTGTCAACGGGATCGCCCCGGCCACCTGGACGCTCCGCCGCATCGGTCGATTGCAGGGACGAGCTGCTGGACACAGAACTCGCGGGCAAAACCCTGGTCTCCCTACGTTTCGTGTCGATGCACGGCCCCAATCCTCATCTCTTGCAGATCGAAAACGAAAATCTTTTTGGTTTTGTGCCCAACCACCCGCTCATCGCCTGAGCCACAACCGCAGCTTCTCTGCATCGGCACCACGACCGACGCGATCAGGCGACGGGCGACCAGGAGCGGATGACCTTTCATTCCTGTGGACACAGAACTCGACCACGACACACGGGTGAAACCACTCAAAACCCGCATGCCCGTCGGTGCACGGTGGCGATTCTCTTGCGAAACCGTTTTTCTTTTTCCGCAAATTCTGATGATCGCCGCCGTCCACGGCATGCGTTCGTCCGCTGCCAACATCCGCCGCTGATCACGTCGCAGCCCAGGCGTGCGGTTGCCGAAGCACCTGACATCAGTTCACGCGAACATCACAAAAACCCAGCGAAAAGCAGCACAAAGAACGCGAATTGGCTTGCGCCTGCCGTGAATCGATGCTACGTGTTCAGGTATGGAAGCAGCGATCAATGCGACGAGAAAAATGGGGGTCGAAGTCGAGTGCATTCTGCCGATCATCGGCGTCGGCGAAAACGTGGATGTCCAGCGGCTCTTGGCAGATGTGCTCACGCGACAAGGGCTGCCCGCTGTTTGTCGCGGGTACTCGCATCATCCGCTTCCGCCTGGAACAAGTCTCGCCGTCGAGCACGACTCGTCGCTGCGGGACGAGGAGCGGTTTAGCGGCGTTCGCTGGGCGAAGGTCGAGCTAAAAACCGCCCCACTCACCTGGACTGAGCTTGAGCGAGTCATGCCGCCTGCGTTGGAAATCGTGAACTACTTGGGGGCACGCGTCAACGTAAGCTGCGGGCTGCACGTCCACCACAACTTGCCCGAGGCCGTCGAGCAGCCGCAGGTTGTCCGCAACTTGCAGCACGCATGGTGGCGAGTTCACCCCGTCGTGTTCGGCTTGATGGCTCCGAGCCGCCGCAACAACCAATACTGTCGGCGTCCAACCGAAGCGGAGGCAACGCAGTTTGACGGGGTTCGAACTTACGAGCGGCTGTGCGAAAAGCTCCGCCGACTCGACCGCCACGTAGGGCTCAACTTTTTGAATCTGCTGAGCCCCGAGCGGCTGACGGTCGAGTTCCGCGTCCATCAGGGCACGACCGATTGGGCCAAGCTCAGAGCCTGGGTGCTGTTCACGCAGCGGCTCGTCGAACACGCCGTCGCCCGTAGCTGCCAGTTCTCGCCCAAACCGTTGGAGAACTCGCGGGCGGGTCTCAACGCGATGCTCATCAGCGTCGGCTTGAAACCGAACAACCGCGTCTACAGCAAGGTTGACAAAGACCTCCGTCAGGTCGGCAAGTACCTGCTCAAGCGCTGGCGGCACTTCAATCAGCCGCAGGACAAGAAGGTGAAGATCGCTGCGGCGTAGGTCGAGATCGAGGAGCGACAAGATGTCGGACGCTGATTACCCCGAGAGCGTGGCTGAGGTGCTGGACGACGCGATGAAGTTCCGCCCCGCCGCGCTGCAAGCGATGCGAGATTTCCGCGACGCGAAGCCGTGGGCTGGGACCATCGAAGAGCGGCAGGAGAAGTTTCGCGTCCTGAACCGAGCCTTGGCTGCTGCCTACCAGATCGCCGAGCCCGAACTCGCCTTCGAGAACCTGGACGGCGGTAGCAGCGGCAGGAGCCACTACGTCCGCTCCTCGCACCGAATTGTTTTGGTCGGCAAGCTGTCGGTCGTGAGCTACCTCCACGAGTTTGGCCACGCGCGGGGCTACGGCGAACGGATGGCTTGCAGGTGGTCCATCAATTTGTTCAAACGCATTTTCCCGCGACGGTTTTCGCGGCTGATCCAGGTCGGGCACATGCTGGTCCACCCGCGAACCATCGGTCGCCCCTCGCCGTCGAACCCGTCGAGCGAGGGACCAACGACGCCACCGACGACCGACAAGTAGCGAGGCGACACATGAAACAGTGCGAGGCGAACGGAACTGTTCGCGTTTTACTTCCGATCCAGCGGGCTGATCGGAAGCAACTTCGCCCTGTGTTCTGGGATGATCCTCGGCTCCTTGTTCCACCCGAAATCGCAAGCTCGGCACGTTCGGCAACTTACGCTCAATCAGGTGGAACGGCCTGGCTTAAGTGTTCGAGATCTCCCTGCAGCATGCGACACCCGAGGTCGGGGCCGGCCGGGACGAGAGGCCTTTCGTTCTGCCGCAAGATCGAAAGCGAGTCGGCTGAGGGATCGCCCAGGAGCAGATCACGATGAAGGAAGGGCCGATTCGGCTGTTCGTTTACGGCACGTTGATGCCCGGTGGCGGCATCTATCACCGCATCGAGCGCCACGCGCGGCTGGCTCGACCGGCGACGGTCGAAGGCGTGCTCATGGACCTGGGCGCCTTCCCCGCCCTGGTGCCGGGCGAAGGCGTCGTTCGTGGCGTGTTGCTCGACATCGAGCCTGAAGGGTTGCGTATCGCTGACCAGATCGAAGGACATCGACCCGACGAGCGATCCTGCTTCTATCAGCGACGGGAGACCGACATCTGCCTGGATGCGGGTGGCTCCGTGGACGGCTGGGCGTACGTGTTTGCCCGCCCCGAGTCCGTTGCTGACCGACCCAGGCTCCTCGTCGGCGAGCAGGACGGCGTTCCGGTGTATGCCTGGAGACCAGAATGAAGGTGGGCGAGAAGCTGACCTACGCGCAAGTCTGCGAGCGGATCCGATTGGCGGTCGCGTCGCTCCTCGATGACGCAGCCGATGCAGCCAGGCTGCACAACCTGCTGGCCCAAGGGCACGTCGAGGTGGACGGCACCGATCCAACGTGGGACACCTACGTTTGCCTCGCAGGCGACGGCTGCGACGATCCGCCCACGTCGCCGCGAACGGAGCAAGCTCCCGTGCCGCTCAAACGCAGGAGTGGAGCCTTGGCGCCGAAGCTGAGCGATCAGGAATTCGAGTTTTTCGAGTTGGTCGCCGCAGCAGCACGAAAGCACGACCTGCGTGCTCTGGCTCGCCTCGTCAACAAGGCCCCGACCCCGCGACTCCGTGGGCACGCCCTGGCGACGTACGCGATTCACCACGCCGCCCGGAACAAGAACCGCCGCGTGGCTTTGCGGCTGCTGCAAATGGCAGTGGCGGAGTGGGTCGATGAGTGGGACTTCTTGAAGGGCATCCGCATCATCCGCGACGTGGTCGAAAACGCCTTGTCCGACCCCGATTTCGAACGGAAGTTCTGCGGCGACGGCTGAACCGTCATCGTGCGGGAGCCCATTTCACTTGCAGCCGAGAGACGAATCGAGAGTAATTCCCTGCGCCTTGCTCATGATCGACATGCGAACGCCTGGATTCGCCTCCAACGTGGAAGGCCCTGGGATCGCGTAGGAGCCCCGCGTGCGAGCGAGCCCTCTCCAAACCACTACCCGCAACCAACAAATCGAACAGCGGGCATCTGTGTCGGTCTGACGGGCTTCCTGGAAGCCCACCACGAGGACGCCAGCAGCTCCGTGAGATCGACCAGCAGCTCCACGCAGTCGCAGGAGGAACTGACCAGGCGAATAGTGCTCTTCACCTGACATCAGTGGGGCATTGTTCCACGCAAGGGTGAGACAAGTACAGAGAAGTGCGCTCACCAAGAGAATTGCAAAAACTACAGAAAAGAACTTGCCTTTACTCACTTCCTGTGGCATTAACACAGTGTGCATTCGTTAGCGTCAGGGAGATAACCACCTTGCGACCGCGACTACTCGACGAATTGGTCGGCCACGCCGACGCGAAGACGAAGGCGAGGATCGCCATTCAAGCCGCGTTGAACCGTGACGAGCCATTGCCCCACTGCCTGCTCACGTCAGGGCAGGGCGGCGTCGGCAAGACTTCGTTCGCGGCGGTCTTGGCGAACGAGATGTACGCTCCGCTCGCTTCCACGTCGGGGGCGTGTTTGTCTACGCCGGTAGACCTTCGGAACGCTCTGATCCGCTTGAAGCCGAGAACGGTGCTGCTCTGCGATGAGTGTCATCGGTTGGGCAGGGCTGCGGCGGAAGAGTTGTTGATCGTCCTGGAGGAAGGCGTAATCAACGTGAACAGCAACGGCACGCCGATCCGTCTGCCGCTGCCGTCCTTCACGTTCGTAGCGGCGACGACCCGACCTGAGGCGCTGTCGGCTCCTCTGAGCCAGCGATTCGGACTGCGATTTCACCTGCTGCCGCTCGCGGCAACTGAGATTGAGCAGGTTGTTCGTCGAGCGTTTGATCACTGGCAGATGGGCGTGGAGCCCGAAGTCATCGCCGGCATTGCTCAACGGGCTCGTGGCATCCCGCGTGTTTCCATTCGCCTGAGCGAGCGAGTTCGCGACGCGGTCCAAAGCTCACGATCCACCACCGCGAGTCGTCAGCACCTTGACATGTCGATGCGTATCGAGGGGATCGACGAGATCGGCTTGAGCTGCGAAGAGAGGCAGTTGCTTCGCTGCTTGGCCGACGCGGAGCCACGCCCTGTCTCGGCTCGCAGTCTCGCTCTGGCTCTCGGCTGTGGCGTCGAGACGATCACGACCGTCATGGAGCCCACGCTCGTTCGGTTCGGGCTGATGAACATCGGTCCAGGCGGACGACGTTTGACGGTCAAGGGGGCAGAGCATCTTGCGAGCAGCCAAGGGGGCTCAGGTGGCTGAAATGACGGCGACTTTTCAACGCTCATTGGCCGAGCTTTTGGTGGGCTTTTCTCCAGCCCTGGAGCCCCTGGATCACCGTCGTCTGGCTCGCTTTTGCCGCGCATTTGCTGGTCGGTTGTGGCGGAGACGGCGGTCTTTGAGCGGCCCTTTGATGGCTATTGGGCAGTCTTTCTCCGCGCATTTGGTGAGTGATTTGGAGGTCTTTTGATGAGAATTCCGCCCGAACTCAACGGAGCCAGGCTCAACGTCAGCCGCACCGCCGAGTTGCTGCCGATGGATGTCGGGCACTTCAGGCGCTTGGTCAAACGCGGCGTGTTCCCGAGTCCGAAGCGGACGGGCAAGGGCAAGCCGTTTTACGACTACCCGCTGCTCGTCGAGATCGCGTCGGTTCTCAAGGCAGGCATCGGCAAGAACGGCGAGGAGGTCGCGTTTTACCGCCGAAAGCCGAGACACGAACATCGGCGGGCGGGCAGCAAGCACGAGTCGAAGCCAGCAGCCGACGAGTACATCGCGGCGATTGCCGACGGTTGCCGGCAGCTTGGGATCGGCGACGCCGACCTGGCACCGAACAGGATCGCAGCACTGCTTTCTGCGGAGTTCCAAGGCGAGCGACCACCGCTGGCGGAGGCTGTTGCCGCCATCGCCCGACGGATCCTGGACGGGCAAGCATGAGCGGCGTGCAGGAACTTACCGATTTTCCCGCTTTTCGGTCAGTTCGCCCTGCGCAAAGCCGTGTGGCGGGGTCATCAGAGCGGGTCGGCGAAGGCGGAACTTGCGGCTTTTGTGCCAGTTAGGAGCGACGATGCGTTCAGCGAAGCGGTTTTTCACCGACGGAGAGATGCGGGACTTGCTGACGAAGCTGCGGCAGCGGGCTCGGAACGGACGGCTGATCGACAAGGTCGATCACGCCCTGGTCATGTTCGCGTGGGCGACAGGGTGCCGAGCGAGCGAGATCGCCAGCATCAGCCTGAACCCACGTCAGCCCAACTGGATCGACCTACGGGCGGGCTTGATCACGATCACCGACGCGAAGTGGGACTCGAAGGGCACGATTCCCGTCGATGCGTCGAGCCTGCGGACGCTGCGGCACTACGTCCGCGAGGTCAGACCTCGCCTTCGCAACGCAGCCGTCCTGCATCAGTTGTTCCTGACGAAGACGGGCTCGCCCTACAACCCGAACAAACTGACGAAGAAGATGCGGCTCCTGCTGCAACGCTACGGCCTTGATGGAAAATCGGCTCACAGTTTCCGCCATTTTTTCTGCACCGATTTGTTGCGGCGGGGCGTGCAGCTTCACGAAGCAAAGGCGTTGATGCGGCATCGGGACGTTCGATCCACGATGGTCTACAGCCATGCCACGGTCGATGACCTGCGAGCAGCGGTCAATCGGCGACTTGGATAGACGCGATGGAACTCAGGTCACCGAGACGCGGGAGAACGATACCTGCCGTTCAGCCTTCGCCCGCCCTTGCCACGCTCGACGAGCTTCGCGGGCGACTTGCGGGCATCGTCAAGCAGAACGCTTCGCCCGCCTTGGAGCAGGTTCTCCAGGTTGCCGCCGCTCACGGCTGGGCGAAACTCCTTCGTTCGATGGGCGAGCCCGAGCAAGAGCGGCTCCTGACCCTGCTGACCCAAGCCCTGCGGCAGCAGCAAGAACTTGTCGCAGAAACCGCCGCTGCCTACGACCGCGTGCTCATCGGCGTGGCGCAGGCTGCTGACGAGGAGATCCAACGCCTCGGCGACGAGCTTGAACGGGCGGACAGGCAGTTGGATCGCTTGGCCGCATTTCGCTCGCGTCCGCGAACGAACTGGCTGGCCCTGGGGCTCGCGGGGCTGCTCGGCTACTGGCTCGGCAACCGCCGCTGATGCGGGCACAGGACGCTTCCGTCTCAGGCGGGGATCGCAAGTAATATCACGGCGTCGCACTGCACGACGACACCGGCGGGATCAACACGCATGCCCGCACCTGACATCAGTGGCGTCGCGTGGCGCAATGCCTTGTGGGCACAGCCATTGCGACGCCCCGTGGGTCGAGATTTCGGGGCCTCTTTTGGCTCGCGGGGGTGTACTCCCTCGCGGCTTGCCGCTGGCGTCGGTCGTCGCCCGTGGGCAGCCCCCTCGGGTTGTGGTTCTCGGCCTGATACGCCGGCAAGATCGACGGCAGCCGCAGAAGGCTTTCACTTGCGGCGGGCAACGGAAGCAATCTCGTCTCGCCGCATCGCACCCTGGTGCCGGCACGCGAACACACGTCACGACTGCCTAACATCAGTAATGACTCGGCCCCGCATGGTCAGCGGTACACTTGCCTGCCGTTGCTGATCCGTGCTGCGGCGGATGCATGACCGGCGGTGGCGTTGAAAAACGACCGGTGAAATGTCCGCCCGTATTGGGCACACCCAAGCGCTAGCGTGCTACATCGCTTCCGCAGGACAACGGGCATGCGCGTGGCATCGCTGACCGTCTCGGAGTTGTAAACGTAGCTCCGAGGCTTCCTGATGCGTCTGCCCCGCTCGCGATGTGTAAGCCCGGCGTCTTCACACGCAACGTTCGCAGCAACGCCGGCAGACAGCGGTAGGCAGTTGCGTGCTGGAACTTGGTGGCCAGCGTGACCCGATTTTCGGGTCAGGCAGCGTTGACATGAGTCCAGGGCCACATGTGCATTCACAGGCGGTCGTGATCGCGTAACGAGTGATTTTACACGGACTTATGGTTGGGTGGCTCAAGCCACGCGGCGCATTGGGCAAAAGCGGGCAGCAATCCCAAGAAAAGTCGTGCGCTCGTGTCAGAGAATCGAGAAATCCACGTATACTAGCGGGTTGGAAGGAATCCCGCCTCAACTCTGCGGACAAGGTGCGTGGGCGGTGAGGGACGCGCTCGCGATTCGGCTGCCCGAGAAAGAGGAGGAGTGGATCGTGTCACGCGCGATCCGGCGGCTCGGCACGACCCTGGGCCGGCGACGGAGCTAACGCGCAGCGCGTTCGGCTCGGAGCAATGTGGATATGAGGATGAGGAGAACGTGACATGCGAGCGGTTTTGCTTCTGTTAGCGGCGTTGATCAGCGGCGCTCAGGCGGGGACGGTGCTGGAGTGGAACTTCACCAATAACCTCAACGATTCTTCGGGGCAGGGCCTACACGGGACGTGGGCGGGCGGAGGTTCGCCCGTTTACGGGATAGGGCCTGACGGCTCACCGTGCATCTACTTCGATGGTAGTCACTGGGTGGCCCGTCCCGTCAATGACCCCGCGTTGCGACTCGGCGCTTTCACCATCGAAGCCTACATTCGCCCGCTGACACTGGAGGGCGAGGGAGGCTGGTACGACTTTCGTAAGAGCGCCGGTGGTGAATGCGTCGGCCTCAAGAACGGCGGGCGTGCCCAACTCACGATCCAGTTGGACGGTTACAGCGGCTATGGGATTATCACGCCGCCGGGAAGCATCGTGGATGACAGGTGGGTCCATGTCGCCGCGACCCGCGATTCCGCGTGGGTCTCGCGAATCTACCTGAATGGCGTATTGCAGCAGGAAAAATCGGGCACGAGCAACAACGTGAACGACCAATTGGCGCTGCGTGTCGGCCGGTGCATATTCGACGGTTTTCCGTACTACTTTCACGGCTACATTGACCACCTCCGGGTCACCGATCATGCCCTCGCGCCATCTGAGTTTCTGCCGCCCGTGATTGACTGCAACGGAAACGGCTTGATGGATAGCTACGATATTGCGCATGGGATCAGTCAGGACTGCAACAGCAACGGCATTCCGGACGAGTGCGAGGTAGGCGGGACGACCGACTGCAACGGCAACGGGATTCATGACCTGTGCGACATCTACAACGGGACAAGCCAGGACTGCAACAGCAACGGCATCCCCGACTCGTGCGACATTGCCAGCGGGATCAGCCAGGACTGCAACAGCAACGGTATTCCCGATGCCTGCGACATCACGTCGGGGTACTCGCAGGACTGCAACGGGAACGGCATCCCAGACGACTGCGAGACAGGACTTGCGCCAGCGATACTGGTACAGCCCAGCAGCCAGTTTGTTCTTGAGGGTCAGATTGCCGCTCTCGGCGTTACCGCCGCGGGCTTTGGGGTGCTGGAGTACCAATGGCACAAGGGCGGCATCCCGCTGGTCGATGATGGACGAATCTCCGGGGCCACGACATCGACGCTGAGGATCAACCCTGCGCAATTTGGCGATGCCGGTAGTTACGACGTGATCATCACGAACGGTTGCGGTTCCGCGACCAGCGATTTGGCGACGCTGACCGTACTACTCGATCCGTACCGCGTGACGAGCCTCGCCGATCCGTTGGACCCGAACAGCACGCTGGTCACGCTGTGGCAGGCGATCAACGCGGCCAATGCCGCTGGCGGAAATGTAACGATCACGTTCGCACCGGAACTCTCTGGCGGGACCATCCGGCTGGTGTACGCTCCACCGAACATCTCGGCGGGGCGCATCACGATCAACGGCGACATCAATGACGATTGTGTGCCGGACATCGAGCTGGACGGCTCCGCAGCCGGCAGCGCAAACGGCCTCGTGCTGGCATCGGCCGAAAACGTGGTGCGCGGCCTGGTGATCAACCGCTTTGGCGGGAGCGGAATCTACGTGCAAGGCGCGGCGAGCACGGGCAATCAGATCACCTGCTGCTACGTCGGGACCGACATGTCGGGCCTGCTACCGCAGCCAAACGGCGGGCACGGCGTTTACATTGAATACGGCAACGCGAACACCGTTGGTCCGTTCAACGTGATTGCCTTCAACGTCCACCACGGCGTGGTGATCAAGGAGTGCGTGCGCAACACGATCACACGGAACGCAATTACCGGCAACCTTGGTGACGGCATCGCCCTGATGCGCGGAGCCAATCAGGTCATTCAGGCGCCCTACGATATGAGCGTGCCTCCCTTTGGCGTGAGTGGCCGCGCCGACGTTCCGGATGGCAGCATCGTCGAGCTGTTTCTTGACCCGGAAGATGAGGGGGAGGCGTACCTCGGCCAGACCGTCGTCGCCGGCGGGCAGTTCGTTTATCACGGGAGCTTGGGCCGCGCTCAGAACGTAACCGCAACAGTTACCGACCCGAACGGCAACACCAGCGCGTTCGGCCATATATGCCAAGGTGAAACGGGTCTCATCGCGGACTTTGAGGATGTCCCGCTGGGCCAGCCGGCGCTGCTCACCTACAACTGGGATACGATTACGTACATGGCGCCCAGCCCACGGACGATCGCCGTGACCGATGAGCATGCATTCTCAGGTACAAAGTCCCTCAAGATGGAGTGGCAATTCGTGACCACGCAGCCGTTTGGGTGGCTGCGCCTGACTACGAACGACGACGGATTCATCCCTAATCCCGCCATCAACTACAGCAAGGCCCTGCGTCTGCGTCTGCTCTTGTTGAGCGGGTCCTTTTACCTCTGCATGGCCGCGCGCGACACGGGCACGCACGCCTGCGTCGGTGACGACGGGGGCGGTTGGAACAACATCGGCCCCAATTTCGGCGTCGAGTTCCTTGGCGCCACGACCCCAATGGTCCAGGGCGTCACTGCCCCGGGCGGCAGGCTGGTCACCGCCAGCCCGAACTGGCAGACGATCACGTTTCTGATCCCTGCTGAGCCAGTGCTGCCTTACTCAGGCTCCGGAAACGGAGTCCTGCATACGCCGAATGGCCGCGGCACGCTTGAGAGTCTGACCATATCGATCGACCCGAACGGGCCAAATCCGGCCGGCCCGTTCACGCTCTACATTGACGACATCGAGTTGATCGAACCGGGCACGTTGGACTGCAACAGCAACGGGATTCCGGACGCCCAGGACATCCAGGCCGGCACAAGTCTCGACTGCAACGGGAACGGCGTTCCAGACGAGTGCGAATGGGCTGACTGCAACCACAACGGCATTCCCGATAGTTGCGAGGACTGCAACAGCAACGGAATCGCCGACTCGTGCGACATCGCCGCCGGCACGTCGCACGACTGCAATCGCAATGGGGTCCCGGACGAATGCGACCTCGCCGCGGGGCTCTCCGTGGACTTGAATAGCAACGGGATCCCGGACGAGTGCGAGCAATCGTTGTATTTTGTGGATGATGATGCCCCAGCCGGCGGGAACGGCACAAGCTGGTCGGCCGCGTTCCGGTCCCTGGAAGACGCGCTGGCCGGTCCGGTCCTAAGCAGGGAGATTCGGCTGGCGCAAGGCACCTACAAGCCCTCGGCCCGCACTGATCCGAACGCTCCGCGTACGGCGACGTTTACGCTCCTCAACGGCGTCGCCATCTACGGCGGGTACGCCGGCCGGGGGGCACCCGATCCGGACCTGCGCGATCCCAACGCGTACGTCTCAACGCTTAGCGGCGACATTGGAGCCATCGGCGATCCGAACGACAACAGTTATCACGTCGTGACCGCACCATCGGGGGTCAGCGCGGCCGCGGTGCTCGACGGGGTGCGCATCACGGCCGGGAATGCAAACGGGTCGTCGTCCCCGCACTATTATGGTGGCGGCGTGTACTGCCAGGGCAGCCTGACGTTGACCAATTGTGCGTTTGGTGGGAACAAGGCGACCAATGGCGGCGGTGCGCTATTCAACTCCTCCAATCCAACGCTTCTGAACTGCACGCTCGGCGGGAACTTGGTTACTAGTTCAGGCGGGCGCGGCGGGGGGCTGTACAACTACTCCGGGAATCCGGCGCTGACGAGCTGCACGTTCAGCGGGAACTCGGCTTCTGGTGGCGGCGGGCTGTACAACAACTCCGGCAGTCCGACGCTGACGAACTGCACGTTCAGCGAGAACTTGGCGTCCTACGGCGGCGGGCTGTTAGCTTGGTCCGGCAGTCCGACGCTGACGAACTGCACGTTCAGCGGGAACTCGGCCTCGGGTAGCTACGGGTACGGCGGCGGACTGTACAACAGCATCGGCAGTCCGACGCTCGCGAACTGCATGTTCAGCGGGAACTCCGCGTACGGCGGCGGCGGGCTGTGCAATGGCTCCGGCAATCCAACGCTGACGAACTGCACGTTGAGCGGGAACACCGCCGTCTCCGGTGAGGGCGGCGGCCTGTACAACAACTCCGCGAACGGGACGATGACGAATTGCATTGTGTGGGGCAACACCGGCGGTGGGCTCTACGGGAACGCGTTTGCCGTCCGCTACAGCGACATCGAAGGCGGCTGGCCGGGCGATGGCAACATCGACGCCGACCCGCTCTTCGTTGACGCCGACGGACCGGACAACGACCCGAACACGTGGACGGACAACGACTACCACCTTTCGCCGCTGTCGCCCTGCATCGACGCGGGGAACAACCTCCTCGTGCCGCGGGACCTGCTCGATCTCGATGCGGACGGCTGTCATACGGACTTGCTGCCCCTCGATCTCGACGGCCACGCGCGGATCGTGGACAACCCGCTCACGCCTGACACCGGCGTCGCGACGCCCGGGTGGGTGACGGGCGTTGTGGACATGGGCGCGTATGAGTTTGGCGCACCGCCGCCCGGAGCCCCGAACGATCCCTGTCCCGGTGATACGAACTGCGACGGGCACGTTACCTTTGCGGACATCGATCGGTTCGTCGAGGCACTTGGCGGCGAGTCGGCCTGGAACCAGAACCATCCCGGCTGCCCGTGGCTCAACGCGGACTGCAACGGGGACGGCCACGTTACGTTCGCGGATATCGATCCGTTTGTCGCATTGCTGGGGCGTTGATGGTGACTTCGCCCACCTCCGCAACCCCCACCCAAGCCGCAGGCCCAGTTGAGGCCGCTGCCGCTGGCGGCGCCAGCCAAGCCGGTGTCGGCGGTGCCGGCCGTATCGCCGAGGGAGCCGTAGGCAGAACTTGCGTCGAGGACGCACGCCTGGGGCCAGCGTGCGAATACGCAGGCAGCCCTGCCACGCCCGCTGTCGAACGACGGAGACGCGTAGCGGAGGAGTTGCGAGTTCCAGAGCAGACGACATGCAACCATCGCCCTGGGCAGCCCTGACGACGCGATACGCGGGCTCCCAGGATTGCACAGATTCGCTGTGTGCCCCGCAACGGGGCAGGGGCTGCTCCGGCGGACAGCCAAATCAACCAAGAGAAACTATGCTTTGTTTCTAACGGTTGGTTTTGCGTGCAGTTCGCAAGACCGCAGCCAGCCTCCGGCGTAGGTCGTCCTGCGGGCCACGGGAGGAGGTGGGAATGTGGAGAGCGTCTTCCAGATCCCGGGAGCCGTGGGGATCCGGGACGCCTTTGGCCGCATGGCATGCACCTTTGCACCACCGCCTCGGCGTCAGGAGCCATGCCGCCGCTCCCACTCCTGGAGGAGCTGCTCACAATCGCGGTCAATACACGCATACCGCACCATCTTCCTGATCCGCGTCTTCAACGGCATGTCGCGGAGCTGCGGATAGCGAGCCAGCAACTCCGAGCGGGTGTAGCCGAAGAAAGTCGGCTCGGCATGAATGTCTATCTGGCTCTGAGGGGTCTCCTGCCGCTTGTCCCCGTCATCGGGGTGTGTGTCACGCCGTTGGTCGTTCTCGGGGATGTTGGTCATGATGATATCTCCATGTGGGCGCACTGCGGGTGCGTCGAAATACTGCAAAAATCGTGGAACTCGCTGTCCAAGGTCGTCCAACGTGGTTCTGGCGGGTCATTGAAGCAGCACGTTGCCCCAATCAGGTCTCCGTGAGCCGCAGAAGAGTTGTGTGAACCGTATACCAGTTTCTTCTTTTTTTCTTCTCCACCCTCTGCTCGCTGAAGCACGTCCGCTATGAACTTCTCCGTCTCCTCCATCTGCTGGACGAAGCTTTGGGTTATGGCCCACTGACGGCATTTGCGCTCCTCAACCTGTGCTTGCGTGACGACGAATAGAATGCCCTTCAGCTTCCTGACCAGCGTGAACCACTCGAACTTCGTGCAGATGGCCTTGGGGCTGTCGTAGATGGCTTTTACGGCAACGCGATAGTTCCACTTGTCAGCCAAATCCAGGAACTTCGACAGGATGGACTTCTCGTGATAGGTCAGATTGCGGGGCTTCAGATGCCGCAGAACTCTGGCACGATCCAACCCAAGGCAGTAAGCGACGCGCTTGCGGTCTTCAATGTCGCGATCAGTAATGCGGGCTTGTGAAACGCATCTTTCTTGCCGGAAGCCCTTGAAATACCAGTTCAACCACCGCGTCACGGTGGAGCGCAGGCGGGTTGGACTGCCGCAGGTCTTGCTGCTCGCAGGGCGTATCGCCCGCAGCTCCGCCATGCCTTCTTGGACGGCGATCTCGAAGCTGGCTCGGTCTCCCCGATATTTGCGGGCCAGAAGGGAGCAGATCCGTGCGTGAGTTGCGGCTTTGAAGGTGTTGTGCTCGCCCAATAACGCGGCTCGTGTGGGTAAAGCCGCCGGCACGTGGATGCCGGCTCGCTGGGTCTGACGCCTCAGAACACGTCCAGGCAACCCAGGGCTCTCGCTGACTGTGCGTCCCGGCTGGGTTTCGCTGACTGCGGGTTCCGATGGTGCGGCTGTGGTTCCCCGCTGCTGCGCTTCATACCAAGCCACGCACTCGTCGAACAGGTTGGTTGCGTTGGCGGGTCGAGCTGTCGCCCAGGCGGTCGCAAAATGCCCGAGGGCTTCGCGCTGCTGTTTTTTCACGGGGTTGATGATGGTAATCGTATCCGGGTCCGCAACTTCGACGAACTCCTGGCCCCCGAGACGGATGTTGCGGTGGCGGGTGTCCCAGCAGCACTCGATCTCCAGCCAGTTCCTCGCCTTGAACGCTTCGACGAACCGCCGCAGATCAGCGACCCGGGTGTGGCGGTCGAGCTTGATCCAGGCGTAAAGCCCCTGGATGTGTTGGCCGTCGAACGGATCAAGGTCACCGGGGCTGGTCGTCCAGACGATATCGAACCCCTGGTCGTCGGCGATGTCTTGCAGGATGCGGACCTGCTGGTGGAAGTAATGATCGACCTCCGCCTTCTCATCCGGCGTGGCTCCCTCCTCGTAGTGGCGGTCGAGATCGAACTGCATCCAGTTGACGAGTGCTTCGTCTTGATAGGTCGTGAAGAGCCACAACGCCTTGTGCTTGCCGCCGCGCTTGTGGAAAAGGTGATGCCGCACCCAGGAGTAGTTGTTCTTGTCGAGGCGGCGCAGCGCGTAGCGGCGTGGTTCGCGGGCGGGCGAAAGGACATTGGGGGCGATGCGGTAACCCCGTGCGATATCTTCGTTGGTCGCCGTCGGCCAGATCTCGGCGTCCCCGTCAGCGGTTCGCGCACGCGGCATCGCCCGGGGCTCAGTTGCCATCCGCGTAGGATGGGCTGGCCGCAGGAAGTCCTGAATGTAGTTTGCAATCGGACGCATCGGCTCCACCATAAAGGCACGCCCGCGTCGCGGGGACGCGGGCGGGGGAAGCGGAGCTGCGAGTCTCCGAAAGTCGTCGTGTCCGCAGCCTGCCTCCCCTCAGTGGTTCTACAACGCTGGTGGGAAAAATCCTGCGAAAAATATCGAGACGTGCGTAACTGCTGGCCTGTTCGCCTCTTGCAGCACCGCGTGAAGTCGAATTGGTCCTCTGCGACGATCCTGGACACAGAACTCGCCCTGCCCCTCGGGCGGGCATGAAGACGACGCCCACGAGCTATCGAGCGGGAGTGCAAAGTGCAGGGAGTTTAGCGGACACGGTGGGCCGGATGTGGAAAACGCGCTCCGCCGGCGGACCAGGCGCACGTCACGCCCGTGTTGGCGGCGGCACATCGACGCCGCAGCGTCGCTCCTCGCTGTGACGTGGGCTACCCCGCATCCCGAAGGCCGTCGCACAGACGCCTTCCCGCCTGGCGCCGCACATACGCCTCGGCCTGCGGCTTCCAGTTGTAATAATCGCGGCGGCTGCCAGAGTAGTGCTTCAGACGCTCGGTGTCCGTGGTGTAGCGGACGAGCAGGTCCGCGATCTCCAGCACCTTCGGGGGCATGTTGGACTCGTCCAAGGCATACCGTCGCCAGTCCATGCCGGCCGCCTTCAGTTCCTCCAACATGCGGTAGGTGCGGAGCGTCAATTCGGGCAGGTGTTCGTGAAACTGCTCCAGGAACGCCACAATCTCCGCGTCGTGTGCGAAGGTCTTGGTTTTCGCCAGGACTTCGTGGGCTGGGGGGGCGAACTGAACGACCATCGCCCGCGTTTTCAAGGCCGCGATGTTCGCGCTCAGAGCTGTGAAGGAGTTGCAGAGTATCAGGACGTGGCTGTTGGTGGTGAAGCTCCCAGCGCCACCGTCAATTTCCTCGGCCCGGCGGTCCTTGCTGGCCCACATGATGGTCTTGGTGTCCCGCGTCTCGCACACCTGCTTCAGCAGACCCACGTGCTTCGGGTCGCCCAGCAGCCCGTCGATCTCGTCGAAGATGACCTTCTTGTCGCGGCCCCGATACAGGCGCTCGTAGAGCCCAAGCGGCGTTACCCACCCCCCGATCCTGACAACGTCATGGTTTGCCGTGGCTCGCTTGACTTCCTCGCTCTTTCCCAGGCCGCCGGCGGAGCAGATGACCAGCGTGTTGATGTGGTCATCCACGAATGCCCGGACGAATGTGTGGACTTCTGCATACGTCTCGACTCTAAACATGTTTTTGACCTTGTTGCACTTTTGCACTTTCACTGCAGCGTGAACGCGCTCCCAGCGCGTTCACGAACCTACGATCAGCTTCCCGTTTTGGGCCGGTAGCGTTACCCGGTCTCGGGGCGGTCCTGGTCGCGACTCCACAAGGCCCGAGCGTCGGCGATCCGGCGCCCAGCCAGAGCGACGTAGTCAGGGTTTACCTCGTAGCCGACATACGGCTGACCCAGGATCGTCGCCGCCACCGCTGTCGTGCCGCTCCCCGCGTAAGGGTCAAGGACGACTTCGCTCGCCTGCGGTGCCGACATCATGATGCAACGCAGCGGCACCGCTAACGCGAACGGAGCCGGATGGTTGATCTTGGCCGTTTCAAAGTGCGGGCACACCTGCCAGACGAGTCCCCAACGGCGGCAGGACTTGTTGAAGCGCGGCCGGCAGCCTGGCTTGCACAACCAATAGATGTATTCGGTCGTCGGCGGCAACCGCACCGTGTCTACGTTGTGGCTCGACCCCCGATCAATCGTGATCGTCTGGTAGAGCACCAAGCCCTTCACCCGGCCCAGCCATTCGTGGGGCGAGATCGTCCGACCGGCGACCATCCGATCTTTGTGGTTATAGAAAACGCTGCCGTCCGGTGCGAGCACGCGACCGAGGGCGTCGAGAATCGCGACCTGACCATCCTGATACTCTGGTTCCGGCAGACGGTCCGGGCACGTGTCGCCGTAGCCGGCCAAGTTGAACTTCTTGGACCGCTGCGGACGATACGACAGGTTGAACGGCGGACTCGTCACGACGGTGTGGGTGGACTCGTCGGGCAATTCCGCCAACTGCCCGCAGGCTTGGGGATGAATGACGTTTGTTTGCACTTCGGATACCTCCAGTTTTCAGATACAGACGGTTACATCGGAGCCACAAGCGCGGCACCGGCCGCGCAGTTTTGCATGGAGCATCAGAGCGAACCGCTCCTTGGTGCAGCAGTCGCGCTCGGTGAACGGCACACCGCCGACCACCAACCCGTCGCTGGGAATGTCGGTCCAGTTGCCGGCGGAGCGGGGATCGGAAATGATCGGCACGGGCTGCGGGTCGAAATTCGTGATCAGCAATTCGTTGGTCACATTGGCGCGATTGCCGCCGGCGTAGGGGACCGCCAGGGTGCCGACGCGCCAGCCAAACTCCGGGCGATAGAGATCGCGGATGAAACCGTCGGGATCATCGTCGTAGCTGACCGCGATGCGAACCCGACGATCACCGCCGTTGCGCTGGCTGATGTCCGTCAGTTCGTAGGCAAGGAGGACGTGATCTACCGCCGTAAACGTGTGGCGGTAGTGCCGGCCGGCCTGGGCAAGAACATAGGGCGGATCCGCATAGATCAGGCACCTCACTTTGCTCTGGTCCCGGACATACCGGCGGAGCAACTCGCCGTAGTGCAAGTTCTCGATGACGACGCTGCGCAACGCGGCAGCCCACGGCTGCAAGTCCCTGTCCGGCCGGAAGCGGAGGGGCGTCATCGTCGAGGCCGGAAAGGACGAGTTAGGTTTGCCGTTCACGGCGCACGAGAAGATGTAGATCATCCGGGCTGCCCGTTGCACGTCCGTAAGTTCCCACCACGCGCGGGAGAACCGCTCGCGTTGGATCTGGTCATAAGTCATGCGGGCTGGGGCGAGCCGCTTCAGTTCAGCCGCGAGCCGCTTGGGGTTGGTCTTCAGGACGATAAAGATACCAGCTACATCGGGGTCGAAGTCGTTGATGATCGTGTAATGGGCCGGCGTCTTTCCAAAAGTCACGCTCCCGCCGCCGACCATCAGATCGATGAAGGTTTCGCCGGGCATCGGAGCGAGAATCGGGGCCAGCGTGTCCGCGACGGCGGACTTGGCTCCCATGTAGGTGAACGGTGATTTCATGCTGCTACTCCTTCCACGGGCCGGCGAGTGCAGGCCAATCCGGCCTTGCCCAGGTGCCGGGTGATGTTCGCAAGCTGCTCAGGCGCGGCTTCTTCCAGGAAGAAGTTGATCGCATCCAAAACGTGCTCGACCTCGCCGGCCGCCATTGCGACCCGCTGGTTGGCGATCTCCGCGTAGGCGGGCACGAGTTCCGCCCCGACGTAGGAGCACCCACGCCGAACGGCGGCGACCCCGGCGCTGCCGCTGCCGGCGAAAAGGTCCACGACCAGGCCGTTGACCGTTGCCAGGCCGATCAGTTGTTCGTAAAGCTCTACGGGCTTTTGGTGGGGATGAAGGGGACGACCCTCCGACATTGCGCGGGTCGGCGGAGACCAGCGGGGACTGACGGACCCGACGTGCCCGCAGCAGGATTTCGGCGTGTGCTCCCGCCGGCAGATCAGGACCACCTTCTCATGAGCCACGGCCAGCGGCGTGCCGGAGTCCTGCCACGCACCGTAGGCTTTCTGCCAGATGAACTCGCCCGCGTCTTTGAAGCCCAGGCGCTCGATGGCAGCGTGTATTCGAGGGTCAAGGAGTGCGGACGCCCGGTAGTGCAGGAGGATCAGCCCCTCGGGGGCCAGCTTCACACGGGCCACTGCCAGGCATTCGACCAGGTGAGCTACCCAGTCGGCCGGCTGACTTACCCGGGCCAGACCGGCGCAGATCTTCCACGTTGGCGAGGGGCTCCACTGGGGGTCCAGGATCAGGCACTCGACCGAGCCGTCAGCCTGCTCGGCGAGCAGATCCCGCCCGTCCATCACGCGCACCTTGGCCTCAGTCGGCACCACGTCGATGCGGCGCCGCTCGCGGGTCGTCTCGGCGTGCAGGGACGCCGCGAGCGTGCGGATCTGGCGCACGGAGCACTTCTGCTCGTTCACCCGGCGGGCAAGTTCCAATCGCTCCGCGTCGGACGTGCAGCGGGCCTTGGCGATCTGTGCGAGGTGGGACGTGCCGAGGTTCGGAAAGGTCGCGCCGGAACGCAGGTGAAACCGGTGCTCGCGGTAGGCTTCGACGTAATCGCGGATCTGCCGGTCGGTGCGCTCGACGCCCGTGTGCCGCTTCAACTCGCGGGCGAAGACGGACGCATTCAGAAACCTGCTGTAACGGGCGTCCCCAATCCACTTCGCGGCGATTTCACCGGCCTGAAGACCGCTGTCCTTCTCCACCTCCATCGCCCGCTTGATACCCATCAAATCAGCGATGAAGTCCGCCTGATCGATCACCCTTTCGGGCTTGGCGCCAGGGGACCGTGGCCGGTCTTTACCCGCCGGCGGATTGGGCGCGGCATCCGCAGGCTGACGATCCCCGGCGTGACCGCGTCGCCTTGAACGAGTGTTCCCATCGCTGGGAGATCCGGGAAGTGCGCCGGCCTGCCGAGGCGGGGACGCCGCTCCAAGAGGCAAGGCCGGCCGGGAGAATGAAGAGTCAGGTGTTAGGCTTGACGAAAACGGCGGTTTCCTAGACGAGCGCATAATGTCGCTCCCTTATCAGGAGCAACCCCATACGCGTCTAGGCTGTGGCAAACGAGCCACAAAAGTTTGCGTGGCAATCGGGGTCGCAGTGGTCTCTGCGGGCTGGGGCCGTAGCCCCAAGTTTGTATGCCGACAATATTTTGTCTTATCGCCCGCAGTTTGTCAACCAGATTCTTGCGTTTTTTTGCTTCGCGTGCGGACCTATGCGTGCGCTCATGGACTGTAGGTTCCGCCTAGCAAGACCCGAATGCTTGACATCGGGGGCAGCAAGACCCGAATGCTTGACATGCGTGGGGGGGCCAAGGCTGAAATGCTTGACATTGGTGGGGGCCAGCACGGCCCAATGCTCGACACCGGGGGGCAGCAAGACCCGAATGCTTGACATGCGTGGAAGGGCCAAGGCTGAAATGCTTGACATTGGTGGAGGGCCAGCAAGGCCCAAATGCTTGACATCGGCAGCGCCGCCACGGTTCCCGACCCGAGTGGTATAGCGGGTGCGAAGATCGACAACTCTGTATGTATGTGGACTTCACACATGACGGGCTTGCCGGGAGCGGTGATATATGACATAATGTATCTGTGATCTCGGTCCCATCGGCCCCCGCCCGGCGTTCCGTTCGGGGCAAACCGGCATAACTTTCGCGTAGCTGCGCACGCAGACCCGCGACCTAGACGCAGGGACCACTCTTACGGAGTGGTGCTATGCGCCCATCGCGGCCTGTCGCCGACCACGTGCCCGCAAAGGCGGGTCGGTCGCCAACACGTAAACTCATCGTTCAAATTGTCCCTGCCAACGCGGTTGATCCCGCCGAAGCCGTTGCCGACTTTGTCGCCGCTATCGGCGACCTGCTGCTCGCCGAGTGGCTGGCTCATCACGCCCCTGTTCTTAACGGACGCAACTTGACAGTCGGCGGCGCCGGCGCGAACACACGCCGGCCAAACGCTGCAGACGAGGAGCGGCCGGCGTGAAACGGATCTACGGCTACCTACGGGCTTCGACCGACCGGCAGGATGCCAGCGTCCCGGCGCAGCGCCAGGCCATCGTCGAGTTCGCGCAGCACGAAAACCTGGAGGTGGCGGACTGGTTCACCGACGACGGCGTAAGCGGTAAGACTTTCGACCGCCCCGGCTATCGCCGCATGCGGGCACTGATCCTTGGCGGCAACCCCGACGGCGTGGAGCACATCGTCGTTTGGTCGCTCTCACGGTTCAGCCGCGTGGCCCCGGACGATTTCATCGCGGAGAAGCGTGAACTGGCCCGAGCCGGCGTTAGGATCATCAGCGCCACGGAGCCGATCCGGGGCGAGGGGACGATGGCCGACGGTCTCCTGGGCTACATCTCCGCGTACCAAAACCGAGAGTTCCTGGTCAGGCTCTCGACCGACGTGAGGCGTGGTATGAAGGCACTCGTGCAGAACGGCTTCTGGCCGTCGGTCGGTCCCCTTGGATACGCCCGGCAGGTCGTGGACAACAACCGGCAGCCCGTCATCGTGAACGGTCAGCCCCTCGTTCTGAAACGCGGTCAGTTGAAGGGTGACCAGAATCACGTCGTCCTGATCCCCGGTGACCCGGGCGAGCAGGACGCCGTCCGCTTCATGTTCCAGAAACGAGCCTACGAGCGATGGGGTCTGCGACGGATCGCAGCGGCGCTCAACGCCGCCGGTCACCACACGATCAATGGCCAGCCCTGGAAGACGACGACGGTGCGGTCGTGTTTGACGAACGTCACCTACATCGGCCACACGCGCTACGGCGTCCGTCGCAAGCTGGCTGGCGTCCGCAATCAGATCGAGGGCACGAAGCTCCAGCGGAACCCCGTGAGCGAGATCGTCGTCGTCGAGAATACCCACGAAGCCCTGATTCCCGCCGAGCTGTTTGAGCGGGTCCAGCAGACCTTCCGCAAATCTGGCGGGCGATCAAAACGGGTCGGGTGTGGCCAGCGGCGGTTGATGCTGTTCTCGTCCGCGATCACGTGCAAGCACTGTGGGGCTCACTATCAATGCCGGCCCCGCAACAAGTGCGGGCGGACGTACTACTACTACGAGTGCTGTGGCCGGGGCCAGGGACGGACTGACGCCCGCTGCGACTCGTGGTGCATCAACGTCGAGAAGCTGAAGAAATTCATCTTCGGCGAGATCCAGCGGCGGGTCTCAACCGACGAATTTCGCACGGCGCTCCGGGCCTACTTGGTGGGTCGCCTGGGGCAGTTGCTCCGCAGCGAGGTGCTCGACACCCGCAGGATTGACCGCGACATCGCCCTGGCCCAGCAGAAGAAGCGGCGGCTGATCGACGGCATCGCCGAGGGCGTGCTCGACCGGCACGATCAGTTGGTGGTGCAGAAGCTCGCCGAGATCGACGACGAGTTGCTCGTCCTGACCACCCAGCGGGAAGAGATCGTCCGCGTGGTCGGCAGCGACCTGGACGCCGACGCCATCGCGGCCACGCTACTGGAGCGGGTCAACGACTTGGCTGGCTTCCTGGAGAGCCAGGACGTGGAGACCCAGCGAAAGGCCCTGTTCGCCTTCTGCCGGCGGATCATGGCGGACGCTCAGCGGCGGGAAATCGTCGTCGAGACGGACCTGCTGGGGCTGGCGCAAAATGAAACCCCGCCAGGACTTCCGGCGGGGTTGTGCATATCCAATCTCCCCGAGTAGGACTCGAACCTACAACAACCCGGTTAACAGCCGGGTGCTCTACCGATTGAGCTATCGGGGACCACGTGGACCTCATCGGTCGGTCCACACTCAGACTTATAGCCTATCATCAGGCTCGGACAAGTCAACGGAACATACTGCGGGCCAGCGATGACGAACCCGGCGGCGTGGTGAGAGGCCGTGGGCGGTCACGGAGATTCCACGGTCCAGGGCGCGCAGGGGGCCAGGGGCTGAGACGGGTGACGCCGCGGGGCGGGGGCGAACGGGCGGGTGCTAGCGGGCGGGTTTTCTCTCCGGGTCCGCCGGCAGCGGCTTGGGAAAGTACCGCTGGGTCATCGAACGCACGCTGAGCTGGTTGCGCCAGTTTCGGCGCTTGCGCGTCCGCTACGAGTGACGCGAGAACGGCGGCTGTCACACGAGGCGCGGCGGCGGCTGGTTTCTGCGCCACCAGTCGCCCAAGAGGCCGCGCTCCGTGGCCTGTTGAGAATAGGCGATCTCTTCGGGCGGTGAGAGCTGCTTGATCGCCACGTAGATGCGGGGTCTGCGCCTGCCGCTTGAACGCGACGCAGTTGAAGTCCTTCTCAGTCTTGGTCGTCTTCATCGATCCGCACCTCCAGGGGCGAGACGATCGTCAGCAGGCCGAAACCCATGTGCAGGTTCACGTGATTGTACGCGCGCATCTTGTCGACCCGCACGATGTGCTTGAAGTTCCAGGAGACGATGGCGTCGGCGCGGGCCACTGTAGCGCTGGCGACATGCGTGGCGTCGTCGGTGAATCGAGGCGCGACGCTGCCCGCGGCCAGCGACACGTCCTGCGCTTGCTTCGCTGACCATCGGAGCGGACAATGCGCAATATCGACAGCCCGCGGAAAAGGGGCGTGCCGGATGGCGACGTTTCCAAGGACTGAATCGCAGATCGCGGCCCTGGCGCAGGAAGTCACGAACGGCCTAACGGCCAACGGCGCCGCTCATCCTGCCCCGGCGGCGGCTTGGCGCGTCCAACGCCGCGAACGCCCGTCCGGTCCGTGGAACGACGTGGCGACGGACGTCGACTCGGAACTCCCCCTGACCGATTAGACGCGGGCCAAGGAACTCGAGTACCGGGTCATCGCCATCAACAAGGCTGGGCCGGGCCTGCCGAGTAATACGCATTCCGCTTA
>PMMM01000116.1 GCA_003162245.1 Phycisphaerales bacterium
GGGAAAAGTGAAATTGCTCTAGTCGCCGGCGGACTCGATTGGTGATCCGTAATTGGCGATCTTCGCCTGCATTTCGAGGCTGAGCTGTTTCACAAGCTCGGCATTGTACGCATGGGACGTCGTATCCGCGAGAATGGCGGGGGTGGCACCGAAGATCCGCGCGGCGCCGATGGCATACCCGCGCGACTTGGCCGCGGGCGACCCCTCGACAACTGCGGGATCGACATTGGTTACAATGATCGAAATCGTATTGTCGCTATTGCGGCGGATGTCAAAGGTACGCAACTGCTGGGGAAAGTCGCGGAGCGAGGCCGTCTCGACCTCCCAAAAGCTCTGCGCGGGATGGTCGTTGAAGTCGAGTGCATTATACGGCTGGGCCGTCACAGTGTTCAAGTGACGATGTCCTGAGATCCACAGGATGAGATTCGGATAAGAGTGGAGGGTCAGAGTGACGTTCGGATCCGCGTTGGGAATGGCGAGCAACGACCTTTCGAGGTTACGGTCGTAAAAACCGTACGTGGGCGCGTTGTCCGTGAGGCCCGCTTGCGGCCTGATGGGGATATGCGCCGCGATGATCATGAGCTGGCCTTCGTCCTGACCCTTCTGGAGCTCGTCTCTGAGCCAGTCGAGCCGGGTCTGGTCGAGACCAGCGGTGCCATAATACGCCGCACATCCCAGGGAGTCGCTCTTCTTGTTGGTATCGTCAAGCACAATGACCTTGAGCGGCATATTCGACTTCGGCTCGAAGGTATAGCACGCAAAGTCGTTGTCGAGGTTAGATTGAGTGAAGCCGTGACCGACCGGGTTCGAAGTGGTTGTGAAAAACTCACTCATCCAATTCAGGCGTGAGGACTGGCTCGTTGCGAGGGCGTGGCGGTTTGCGTCGGCGACGACCGTCGGGGCGGTAGGAAAGTCCTGCTCCGGCCCTGCCCCAATGATATTCCCATAAGGAGTCGAGCCATCAACCACGCCCATGTAGAAACCGGTCTCATTTAGGAAACTCGTGTCAAAGAAGAAATTCGGATCTGAGAGCGACAGTGCCAGGTTGATGATGGTATCCCCGACATGGGCCCGCTGGGTTTTCGTGTTCTCGTAGGCAATGCCCGACCAGAACTGATCGTGGTTGCCGATGACCTGATACCACGGGATCGCCCGGTCGAGCCCGACGGCCTTGTAAGGTTTCTGATAGTCGATGGTCCAGGCTCCGGCGTGAGCGCCGGAGCTGGGGATGATGACCTGGCCGTCCAGGACATCGATGAACCATCTCAACTCGTTATACTGGTTGTTGTTGATATCGTCACCGAGAGAGATACCGAAGTCGAAGGGCGATTTCTTGTGCAGAGCGTTGACCGTCTGGATGGCGGCGTCGAGGACGTGGGTCGTCGAGAGGATGATCGGCGAATAGGACGATACGAAAAGACCCGCGGAGCTTGGACCGAACAATGCACTGGAGCCGACGTAGATCGGCTGAGCCGGGGATTCCTTGTCGGTGATGTGAATGTCGCTTATGGAAAAGAAGGACAATAGACGCGCGGCATTGGGTGCGCCTGTGTAGGTGGGGGCAAGTTCGGTCCGCTTATCGTAAGGTCGCGGCTTTTCGGGATCCTGGCTGTAATTTGTGCCGTTCTCGGCCAGCCACATGCTGTAACCGTATTGCTCGTATAGCGCTACGTCTGTCGGCTCAATCTGCGGCGTGTCTGTGGATAGTCCGACGGGGAGGATCTGCTGCTGGGCGGTCGTGAAAACGTCCTTGGCGATCGGCCATTCTACAGGCTGTGGCTCCGTTGGATCGCCCCATCCACATCCAGCTAGTTGTAATTGGAGCATGAGGGCACAAATCGAACTGAAAAGCCAAAAAGTACTGTTGCGCATGTCTTCGATTCTCCCTTGGCTGAGATTTCCCGGATGACTTCGCCCGGCTCCGCTGCCGGGCCGTGCAAGGCCGTTGTACGGCGCCAGGCCCCTTGCACACCCGACGTTTTCACGCTTTTCCCGGGTGTCAGGGGCAGAACCAGGCTGGTTCGAGACGTTCCGACGGCATGAGCAGGTCGCGAGCGCCCGGGGAACGCCTCGTGTTCCCCGCTGGGCGCGGAATGTGCGCGTGCATCGTCGGAACGGAAGCAGCTTTGCGTCCGGATCGTTCGGATGGTCTAACACCGCGTCCTCTGCCGTCGCAGGCCGCGACCTAGCGTCTGACAACCCGACCAACGTGACCTTGGCCGCCGCGTGGGGCGCGCCGCCGCTACGCTGTCATGCCTGGCGCATTCGTTGTGCGCACGGGCTCGCGTCTGAGCAATGGTGACGGCCTCTCTGGGCGGCATGTACGGGGTCCGCCGCCAGCACACCCTATCGGGGCTCCGATGAGGCACGACAATGGGCAATACCACCCAGCAGGTCGCTGATGATCGCACGATATCCGCAGGAATTGTGACGTTTCGGCGTTCGGCGTGCGTGGTTTCGGTCACGTCGCGGTGTTCGGATGCGTGGTTCGCCGATGTCGTCGGCCGCGCCGGTGAGCGGCGGGCGCGAGTTTCACGCTCCGGGTGCGGGAAAGAGGAGAGGCAGGTGGCGGCCAGGCAGAAGAACTCGCGGTGGCGGTCGGCGGCCGTGGTGGTCTGCAAGTCGTGGAAGCCGGCGGCGGTCAGCGCCGCGTGCAGGTCTTGGGGCTCGTAGAGCTTCAGGCCGCGGCGGACCGACGGGGCGCGTGGGCGGCACTTCAGCCCTTCATCAGCCGAATCTTCTTGTGCTGGACAAAGGGGACCAGCAGCGTGCGCAGGTACTGCTGATAGGCGTCGTTGAAGCCGAGCCGGTGCGCGGCCGTCAGAATGATGTGCCGGTATTCGACGGAGACGGGCTCATCGAACGGAAGCGCGTACTTGTCCGTAACGACGTAAGTCACGGCCGTGCGCTCGGTCTTGGGCGGACCGGGCAGCTCCAGGGACACGGCGACCTCTTTGTAGCCGTCCGGCCAGTCCTCCTTGGCCCGCAGCACCTCGTGCACCGCCGGCGAGATTTCCATCGCCACGCCTTCGACGCTCGAGCCCCGGTGCGGCTCGATGTTCGCCGCTCCGCCGGAGGATTCCGTGACGCAGTTGGTTCTCAGGCGCCAGCCGTGCAGGATGGCGCGTTGCTCATTCTGGACGCCGGCGGGAGAAGTCTTGCAGGCTTCCAGATAGTGCTTGAGGTACGAGACGTTGATGTTCGAGCCGTAGGCGAAATACGTGGTCAGTTCCATGGTCGTCGGCGCTCCAGCTCGGCACACAGATGAATGGGGTTCTCCGCCGCGGCGATTACGAACGTGCTTGACCGGGGCGTACCGTTAGACGGCGATTCCCGTTCATCCCGCCCCGGCACGGCCGTTTAGCGCATCAGCCGCGTCAGCAGGAACAGGATGGCGAGCGCGATCGCCGTCAGCCCGAGTGGGCCCTGGTACTTTGCCAATTGCCCCTGGAGCTGCTGGCCCTTCCCCAGCGCCTGCGGACTGCCGCTCAGCACGTACTTGGTGATCAGCCCGTAGCCGAGCAGGAAGCCCAGCGCGAGTTCATACGCATCCTGTTTATTTC
>PMMM01000113.1 GCA_003162245.1 Phycisphaerales bacterium
AACCACGACACGCACGTGACGTTCGCGGACATTGATCCGTTCGTGGCGTTGATCGGGACGACCTGCCCGTAAGGGTGGGCGTGCGTCCGAAACGTCGGAGCGAATGAATCCTCTGCAGGCCGGTGAGTTCCTCGCCGGCCTGCGTTGTTTTGACGGGAAGGCGGAGGTGGGGACCGGGGGTGGTCTGCGATCCACGATACCCCTTGAAGCGACGAGCTCGGGTTGCTATTGTGCATTCAGGCACTTTGCGCGACGTTGACCGGGAGTACACATCGTAAGAAGCGAACGGCGCGCTTGGTTCGGGCGAAGTGAAACGTCAGGGTCACGTGTTGGAGAGGCACGCGGTTTCGCGAATGACCGCTGCCGGGGCATGGCGCGAGAGAGCACAACAACGAGAAGCGCTCTGGTCGGCCGGAGGACCGTGCGCACGTACGCGGGCGTTAAGGCGGCGGCGCAGCAGGCGCCGGGGGGCATCGTGCTAAGGATGAGAATCTCAGGCGTCGCCAGCGCTTACGGCGGGCATGCGGCAACAGCGGAAGGGGGTGTCACCGAGCCGAGAGCGGGGGGGCAGCCGTGGTTCTCCGCGGGCGCCCAGCGACGCCACGACGGTCGGTAGCGGCCGACGAGCTTCCGGTGTGGGCGGGTGGTGAGTTCGTGTCGACACACGAGATCAACATTGGAGCGTTCGGAACCCTGGGACGCTAAGAGAAGGAGAGCAAGACATGAAGGGCCATGTAATTGGTGCGATCTTGTTGGCTTTGACACTCGCGATGACGGCGAGTGGTCAGGCGGCCGATCTGGCATTATGGACATTTGAGGCGAGCGTGCCGGTGAACGCCGGCCCGCACACGCCCGAATCGGGCGCATACGCGTTTGCCGGGATATCGGCGGCCAACGGGGTGCACGCCGACCCGAACACGGCCTACAACAACCCGACGGGCAACGGATCAGTCGAGTCGTTCAGTTCGACCAATTGGGGCGTGGGCGACTACTACGAGTTCAAGACCAGGACGCTCGGCTATATGGGAGTAACGGTTAGCTGGGATCAGACCAGCAGCAACACCGGACCGCGGTACTTTGTGCTGCAGTACAGCACGGACGGCAGCACGTTCACGCAGCTTGGCTCCCAGTACAGCGTGTTGGCGAATGCGGCACCGAACGCACCTTGGAGCTAGACGCCCCCGCGCGATCCGGCGTACACATTCACGATGAACCTGAGCGGTGTAACCGCGCTCGACAACAAAGCGGCGGTTTACTTCCGGCTGGCCGACAATTCGACCGTCAGCGCCAATGGCACCTTGGTCGTCCCGGGCGGCACGGACCGCGTGGACAACGTCGAGATCGCTGCCACCGCGATGACGGGAGTAACGGGCGCGTGCTGTATCAGCGGTTCGTGCATTGCGGGCATAGCCCCAGCCGACTGCGCCGCGGTCGGCGGCCGCTACAACGGCAACGGCTCGACGTGCGTGATGGGCCTGTGCCAGGCGGACATGGGCGCGTGCTGCCAGGTCACGAGCTGCTCGATTCAGCCACCCGCGGCCTGCGCCGTGGCCGGCGGCACTTATAGGGGCGATGGCACGTCGTGCACGCCCAACCCGTGCCTCTTTGACATGACCATCGGCCAGGCGAAGAGCTACCCCCCCGGCACGCCGCTTCGCATCGCGAACGTGATCCTGTCGAGCACGCAGGACCTGGTCAACAGCGCCAGCGATAAGACCCTCCACGTCCAGGACGCGACGGGCGGCCTGACGGTGTGGGGTACCAATGCCGACATCGACGCCCTGTTGGGCCTCATCGGTGAAGGCGACCAGACCACGCTGGAAGGCAGAATCAGCCCGTATGACTGCCTGGCGGAGTTCGTGGCGCCCTTCAACACGCCTCCCGTCCTGGGGCACCCTGGCGAGCCGGCTCCCATCGTGGTCACTGCCGCCGACTTCGCGAACGGCAGCCTGACCGCGGAAGCTCTGGAGAGCAAGCTGGTCCGCGTGAACTGCCTGACGATCGATCCGAACTCGGTGGGCGCGAACTGGGCGTATGGGACATACACGGCGACGGACAGCACCGGTGTGCTAGTGATCCGCATCGCCACCCGGTCTATCCCTCTAGTCGGGACGCCCATCCCGACGGGGACGTTCGACATGATCGGTATCTTCGGCCAGTTCGACACGTCGGGGACCTGCACGCAGGGCTATCAACTCCAGCCGCGCTACCCGGCGGATCAGATCATCGCCCCGGGCTGCGTTGAATGCCCGCCGGGAGGCGTGTCCGAGGGCGAGCCGGCGTGCGGCGACGGCTACGTCGACACCTACAACGGCGGCTGCGACTCCGAGCCGCCGGTCTTCTCGGGCATCGCGCCGGGCGAGACGGTTTGCGGTCAATCTGGAACGTACCTGCTCAGCGGCAGCGAGCATCACGACACGGATTGGTACCAGTATGTCTCGACCGAGTGTCTCGACTTCGCGTGGACGGTGCGGGCGGAGTTCCCAGTACAGATCGCCGTGATCGACGGAAGTGCCGGTTGCGACGCCTACCAGGTCGTTGCGTCGGCATCCGGCGATGCCTGCACGGACGTGATCGTCACGACGGGGCCCATGGGCACGGGCACGTACTGGTTTAGCGTGAGCCCCAGCGTGCTTACGAGCGTCCCATGCGGATTGCACTATTCCGCGAACCTGTCCAGCACGGACCCTCCGCCGCTCACGATCATGTGTCCCCCGCCCATCGACCGCTTCACCGCGCCCGGCAGGTGTGACTGTAACGTGCAATTCGTCGCGCTGGCGACCGGTTGCCCGGCCGTGACCATCAAATACGCGATCGCGGGCGAGGAGATCACCAGCCCCCACGTTTTCCCGCAGGGGTGGACGCGCGTGTGGGCCAAGGCGACTGACTCTCTCGGGCGTCAAGCCGACTGCTGGTTCGACGTGACGATTACGGACAACGAGCCACCGCACATAACCCCGCCGCCTGACCTGCTCGTGCGACCGGATCCGAATGTCTGCTATGCCACGAACGTCCCACTCGGGGCGCCTCAAGGGTTGAGCGACAATTGCGCGCCCCTGGGGTCAATTGTGGTGAGCAACGATGCGCCGGCGCAGTTTCTGAACGGCGACACGTGGGTGCACTGGAGTGCGACGGACCCCAATGGCAACGTCGGCAGTGCACCCTACGCCCAGCTTGTCACGGTCAGCCCCGTCCCGTTCATGAAGGCCCCGCCGAGTATCCGCACGTTGGTCGGACCGAACTCGTGTTTCGCCCCGCCACTAGATGTTGGCGGCACGTACGATCTGGAGCGCAGTTGCGGAGTCGAGATTCGGTGCTCACCCGATCCGAACCGGCCATTCCCGGTCGGCGTCACAAAGCTGACGTGGACCTTCGAGGACGATGCAAGCCAATTCTCCGCCGGCGATCAGTTTATTGACGTCCTGACGAGTTGGGGATGTATTGCGGGCGCTATGAAGAGAATCCGCAACACGACCGCGCACACGGCCTACGATTTCCACGCAGATTTCTGGCTTCCCACCTGGACCAGCGCGCACGATTTTCAGGCTGATGAGGTGTATGGTGCAGTACACGGTTTCGGCGGGAATCCTCCGGCGTGGAACCTCTGCGACGGACTGGGAGCCTGGGACCAGGACCTGAGGGTGCCGATCCTGTCTGGGAGTGCGATCCGGCTGTACTACATCCCCGGCAGCGTCCCGCTCCTGGACAACCTGAGAGAATTCTATTGGACCGATGCAAACCACAACCAGATCGTGGGACCGACGTTCTTTCAACGCCTGATGCGAGTTCTCGCGCAGTTCAGCGCGATGAATGACAAGAGCACCAGTTCGCTCCGCGCGAGGTTCCGCTGCTACAACGACGCGAACGAGCCCATCGTGGTCAGCAACCTGCAGGCCTGGAAGGACATCGACATGGCGTACTGGTACGACCTAGGCAACTTCCAGGGCGGGACACCGGTTAGTGTCCCGCCGACTCCACTGACTGTGCCCGTGGGCGGCAGCTTCACGTTGGACCTTGGCCAGGTGGCCGTGCCGGATACGTACGCGTGGCTTGTGGGCGACGTGGCCCTGGAAAGTGACCCAAACGCTGTTGAGGATTTTGGTACCGCCTATTGGCCCGGGCGCCTGAATTGTGCGGGCGACACGAACTGCGACGGGAGAGTCACGTTTGCCGACATCGACCCGTTTGTCGCGGCCCTCGGTAGTGAATCGGCATGGGATCAGGCTCATCCGAACTGCCCTTGGACCAACGCTGACTGCAATGGCGATTTCAACGTGACGTTTGCGGACATCGACCCGTTCGTGGCGTTGATCGGGACGACCTGCCCGTAAGCGGGCTCAAGACGGCAAGGGGTCAGGAGCTTCTTTTCCGCGGCGCGCTCCGGCGGCGCCTGGAAGTGGTTCCTGGCCCCTTCTCTCTGCGCTATTTCAGCACCTCGCGCGCGATGACGAGGCGCTGGATTTCGCTGGTCCCCTCGTAGATGGTGGTGACGCGCGCGTCGCGGTAGAGCTGCTCCACGCGGCACTCGTTCACGAAGCCGGTGCCGCCGTGGATCTGCACCGCGCGATAGGCAATGCGGTTGGCCGCCTCGCTGGCGTACAGCTTGGCGATCGACGCCTCGCGCGTGAACCGGACCCCGCTCTCCTTGAGCAGCGCTGCCCGGTCGATCAGAAGTTGGGACGCATCCAGCTCGGTCTGGCTGTCGGCGATCATCCACTGGATGGCCTGGAAATCCGCGATGGGGCGGTTGAACTGCCGCCGCTCTTTTGCGTAACTCACCATCAGATCCACGCACGCTTGGGCGATGCCGATCGCTTGCGAGGCGATGCCGATGCGACCGCCATCGAGCGCGGACAGCGCGATCTTCAGCCCGTCGCCGGGGTGCCCCAGCAGGTGGTCGGCGGGGACGAACGCGCCGTCGAGCCGCATCTCGGCGGTTTCCGACCCGCGAATCCCCATCTTGCCGTGGATGGAGCGGCGCTCGATGGCATCCTGCCGGGCGTCCAGCAGGAACATGTTGAGGTCCTTGCGTGGGCTGGACTCGCGGTCGCGGGCGAGCACGACGAACCAGCGACCGGTCAGCCCGTTCGTAACCCAGAACTTGTTGCCGGAGAGCTTCCAGCCGCCCTCGGCCCGCTCGGCACGCGTCTTGGCGGAGCCCGGATCGGAGCCGGCGTCCGGCTCGCTGATCGCGAAGGCCGCCAAGTTGTCCGGCGCCAGCAGAGTGCGCAGCAGCGCTTCGCGGACCGCGGGCTGGGCGAACATCTTGACCGCTTCGCACACCATGCTGTGCACGCCGATCGTGACCGCGACGGACGGCGAGGCGTACGACAGCTCGCGGATGATGTGGGCGTAGACCGGCATTGGGCATTCCAGCCCGCCGAGCGCTTCGGGCACACGCAGGCCCATCAGGCCCATCTCGTGGAGCTGGGCGAGCCGTGCGCAGCAGGAGGATTCGTCCTTGTCCCACTGGCGGTCGAGAGGCAGCAGCTCGCCGCGGGCGTAATCGCGGACGCCGTCGATCAGGACGCGATGGTCGTCGGAGATCAGGTTGGTCATGGTCGCGCGGGTCCCTGTTTCCAGCCTCACGGGTCGCAACGATGATACGCGACGTGGCGGTATCATAGTGGCCCGGCCCGCGGCGGGCAAAAAGGAACCGAGCGATGACGTACGGCGAGCGGATTCGCGTCAGCACGCGGGGGAATACGGACGTGGCGGACATCACGGCGGAGGTGGAACACGTCGTGGCGGCGTCAAAGGTGCGCGACGGCGTCGCGGTCGTGTTTGTGGTCGGGTCGACGGCGGGAATCACGACGACCGAAGCGGACCCGGGGCTGATGACGCACGACCTGAAGGCGTTCTTCGAGCGGATCGCGCCGGAGGGCGAGTACTACAAGCACGAGGCGACGTGGCACGACGACAAC
The DNA here is from genome assembly GCA_003162245.1 of Phycisphaerales bacterium. Taxonomy (GTDB): domain Bacteria; phylum Planctomycetota; class Phycisphaerae; order UBA1845; family Fen-1342; genus Fen-1342. The sequence continues at coordinate 5,925 of PMMM01000113.1, forward strand.
GGGCACGCGCACGTGCGGGCGTCGGCGCTGGGGCCGTCGCTCGCGGTGCCGGTGGTCGACGGGCGGCTGACGCTGGGGACGTGGCAGCAGATCGTGCTGCTCGACTTCGACACCCGCGGGCGACAGCGAGAGGTGGTCGTGCAGGTCGTCGGGGAGTAGCGGGTGCCCGCGTACGGGGCGGGTGCGGGCGGGCAAGGGCGGCAAGAGTGCCAAGCAGTTGGCGATGTTCCGGATAAAAACCGGCCTGGGGCTGCGGGCGGGGGAAGAGTGCCAAGTGTGCCA
>PMMM01000153.1 GCA_003162245.1 Phycisphaerales bacterium
GCACAACGCCGCCCACCCTGGGGGCGGGGAATACCAAAACACATTCCGATTCCGGACCCGCACCGCACCGACCCCGTAGCGGCCCGCGCCCTCGCGCGGCCGCTATTCGCACCGCGCGCCCGCTATGCGCACCGCGCTGGTCGCCGGAATAGCGGGTTCCGGCCGCCTTTCGCGCCCCCGCTGCGCGCCCGCTGTAGAATCGGCCACCGGACGCCGCGTAGCAAACAAAACGCGGTGGATTCAGCCGGCGGTGCCGGTGGCCACAGTCAGCGCGCCACTTACGACGGCGCACGCCTGGTTCACCGAAAACCTCTCCGAGCTGACCCGCCGGGCCCAGGGCTTTGCCCGCCGGTTTGCCCGTCGCCACCGCGACGACGCGGTGGCCGACATCCCGGGCCAGATCTTCCGCTACAGCTTGAGCGCCGCAGCCCGCGGCAAGCTGGCCTTGCTCACACCGTTCGCGCTGGTCTCGTTCTTCGGCCGGGCCCACGCCGCGGGCCGCCAGCTCGCCGGCACCGACACGTAGGACCTGCTCTCGCCGACCGCCCAGCAGCGCCAGCGGCTGCGCGTCGTTTCGTTCGACGAGTGGTGCCGCGTGCGGACACCGGGGGGGCGAGCACCGGCTGCCGTTGTCGGAGGTGCTGGCCGATCGCCGGGTCAAAAACCCGCTTGAGGCTTGCCGCCAGGATCTCGATTATCCTGGCATCCTGCGCCAGCAGCACGCCAGCCGCCCGGCGCGCCGGGTGTTCGCCTACCTGGCCCAGACCCACGGTTCCAGACGCCAAACCGAACTGGCGCGCGAACTGGAGGTCAGCCCGCCCCGCATTGTGCAGCTCAAGCACCGGCTCGTGGACTGCCTGGCGGGCGAGGATTACAGGCCGCCGCCGACCCGGCCACTCGGCCCGCCACGGCCGAAGCGGGGTCGGCCGCGAGTGACGCGCAAGGCCGACCGGCAGGCCAGGCGCTACTGGTGCGGCCCCAAGGGGCACGTCCGCATGTCGCAGGCCGTTCAGGCCGGAGGTGTGGCATGAGCAGGCGTCACCGCAAGACGACGCAAGCCGCCAGCCGGGATCTGTCCACGCTCGTCGTGGGCTTGCACGAGATCAGCCGGCAAGTGGCCCTGCAACTGGCCACCCTCGGCCTCCAGAGGCTTACGCTGATCGACGCGGGCCGCGTCGGCACAGCCGACTGTGCCCGACTGCTCGCGATCGGTCAGGAGCTCGACCACAACGTCGCGGACGTGATCGGCATCGTCACGCCGCAGACATATTGTCGCTCGGTCACGGAACTGCGGGAAGGGCGCCAGCCCAGACGGGTCGGTCGGCCAAAGATCGCCCGGAACCTGCGCGAACTCGTGGTCCGCCTCGCGAAAGAGAACGCCGGCTGGAGGGCTGCATCGCCGGTACACGCGGGACGCTTGAACGGGCGCGGGCGCCGCCGGTCATACTGTCAGCGGAGCAGAACGCACGTGACGGGCTGGTCCTGCGCCGACCTGGACAGAACGCCCGTTGCGCGGCGTTCTGGACGTACTTCGGCGTGGCGCGTCGACCCCAACGGGCTCAATCGTCCTGGTGTCTGCCGTTCCGCGTGGCCGCGACGAAGTTCTCGATATGCACACGGGGCCGACGGTTTGCTCACAGGAGCTTCCCAAGCGGGCCAAGATCCAGGTTGAGATCCTCGTCGCGTAGCCCGAACTCGTGCTTGAGTCGGGTCATTTCCTCGGCCAGGCGCATGAACGTCGTCCCGAGCCGCTCCACCTCGGCGTCGGTCAGCGACCCGCCCTCGATCCGCCGGATCGCCTGGCGCTCCAACAGCTCGCGCAGCAGCTCGACCACTGTGAGGACCAGCTTCCCCAGGCCGTTACGGACGTCGTCCTGCCGCAGCTCGATCCGCGGCGGGCTGGCCGCGGCCGCCGGCGACATTGCACCGGCGAAATCGCCCAGGGCCCGCGATTCGGCGTGCACGATTTCAGCCGTCCGCATGATTCGCCTCCCGCCGCAGCGCTCGGGCTCCCGCGACCCCGTTCTTGCGCGCACTCTCCACGGAAGTGAGCACCAGTTGGAGCCCCAGATAGACCAAATCAATGTCCGCCACGGAGATGAGCACCTCGCCCACCACCACCACGCCCTTGGTCAGCACGCGATCCAGGATCTCGCACAACGAGATGTGTTCCTGCTCGGCCGACAAACACTGCGTTGACTGTGTGTCCGTATTCATGCGATTACGACCACTTTCCTCGTCGACGTCATGTGCAATACAACGCCTGCCCCAGCTCTGTCAGGCGCGCCAGCCCGCGCGGCGACGCGCCGCGGTACACGACCACCGGACGCGCAGCCTCGAACGTCGCGCTGAACTTCGCGCAAACCCCCGCTTCCTGCCGCGTGAGAGCTTCGCCAACGGGGCACGCCCCCGCCGGCCGGACCATGTTCACGAACAGCGCCGGTACGTGTATCCCCGCCTGCCGGCAAGCGGTCAGCAGATCGCAAGTCTCGGCATACGCCATCTCGGTCGGAATCGTCACTACGTGCAGGCTCGTCTTGTGCGGATCCACGAGCAACGAGCGCAACACCTTGAGCCGTTTGGACAGAGTAACAAGCAACTCCGAGATGCGCGGAACTCGCAACACGCGCTTGTACTTCAGCAGGAGGCCAAAGAAGACCCCCAGCCAGCGCTGGACGAGCGCCGGCAGTTCCAGCAGGCGGATCAGGTGCCCCGTCGGGGCCGTGTCACAAACAAACGTGTCATACTCCTTCGCTTCGAGAAACTGGATCACGCGCGCTAGCGCCATGACCTCATCGATGCCCGGCGGCGAAAGGTCCATGATGCGCTCCGCGACCTCGCGGTCGAAAGCTACATCCAGCCCCCCCGCCGACTCCGTAAGACGCTCAAAGAGCCCTTCGACCTCCTCTGCGTACTGTTTCTTCAAGTCTGCAAACTCTCCCTCGGCGTCGATTTCGATGGCACTGAGCCGTTCGTTCAACCTGACCGCGCTGGGACCGATGCGTGTCCCCAGACAATCGGAAAGGGAGTGCGCCGGGTCCACCGAGAACAGCAGGATCTGCCGGTCCCGGTACTCCTGCGCCAGCCGCAACGCCGTGGCGCTGGCCAACGTGGTCTTTCCCACGCCGCCCTTTCCGGCGAAGAACAGCAGGCTCGTTTCAGTCGCCGGCAGACGGGCGGGATGCTCCACCCGCGGCGACGACGACCACTCTGGTCCGTCCTGTGCCGATGGATGGACTTCGACCGGAGATTCTCGGTCCGCGTCGCACGCCGCGGACTCCGGCCGGTCCACGTCACGGACGCCATCCCAGAAAACCGCGAGCTGCGAATCGCCCTGCGCGTCGAACGCCTGGAACGGAACCGACCACAGCCGGTAGCCGGGAAACGCCGCGCGGATGCGGCGTATTTCCTCGGCTTGCCCGCGTAGATCCGCACAATTCGGCGGGCAGCCCGCCCCCACAGGGCACGCCCGGTTGACCACAATCTCCCGAACCGGAACCCCCAGCCGCTCGAGCGCTTGCACGAGGCGCACGGTTTCGTCCGTGACCAGCGGCTCGGCGAGCGTGACGGGTACGAAGCAACACCGGCGCGGATCGGCCAGCAGCGACGCCAGACCCTCGATCGTCGCCGCGAACTCCTCCAGAAACCGCTCGGCGTCGTCCGGACGATGCCGGCCGCTGTACAGCTTCACCATCCACCGATGTTTGGCAACCAGGGCGTCGAGCGCGCCGAGCCATTTGCGCAACACGTCCGGGAGCCCGAGCAGTCTGAGCGTGTGCCCCGTGGGAGCCGTGTCCACGATGATGCCGCCGTAGGCGCCGCCCTTCGCCAGGGCCGCCAGCTCGATGAACGCCATCAGCTCATCGAGACCCGGCAGGGACAGGTCCAGGAGCTTGCCGATGTCGTCGTCGTCCAGGAACGTTCCGCGTTGGGCGATCTGCCGCAGGTGCCCGGCGTGCGCCGCCTTGAACTGGCGGAGACTCTCCTGGGCGTCCAATTCGCGCACCTCGAGGTTCGGCGGCCGCGTCGCGCCCGCCAGGCAGTCCTGGAGCGAGTGGGCGGGGTCAGTCGAGGCAAGTAGGTAGTCCTGATCCGGGAAGAGTCGGGCCCAGTGCAGCGCCGTGCCGGTCGCGCAGGTCGTCTTGCCAACCCCGCCCTTGCCGCCAAAGAGCAGCAGGCGGACCGCGCCCGGCTCCAAGAACGCCGGGCGATCGCGCGGCTTGGTGCGCGGGCTCGCCAGGCCGCTACTCGTCTGCGTCCGGCTCATCGCCTGCACCCGCGTCGCGCGCCTCGATTCGATCCAAACGGTCGAGCAGCACTACTTCGGCGTCGTCGAACTCCTGCTCGGTGATCTGCTGCGCCTCCAGCTTCATGTACAGCTCGCGCAGCTCGGTCCGGATGGCGTCGCCTTCGCTCTCGCACTCCTGCTCAACGGCCTTGTGGACTTCGCGCAGGATGTGTAGGAGGCCTCGCATCGGAAACCACAGCAGCCTGTCGATGACCAGCATGGTGCCCGCGGCCCCGCTCACATCTGTAGGTTGACGTCGACGAAGTTGTGCGGTGCCCACGGACCGTTGTAGTCGAAGCAGTAGTTGGCATCGAATTGGCCAGCCACCGCGACCACGCCCTGCGCAAACGCATCTTCCGTGCCGCGTGCGATAAGGCACGCCATCCGCACGAGCTCGCACTCGTCCTGTAGCTTGTTCTCCTTGATCTCGTCGCAACAGGCACGCAGGCCCTGCTCGACGCGCTCGGCGGCCGTGGCCCGGTCCTCCTCCAGCAGGCGTTCGACCAACCGGCCCAGCTCCATCCGCTCATCGGCCGACGGATCGCGGCCCTGCCGAAACGCCCGATCGCGGGCGGCGCGCAGCTCCTCGTGTTGGTTGACGAGGTACTCGAACAGGTTCGCTACATCCCAGCGCACCCGCAGGCCCATCTCCACCCGGCCGCTCAGCCGCTCCAGCCGCTCGACGAGGGTCTCCTGGTTCAATTCGAGGATTCGCCGTATGTCCTCGGGCCCGTCGGCAATGACGCCGAACGACATCGGCATGGGCGAGCCGTCCTCCATGAGGCGTTTGAGGACCCGCTGATGGGCAGCGAGATGCCGCCGCTGGGGCCGCAGCGACCGTTGCTTCAGGTCGCTGACCACGGCGGCGACCGCCCCACAGGAAATGCAGTACACCAACTCGTCGTCAATGCCGATCGGCCCATAGGTGCGGTCCCCCGCACCGGCGATCACCGCGTAGAGATAGGTTCCGCCGGCGTGGTCTTCGTGTGTCGCCATGAGTCATCACCGTTCTTCTATGATTCGGCTGCCCGCCGCACCGCACCGCCGTGACGCACGGCCTGACTCATCCTCGGCCAGCTCCGCGCCGGCGAACGCCTGAGGGAGCGACGCGCTGGGTACGTGCTCGCGACCTCTCGCCGCCTTGACGCACCCGTCTTTGGCGCGGATCTCAAAGACCGCGCCACAGACCCAGCACCGGATCGGTCCCTCGTAATCGTCGTAGGCTTCATCCAGCTCGACGCTGTGTCCGCACGCCAAACATCTGATTTTCATTCTCCGATTCTCCTTTCACGAGGTCGTGGCGCAGGGCGTGCGTCACGCGTCCACCGAGTCCTTGAGCCCGTACGCGACGATGCTCAGTTGTGCGTCCAGCCGCAGCAGGTACGTCTCCGTATCCACGACGGGCCGCCGCGTGGGCAACCCGAGCGCCTTGACGGTCGCATTCGGTACCTGGACGTCCGCTTCCGCCTCCCACAGACACTTGTCGGCGTCGATCACCGCCAGCTTGGTGACCGCGGCGCCGAGCGCGTCCGGCACCGTCCGGAGCAGAAAGTCCCGCGCGGCGCCGGCCAATTGCTCGACGGATGGGGATTCCTTGTGTGGCTCCTCCACCCCCGGCTGCGCCACCCGCTGGGCCATGGTCACGCGGTCAAGGATCGATGCCACGCGATCCACCTTTCTGCGCCGTCCTCACGCCGCACCGCCCCCGTTGCGCATCGTGCTTCAGTACTTGACCCTGAACTGCCGCTTCTTGCGGTGTACCGGGGCAGGCCCGGTCCCCTTTTCGACGGCCGCCGGACGCAGGCCGTCCGCCCCGCCCGCCATCGCGCGCCGGACGGCGTCGGCCTCGCCCTCGATCTCCTGGAGACGGGCGTCGATCTTCTGCAGACGACGTACGACGCTGTTCCGCTCGATCCCGCGCCGCGTCTTCTCCATCTCGATCCACGCGAGCTTCATGTACGCCCGGTGGGGCCGCGACGCCTCGTCCGCGCGCCCGGACAGGGTCCGGAGATCGCGCAAGGTGCGCTGGTTACGTTTCGTTACAGACATAGTCGGGCTCCGCTACCGGCTTTGGTGTCGCAATGAAGCCCCGTTTTGCGGACGGCGCCGCGCCGCCTCCGCAGATCCGCTGGATGGCTTCATCCACCTTGCGGATCGCCACCGGCTCGCCGTCGTGCGTGACGGAAGCGGTGTCCATGTTCAGCACGTCGCGGCAGACCCATTGAAACACCGGGTCGCTCCGGCCGGCGTGCGCCTTCCGATGCACGAGAATCCGGGCAATCGTGATGCAGGCCCGAATCGTCGGACGGTGGGGGCTCACGCCGACGCTGCGCAGCTCGCGGACCACGTCCACGATGCGCTCGGCGTCCGCCCGCGCGATCCCGGACTTCCGGATGGTGACCTCGATCTCGGTCTGGCGGTCATAGTGATTGAGGTGGAGCGTGACCAGCCGGTCCATGAGCGCATCCTGGGTCTTGTGTGTGCCGGCGTATTCCTCAGGATTCGAGGTGAAGATCGCGCGGAAGTTGGGGTGCACGTCCACATAGCCTTCGCCGGTCACGCTCAGCTTCGGCAAATTGAGGATCTTCTCGGCCAGGATGCTGAGCAAGACGTTGTTCGCCTCCGGTTTCGAGCGTGTGAACTCGTCGTAGATCAGCGTAAACCCCTTCTCGCACGCGGTCGTGAGCCGATTGTCCACCCACAGCATCTTCATCTCTTCCTCCGTCTTCAGCACGGAGTGAATGAAGTTGTCAACGAGCGTCTTCTTGGAATACCCGGCGTCGCGGCCAATCAGGTCGGAACTGCCGAACTCGTCATCGCCGTGGATCAGCACGACCGGGCGGCCGAGCTGCGCGGCCAGGTGGAAAGCCAGCGTCGTCTTGCCCGTGCCCGCGGGCCCGGCCAGGTGCACCGGGTACCCAATCTCCAGGTACGCCAGACCGCGCTCGGTCACGTTCTGGACATACGGGGTAAGCACGAACTCGTCGCTCGGCTCCGGGACGATGCCGCGCTGATCGAGCTCGAGCCGCGGCCCGGGTTCGGGCGCGAACCGCGTCTCGGGTGTGGACGTCAGTTGTTCAACAGCTTCGCTCATGAGGTCGGCACTCCTTGCGGTCGGTCCGGCGGCTTCCACGGGCCCCCGGTCTCGGCCCGGGACTCGCCGCCCCGTAACTCGCTTTGTGCGCACTTTTTTCTTCATTCCGCAGCGCCTACCGTCCTGGGAACCGCGTCTTCAGTCTGAATGACAGCCGCCATCAGCGCACCGGAACCGGCTCGGCCTGACCCACGGCACGTTCCAGCCGCTCGAGCCGCGCCGACAGCGCCGCCGCGCCGCTTTCATCCAGTTGGGGCTGTGCGCGGGAAGAGTACGCCGGCTCCCGCTCCCACCAGTCGATCCCGATTTCCTTGGCTTTGTCCACCGACGCGATCAGCAAGCGGATCTGGATCGTCAGCAGCTCGACGTCTGCCAGCTTCACTTTGATGTCGCCGGCGATCACGATCCCCTTATCGAGAATCCGCTCGAGCAGGTCCGCCAGATTCGTCGTATCCGTCGCGTGCTGCAGATGCATGAGAATGCCTCCACTAGGGCACCGGTCGCGCGTTTCTCAACCCTTCGCGCGCCGTTTTCCCGACCGCCCCCGTGCCGCTGGCACGTGCTTGTGCGGCTGCTGAGGATGGCCGTGGTCTCGCCGCCGCGCGGCGTCGCGACGAAGAGGGAGTTTCTTCTGAGTAGGGCAATCCGTTTCATCTGCCGTTCGGCCAGGTTGTCGTGGAGCAGGACGGCCGCGTCCGTGGTGAACCGCGTCAGTTCCCGCCGCCGGTTTGGCGTGTGGCCGATGGCCCGCGCCAATGCCAGGTCCTTTTTCCAGCCGCGCCCGGGCCACTGCCAGGTCATTCCAGAGCGCGCGGGATGCCACGGAATCACTGTGCATCTCTTCCAGCTTGTGTCGCACTTCCCGCGCCACGTCCGCCACGCGCCCCGCAACCCGCTGGTGGACGGCGTCAAACGCCTCCAGCCGCGTGTTGTCGTCATCGGCCAATTGCTGCCGCAACTCTTCCGCCGCCCCGCGCAGCTCCTCAGCCAGCGCCTGCCGGCTGGCCTCGAATTCTCTCAGCAGGTCGCGCGTCTGGGCCGTCAGCTCAGCGACGTCCTGGACATTGTCGTCGCACATCTGGGCGATCCCCTCGTGCATTTCGTGGAACGTGTCGAGACGCGCGGCCTCGCCACTGGCCGCCAGTTCGCGGAGTCCGTCCGCTGTCCGCCGTAGCTCGTCGGCCACAGCGGCCTGCTCTTCGTTGCACGTTGCCAGAAAGCGGTGCGTCTCCTCCGCCAGGCCTTCCACGCACCCGACAAAGCGGTCGTGCGTCACGCCGAACGCCTGTCGGCGCTCCGCCGCGCTGTTCGCCAGAAACTCCGCCACCCTGGACTTCACGTCGGTAACGGCCTTCTGCCGCTCGCAAGCCAAGGAGAAAACGTCCTCGGTCAGAGCTTTGCACTGTTCAGTCGCACGCGCCATGTTCACATCTCCTCAAATGTTCAGACTTCCAACACGCTCTCCGTTTCCGTATCGCCGTGTTCGCCGCTGCCGGCGAAACGCGGTGCCGACCCCGGCGACATTGGTCTTCGCGAGGCCTCCAGACGCGCGAGCCCGCGACCGCGGAAATCCGGCGGGAAGGGCCGTATTTGCGGCCCCTCCCCGCCAGATAATTCACCCAACGCAGTCTGCCCGGGCGTGTTACGCCGGGGCTGCCGCAGTCGCCGTGAGGCCGACGGCCTCCGCGTACTTCAGGTACGTCTCCACCGAGGCGATTACGGCGCGGGCCTCGATCGAGAGCAGCTCGATGCCGACCAGGGATACCTTGGCCCAGGCATCGACCACAATCCCCTTGTCCAGGATGCGGTCGATAACCTCGGCCAGACTCGAACTCTCAGTAGCCTTTTGAACCTTCGCCATTCGAACTTACCTCCAGGTAAAGTTGCTCAAGAAACCGTTTGTGACACGATCACCCCGGGGAATCACACCGTGCCGCCACCCTGCCCACTCCACTCGCATCTCACGGCAGGCGTCGCGGCACGCTCTAGAGCACATTTGGCCTCACATCGCGGCTCCTGTCCCACGCCGCCAACCGACCACGATCTTTTCAAGTCCGATCTTCGCTCGTGCGTCAGCCCAGGCTCCCGCACACTTCGTTCACAGACTACGATCAACTCATGCAAGCTCCGTGCCAGTGCGGCGTCGTCCTTCTGATATAGGCGCCGGCCTCCGGCAGCTGCATGTCCGCGCTCTATCGGTCCCCACTCCCGCAACCCCGCATCCACGCCTGAGTTCCCCTATGGAACTCATGCCACTATGGAATCGATTCCATACTGGGCTGACGGGTGCTTGTCGCCGCCCGGCGGCCGCAACGCGGTGAGCGGAAGCGCGACAGTCACGGTTGTGCCGTCGCCCTCGCGGCTGGCGATGTCGATCCGGCCCTTGTGTTCCTGCACGATGGCGTAGCTAATGGAGAGGCCCAGGCCCGTACCTTTACCGATCGGCATGGTCGTGAAGAACGGGTCAAAGACCCGCGGCAGGTCGGCACTGCGTATACCTGCGCCGGTGTCCGCAATCTCGAGTACGGCCTGATTCTGGACTTCCGTTAGCGCGATGCGCAACACGCCGCCATGCTCAGACATGGCATTCGCGGCGTTCAACACCAGGTTGGTGACAAGCTGCTGCAAGAGCGCCGCGTTGCCGCTGACCCACGCCGGATGGTCCGGGGCCTGCCTGACAACCTGGATCTGGCTCGACGCGAGCTGGTTGGCCACGGGCGCCAGAGCCTCATCGACTAACGGCCCCAGGTCCAGCGGCTCCATCACGCCTTGGTCGGATGATCGCGCGAAGCACAGCAGGCCCTCGACAATGCTGCTCGCCTTCTGCGTCGCGCGGCAAATGCACTTGGCGCACTCCCGCTGGATGTCTGCCGTGAGTGTCTTCTCGGCCAGCAACTGCGCCGACGATGAAATCACCGCCAGCGGGTTGCGGACCTCATGGGCAATGCCGCCCGCCATCACCCCCAGCGCCGCCAGCTTCTCGGACTGGAGCAACCGGGCTTCCAACTTGCGGCGTTCCGTCAGGTCACGCCCGACGGCGACCAGGCCGACCACACGGCCATCCGTGCCGCGCATCGACGAGATGACCCACGCGATCGGTACCGCGTCGCCTCCGCGGTTCGCAAGCTCAATCTCGACCGGCTCCCTGCGGCCCTCGCGCGGCGCCTGGTCGAGAATCGCCGCCAGCACGGCGCGTTGCGGCTCGGCCGCCAACTCATAGAGGTAGCGGTCGCGCACCTCGCTCTCGGAGTACCCGGTCACCCCTTCGGCGGCCGTATTCCAGGTCAACACACGCCCGGCAATGTCAGTGGATACGATGATGTCGGTGGCGCTCTCGACGACACTAGCCAAATGGCGCTCGGCCTGGCGCGCCTCGCGCCCGAGCCGCACCTGCTCGGTTACATCCTCCATGAGCAGCATCACGTGCCCGACCGTGCCGTCTTGGCCGAACGGTATCAGGCTGTAGTAGTACGTCCGAGTCGGCAGACCGGGCGCCCGGTACACCATTTGCTCGCCCTTGACGGTGGCGCCGCTCTGAAACACCGCGGCGATGCGCTCTTGCAAGTGCAGGTGCTCACAGATGCCCGGTGGGAATGCGTCCTGAAGAAACCGGCCAATCACGTTGGCTTCCGACACGCGCGCCTTCACCAGGAAATTGTGGTTCGCCGCCACGACCCGCAGGTGATCGTCGACCAGCAGCACCGAGCACGGTATATTGGCCAAGAGCATGTTGTAGAGTCGCTCGTACCCGTCCAGCCGGGGATCATCCGGCGCGCGCGCCGGGGTCCGTGGGGCTTGTGTAGTCAGCAGAGTCATGACACGACTTCCGTCTCTTGCGGCGCGACGAAGCTGTATGGTGCCCAGGGCCCGCTTACCAGCAGGCGATAGCCGACGCGCTCCTGGAGGCGCCGAAACTCGCCACGGAACGCGCCGATCTGCCCGCGTCGAATCAGGAAATACAGCGACATGAGCACGTGCGGCCCGATGACCGCCTGGGTGGCGCGCGACTGCACGCTCAGGCCGCTGAACGTGCGCTCCACGACAGACCGCGCCGCTGCGACCGTTTCGCGCTCGGCGTCCCGACAGGCATAGGCCGCCCGGCGCGCGGCCAGGTATGCCACACCAGAGCCGACTTCATTTGTCCGGCCGCCATCATCCCCTACCGGACGCCCGGCAGTCGCCAGCAGAACGCGGACGCCCATTTCGACGCACCCATCCACCTGGTCGAGCAACGCACCGAATTCCGCCCGGCGCACCCGCAGAAACTCGTGGACTTGCGTCTCAGACGGCAAGAGACACCCGTAGCGCATCGGAAGAACCGTGCGGCGTCTCAAAAGCACTGCGATCGCATCGGCGTACGCCGTCGCGCGCGCCGCGTCCGCAGTGCGGTTGAGTTCCGACACACGTGAGACCGCGGCCGCCAACGCGTCCTCTGTGACCAACACGATCGGCGTCCCCTCGACACCTTCCGGAAGCCTGCCCCGCCAAGGCGGCCGAGCGCGGAGAATGCAGTACACCAGGTGCCTCATCGGCTCTGCTCGCCATCGAGAAGGGAGGGACAGAAGCTGTACGGCGGCCACGGCCCGCAGATGTTCAGACTGAGCCCCCGCTCCGCATACCGGGCCTCGATTTCGATAGCGTGGTCGCGCCACGCGGCCACGCGGTCCTTCAATACCAACTGCGCGCAGTTGAGAACCATCTGGCGGTCCTGCCACGACGCTTCTCTGTCCTGCAGCCGCAGCGGACAGATGTCGACGGCGTGCGCCGCGAGCAAGCGTTCGACCTCCCCGGCCGTCTGACGGCCCAGGTCTTGCAGCCGTCGCCGCGCGCCGACGCGCAACTGCCGGCCCTGGATATAGCGTAGCCCGGGCGATACCGGCCCCGGCTCGGTGGTTTCGTCGACGGCCGTCTGAGATGCCACGAGCCACGCTTCGGCTTTGGGCATGTCGAGGAACGCCTTGACCGACCACTCCTCCAGGTCGGCCATGCGCGCCAGAAACAGCCCGATCGGCCCCGCGTTCGCGGCCACCGTGCCCTCCAGAGCCGACGTGGACGAAAACACGGTTCCGAAGCGCACGGGCAACACCGGCGAAAACCGCATCACCTCTTCGACAACCCGTTCGTGCCGGCGCGCGCGCGGCGCAATCCACGCCACGTTCCGCAGATTCGCGTCGCCGGACGGCCCGCTGAAGGTCCCCACCGGCACCGGGCTATACACCGCGGCGATTCCCTCCACCGCCAGCGCCGTAACGTCCGCGTCGTCGATGCCCGTGGTTTCGATCCGATCGGCAACCGTATCGCGCGCGAAACAGTACACGTACACGCCCGGGCCACTGGCCGGCAGTCGCGTGCACAGCTCAGACTCCGGCTCACGCATGATTCCGCTCGCGGCTTGCGAGTACCTCGGCCAGGGCCCGTTCCAGATGGTCCTGACGAATGACCAGCTTCTCGGGTGGCGGCTCATCGGTATCGCGCAACGCCTCGCGAATGGTCTCGAGCGCGGCCAGGTTGCACGCCGACTGGATGTCCGCCCCGGTGCACCCCTCCGTCGCCGCGGCCAACTCGTCGACGCGGATACCCTCCGCCAGCGGCTTGCCGCGCAGTCCGATCCGAAAGATCTCCTTGCGACCCTCGCCGTCCGGCCGCGGCACCTCAAGCTGCACGTCGAACCGCCCCGGCCGCCGGAGCGCCGGGTCCAGCATGTCCGGCCGGTTCGTCGCACCCAGCACGAGCACGTCGCCCAACTCCTCTATGCCGTCCAGCTCGGTGAGGAACTGGCTGATTACGCGCTCGGTGACGTGCGAATCGGAGCTCCCCGCGCCGCGGATCGGCACCAGCGCGTCGATCTCGTCGAAAAACACGATGCACGGCGCCGCCTGCTTGGCCTTGCGAAACACCTCGCGCACCGCCCGCTCCGACTCCCCAACGTACTTCGAAAGCAGCTCCGGCCCTTTCACCGAAATGAAGTTCACTTCCGTCTCGTTCGCCACCGCCTTGACCAGCAGCGTCTTCCCGCAACCCGGCGGCCCCGAAAGCAGAATCCCCTTCGGCGGCGCCACGGCCACGCGATCGAACAGCGCCCGGTGCTTCAGCGGCCACTCCACCGCCTCGATCAACCGCTGCTTGACCTCGCTCAGCCCGCCCACGTGCTCCCAGCGCACGTCCGGCACTTCCACAAACACTTCGCGAATCGCCGACGGCTCGACCTCCCGCAGCGCCTCCACGAAATCGTGCATGTGGACTTCCAGCCGCAGGAGTGCGTCGTACGGAATCTCCGCCGCCGCAAAGTCGATCTCCGGCAGCAGCCGCCGCAGGCAGATCATCGCCGCCTCGCGACACAGGGCCTCCAGGTCGGCGCCGACGAACCCGTGCGTAATTGCGGCGATCCGCACCAAGTCCACGTCCGGCGCCAGCGGCATACCGCGGCTGTGGATCGCGAGAATCTCCTGCCGTCCTTCGCGCCCCGGGATCGGGATCGTGATCTCGCGGTCGAAGCGCCCCGGCCGGCGCAGCGCCGGATCAAGCGCGTTGGGGATGTTCGTGGCGGCCAGCACGATCACGTGCCCGCGCTGGGACAGCCCGTCCATCAGGGCCAGCAGTTGGGCGACCACCCGTTTCTCGACATCGCCGACGACCTGCTCGCGCCGTGGGGCGATCGCATCGATCTCGTCGAGAAAAATGATGCTCGGCGCCTTCCGCCCGGCCTCATCGAAGATCTTGCGCAGGTGCGCTTCGCTCTCGCCGTAGAACTTGTGGATGATCTCCGGCCCATTCACCGAGAAGAAGCTGGCATCCGTCTCGTGCGCCACCGCGCGCGCAATCAGCGTCTTGCCGCACCCCGGCGGCCCGAGCAGCAGCACGCCCTTCGGCGCATCGATGCCCAGCCGCTCGAACACCTCCGGATACCGCAGCGGCAGCTCCACGATCTCCCGGACACGGAGGATCTGCGGCTTCAGCCCCCCGACATCCTCGTACGAAACACCCCCCGCGGCCTCACTCTTCTCCGTCCGTCCGACTTCGAGCACCGTTGTCGGGCGCACGGTCACCGGCCCCGGCGGCGCTGTGCTCGCCACTTTGAAGTCCGCCGCGCGCGAGCCGAACAACGTGGCGCGGATGCGGTCCCCCGCCACCACCGGCAACCCGTCCAGCAGGCTGCCGATGTACTTCAGGTCGCGTTCCCGGGGCGTGATCGTCGTGGGGACGAGCACGACCCGCACGGCGGGGCGTGTGGCGATCTTGCGGACTTCCACCGCCTGGTCCAGACCGACGCCCACGTTTTCTCGCGTCAACCCGTCGATCTGAATCCGCGCGCGGCCACGCTGCTCTTTGTACGCCGGCATGGCCTTCGCGACCGTCTTGCGCTTGCCGCTCAGCTCGACTACGTCGCCGATCTCCAGTCCCAGCGCGGCGATGTCGGCGGGGTCCATCCGCGCCAGCGCCCGGCCGACGTCCTTGCCGAGCGCCTCGGTGACCTTGAGGCTCAGCGTGGTGTCCGTGGCGACAGTCACTGGCCAGCCCCCCCATGTTTCTGCTCAGCCTGCTTCGCGAACCGGACTTCGACGACCCCGTTGTGGCACTTCCAACTCATGCGCTCAGCCGCAAACGTCGCCGGCAGCAACACTTCGCGCCGGTATTTCTTGTCGCCGCGCTCCGCGGCAATCGTGAGAATGTCGTCTTGCAGGTCGAGCTTGACGTCGTCCGAGGCTATGCCGGGCATCTCGGCGACCACGAGCACGCAGTCCTGCTCGTCGAACAGGTCCACCATTGGCTCGCGAACCTCGTCCACGACCGTCTGGCCGGTCTTTTCGTCCTTCCGCACGTTTCCGAACGGCTCGACGGTGACTCCCTCCCCGCCCAAGCCCGTGCGGATGTTGAATCCGTAGACGCCTTTGACCTTCCCGTCCGTGCTGCCGAACGTGCCGGACTTGCGCAGCTCCTCGCCCTTTTCGGCCAACTCGCCGAGCTTCTCGAGCATTGTGCCGAGCCCGTCGAGGATTCCGCCGAGGCCCGCCGTGCCCTTCTCTTCCGCGTCCTTCGTTGCTTTCTGTCTTGTCATGACTGCATTCTCCGTTCGGTGACCAGTACCGCGTTTTCAGTTCCGCAAATCACGTGGGAATCCCGTATTCCTTGATCTTGGTGTGCATCGTCTTGTAGTCGATCTCGAGCATCCGCGCCGCGCGGGCCTTGTTCCCCCCCGTCTCCCGCAGGACCTGGATCAACACGTCTCGTTCCAGTTGCTTCATCCGGCGGCGCACGAACGCCTTCAGCGGCCCCGCCCGGTCGATTGTCGGACCGGCTTCCGGGCTGCTGGTCTCGTTGGCCCCCAGCGCGTCGCCCAGCCCCAGGTGCTCGCGCTCCACCTGCCCGCTCGCCAGCAGTACGGCCCGGCGGACCACGTTCCGCAGCTCGCGCACGTTTCCCGGCCACGTGTGCGCCATCAGCACGCCAATCGCAGCCGGCGAAATCTCCCGCACGTTCTTGCTCAACTCCTCGTTCGTCAGCGTCACAAACCGGCCGGCCAGGAACACGATGTCGTCTCGCCGCTCGCGCAGCGGTGGCACGTGAATCGCGAACTCGTTCAGCCGGTGATAGAGGTCCCGCCGAAAATCCCCCGCCGCGACCATCGTCGTCAGGTCCCGATTTGTCGCGGCGACCACGCGGATGTCAACCTTGATGCCCTTCCGCCCCCCGATGGGACAAACCTGCTTCTCCTGCAACGCCCGCAGCAACTTCGCCTGCAACGGCAGCGGCAGGTTGGAGATCTCGTCCAGGAACAGCGTCCCGCCCGACGCCTGCTCGAACCGGCCGGTCTGCCGTGCCACCGCCCCGGTAAACGCCCCCTTCTCATGCCCGAACAGCTCGCTCTCCATCAGCCCGGGCGCGATCGACCCGCAGTCCACCGGGACAAACGGCGCGGCGGCGCGGCGGCTGTGGCGGTGGATCGCGCGGGCCACGATCTCCTTGCCCGCCCCGGTCTCGCCCGTGATGACGACCGTGAAATCGGTCGGCGCGACCTGCTGGACCTCGGCGGAAAGCCGCGCGACACAGTCGCTCGGCCCCATGACCGCAGGCAAGGAGGTCTCCTTGCCGACACTGCGGAGGAGCTGCCGGTTTTCTTTCCGGAGTCGGTGCGTTTCCAGCGCCCGCCGAATCGTGAGCACCAGCTTGTTGTTGTCGAAGGGCTTGGCGATGTAGTCGTAGGCCCCGTTCCGCACGGTCTCCACCGCCGACGCGATGCTGCCGAACGCGGTAACCACGATCGCCGGAACGTCCGCATTCAGCTTACGCGCCTCATCCAGGAACTGCGGGCCGTCCATGCCCGGCATCTTCATGTCTACCAACATCACGTCGGGCAACTGCGCGCGCATCATCTCCAGCCCCCTGGAGCCGTCCTCGGCTTCCTGCGGCTCGAACCCCTCCGCCTCCAGAAGTCGCGCCAGCGTGCGCCGCGCATCGGCCATATCGTCCACGACCAGGACCCGGGGAGCCCGCAGATCTGACGTGCACATTTGCTTCCGCTCCGTCGCCGCCGCAGCCGGCGGCCTTCGAGACCCGGTCACGCCTCCGTCGCCGCCCACCAAGCCTCCCGCGTCATCTCGATGTCCGGCGGCAGGAATGGTTCCAGCGCATGGAGCAACCCGAGGAAGATCAGCCCAACCTCTCCGACTTTCAGCGTCTCGTTCACGCGCCCGGCGATGAACCGGTCGCGCTTTTCGAGCACCAGCTTGTCCCGCATCTGCTGTTCGGGCGCGTCGCCGTCCACTTCATCCGTCGCCAGCCGCGTCAACGAGCGCTGCGCCGACTCGTACTCCTCCAGCAGCAGCGCCGGCGACTCCGTGCCGACGATCGTCGCCCCGCGCGCCGCCAGATCGAGGAGGATCTGATGGTTCTGGCTGCCCCCCGCCGCCAGCTCTCTTACGATGTCCATCTCGTGCCCGCACTGCGGCAGACCGTCCTGGTAGACCCGCACGACACCGTGGTCGAGGTGCAACTGCTCGACGGCCCGTCGAATGCGCTCCCAGGCGTCGTCCACGGTCCGAATGTGCCGGTCCCACTCCTCGTGGCTGGTCCGCCGGACGTACAACTGCCGAAATGCCCCGCCGACGCTCCCGAGATCGGACGGCGAGTGAATGATCGGAACCCAGATTAGTCGCCGTGTCTCTTTATGACCACGCGACATGACTCAGAACCCTCCACGCCAGCCGAACCACGGCACGCTCGCGAACGTCACGGGGCGGTTGCCCCTTGTGCCAACCCATCCGTCATCTTTCGGTACCGGCCCGGTGACCGGCCGGCCGAAACCGGCCCGCGCCTTCGCCATGTCGCGGAGCGCGTGGCCACGGCCGGTGGGCGACCGGGAAAAGGCCCACCGTACCCACACACTATCGAATACCTGACCGCACGGGGCGATGGGCAAAAGGACCCTATTGCCCGCCCGGCCGATCGGCTGGGCGTACTGGTCGACCGGCCGCTTCGGCGTCTCCGTCTTGGACCAACCGCCTGGCAGGCCGAGTTCGAGCGCTTCGCAGATCGGCCCAAAGAAGACCCGCAGCCGGCTCACGTCGTTCTTGCAGGATTTGAACGTCCGGGTGACCTGCAGGTGCTCGCAGAACTTCTGCAGCACCGTCCGGATGGGCAGCCGGCTGGCGGCCTGCAGCTCGCCGATCGACAGCTCGTACTCGATGCGTTTCTGCTTCTCCTTCGCAATCCGCTCGTTGTTTGTGCCGAGCGATTTCTGAACGTGCTCGCCGTTCGCGTAGTACGCGATCCAGAACCACTCTCCTCGCTTGTACAGGGACGCCATGACAGCCTTCTCCGACGACCGTCGAGTTCAACCGTCCTGAACGTAACCCAGGCTGTCTCTGCGGGAGTGTCAGACGCGTGACGTGTCGCCGACGCCGTGATCGATCACTACAAAACCGCTACATCTTCGTGATCGACGGCGTCCGCGCAACGAAACAGGGACGGCTAACCGGCCGTCCCTGCTCAACTTACGTGATTAGCGGGGGCAGGACTCGAACCTGCGACCTCCGGGTTATGAGCCCGACGAGCTACCAACTGCTCTACCCCGCAGCCGTATTGGTGAGCGTAACACACCTGCGCCGCGTGTCAAGGCGGGGCCACGCGGAGTCGTCCCCACGGGCGTGACCATATTTCCTGGGAACACGTAAAGCACGCGTCGAGCGAGACTTGGCGGGGGTTGGGCTGTGCGTTTTGGCAAGGAGGCCAAGCGGTGCGCGATGGCGCGAGCGAGCCGATCACGCCGAAAGCATGGGAGCAGGCCCTGGCCACGGAGTTCACGCCGTTGACCCGGCCTGCCGCGCGAAACGCTGGGAGCTTGGGAGTGGCCCGACCGACGCACAGTGCAAGACGATGACCGTGGGGCTGAGGGGTTCGGGCCTGCGGTGGGACCCGCCCAACGCCGTGGCCCTGTTGGCCCTCAGCGGCTGGGCGGATTCCGACGAGTGGTCGGCATACTGGCACTCGCCTGTTGGGGCCGACTCAACCGTAAACACGTCAAGCGACGGCCTGGCTTCGCACGGCGGTCCGCGCCGCCACTCTGGAACCCGACGGCGGCACGCGGTGGCGAGCAAGACCTGTCCTACGGGCCGGGTTTCGTCATGGAACGTGGGTCGAGGGCCTGGTCGAGCTGCGCCGCGGGCAGGATCTTCCGCTCCACCGCGATCTCCCGCACCGTTTTGCCCGTCGCCGCGGCCTCTTTCGCGAGCGCGGCGGCTGCGTCGTAGCCGATTAGCGGCGCCAGGCTGGTGCACATGGCCAGCGACTGCTCGACCAGCGCTTCGCAGCGGGCGCGGTTCGCCTGCAAGCCGTCGATGCACTTGTCCACGAAAGCGTGGCACGCGTTCGTCAGCAGCCGGACCGATTCGAGCACGTTATGCGCCATCACCGGCATCCCAGTGTGCAGATCGAGGTTTCCGAGCAGCGCGGCGGCGTACGTGACCGCCTCATCGTTGCCGACGACCTGCGCACAGACCTGGAGCATGGCCTCGCACATGACCGGGTTGACCTTGCCGGGCATGATTGAGCTGCCGGGCTGCGTCGCGGGCAGCAGCAGCTCGCCCAGCCCGCAGCGCGGCCCACTGCCCAGCCAGCGGATGTCGTTCGCGATCTTCGTCAAGCTGATCGCGATCGTTCGCAATACTCCGGAGGCGGCGACCACCGCGTCCTTCGCGGCCTGCGCCTCGAAGTGGTTCGCGGCCTCGTGAAATGGCTCGCGCGTCTCGTGGCTGAGAATCTCGCAGACGAGCTTGGCGAACTGCGGGTGCGTGTTGAGGCCGGTGCCGACCGCAGTGCCGCCGATCGGCAGCTCGCGCAGGGCGACGATCTTGCTCATGATCCGCCGGTCGGCGTGGGCAATCTGGCTCGCGTAGCCGCCGAATTCCTGCCCGAGGCGGATCGGCGTGGCGTCCATCAGGTGCGTGCGGCCGATCTTCAGGATGTCGTCGAACTGTTCCGCTTTGGCCTGGAGGGCCTTGTGCAGCTTGTGCAGGGCCGGCATCAGGTCGCCGTGCAGGGCCGCGATGATCGCGACGTGCAGCGCGGTCGGGATCACGTCGTTCGACGACTGGCCCATGTTGACGTGGTCGTTGGGGTGGATGCGCGCGGGAGCGTCGCCCGGCGCCCGCACCGCCGGGCCTCGCGACTTCGCGGCTTCGTGTCCGGCCGCAATCTGCATCGCCCGGTTGGCGATCACCTCATTCGCGTTCATGTTCGTGCTGGTGCCGGACCCGGTCTGGAAGATGTCCAGCACGAAGTGGTCGTCCAGCCGGCCGTCGCTGACCTCGCGCGCGGCCTGCTGAATCAGCGCCGCCAGACGCGGGTCGAGCCGTCCCAGCCGCCGGTTGGCCTCGGCGGCGGCGTGCTTGATCAGCCCCAGCGCCCGGATGAAGTGTCGTCCGAAGCGGTAGCCGCTGATCGGGAAGTTGAGCACCGCCCGTTGCGTGGACGCACCCCACAAAGCGTGTAACGGCACTTCCATCTCGCCCATCGAGTCGCGTTCGATTCGCATTTCCGACATGCGCTACCTCCGTCGGCCCAACAGCGGCCGTCCTCGCCAGGAGTGTAGTCACCGCTCGCGCGGCTGCAAACGTCGGCGTCCTTTGCGGTGAAAGAGCGGCCTACCGCGGGCCGTGGTCTTCGAGCCGCTCCACGCGCGGGCCCAGCCGGTGGCCGGCCCAGCTTAGCGAGCGGTATAGCAGGTGGCCGAAGACCGCGACCGCCACCGCCATCAGCAACGCCGCCCGCCAACGCCGCTGCCGGATCAGCGTCCACCCCGGCGTATACGCGATCAGCGTGAGGATGCCGGCGACGACGACGACGGCGTCGAAGCTGGCGCGCTGCCAGTACGAGCCGCCCAGGTGCACCCACATGCCGAACTCGTCGAAGGTCAACCCGAGCCCGACGCCGTAGATCGTCGCCGCCAGCGCCAGTGTCCGCCCAACCGGCCGCGCGAAGAGCAGGTACGCCCCGATGCCGGCGAGCAGGAAGATGCCATAGTTGAGGTGGTGGACGTGCGTACCCTTGAGGTTGAGGTACAGGTCGGGGATCGCGCGGGCCATGATCATGAACACGACCACGCGCGCCGCCATGAACGTCAGCAGGAAGCTGTAGAGCACGCGGCGGGCAATGCGCCGCCGTTCGGCGCGGCCGTCCACATGTGATATGTCCGCTCCGGCCACGCGGGCATTCTAAACGTGTGCGTCTGTTGAAGCATGTATCTCATCCCGAAACACGCGGTGACATGAGGAACCCCGCGTCTGACACCAACGTGCGATCTCGCGTCTACGCCGCAACCCGGCGTGTGCGGGGGCGTATCAGACTCCGGACCGCGCTGCGGGCGTAACGCAGCGGACTGAAGGGTGTTGCGATTTCGGGAGGTTCGAGCCGTGAACAGCAAGATCGTGCGAGCCGGGTGCGTGGCGGGAGCGAGTGTGTTGTGCGTGCTGTTGTGGCTGGCGCTGCCGGCCGGCGCGCAGGAACAGAAGGAGGCCGCGAAACAGCAGCCGGTTGGTGGGCAAGTGCAGAAAGAGGCGCCGCCGCAGGGGGCCGGCGGGCAGGCGCAGAAGGAGACGCCGAAGCAGCAGCAAGGGGCCGGCGGGCAGGCGGGCGGGGCGAGTCAGCAGGCCGGTGGCGGCGGGCAGGGTCAGAAGGAACCGGCGAAGACGGAGGCGGGCGGCGGGGGTGGCAGTGCGGGCGCGGGCGGGGGCGGCGGCAGGGCCCGGGGCAGCGAGATCGGACCACACGAGGCCTCGGGCGCACCCGTCCCCGGGCCGTCCGCGCGGTTCGAGGCCACGGTGTTCGAGGTCGTCATGGCCCCGGAGAGTGGAATCGGTCTGGACGCGAAGAAGCTGGCCGCCGACGGGCCGACGCCGGCCAAGCTGGTCGCGGCGCTGGCGCCGTTGGGCAACGCGCGGCTGCTATATCGCATCGATCAGGTTGTGCCCATTGACGGGCACGCCACGCACATTGAGGTCAGCCGGGATGTCCCGTACGTGACCGGCCCGCAGATCGGGCCGCCGGGGACGCCGCAGCCGCCCGGCATTTCGATCGGACGCACCAAGGGCGGGGTGCGCTTCGAGCTCAACGCGTTCTGCCCGGACCAGGCGGACCCGCGATTTCAGGCCACCATCGACGTGAAGCTCGCCACGATGAACGCGAGCGCCACGAAGCTCGGCGGAGACGTGACCGCCCCCGAGTTCTCGGACATCACGCAGAAGTACGGCGGCGTGGCGGAGCTGGGGCGGCCGATCGTTCTCTTGACGGTTGATGGAACCACGACGGGCGGCGCCGAGGAGAGCCGGGCGTACGTGACGCTAATTACGCTGAGCGCGGCGGGGAAGTAGCGCGGTAACGGGCGAGGAGAATCAAGGGCCTGAGCGTGGGTGGGCGAGGAGCATCTCGACCGTCTTGAATTCGGTCGGGCGTAGCTCGAACACGGCCTCATCACGGCTCAGGCGTAGCTCGTACGGGGCTTTGGAGAAGTCCCACGTGCGAGGGATCGTCACGTATTCGACCACAGTCTGGCCTTTGACGAAGACGAGCGCCTGGAGGCTCTCATCGAACTCATCCCACGCTTTGTCTGCATCCGGCCACCGGAATCCCACGACGCGCTCCACACTCGTACCGCCGCCGTAGGGGCCGAACACGTAGACCGCATCCCAGTCGAAGTGTGTGCAGCTTTTCAGGTCGAAGGCCGTTCCGGTGCGTCGAGCTTCCTCGATACCCCGCAGGATCAGCTCGCAGCGTGCCTGGCGACGCAGGCCCAGGAATGCGTACGAGGCGAGCAGCGTGAAGGCCACCGCGAGCACGGGCACCGCCGGATGGCGAATCACGAAAGCCAGCAGTCGGGTGGTTGCCCGACGACGCGCGTAATCCGGGCTTTCCACGTCGAACCAGTGGGGCTTCGCGAACGGTCGGCCGCATTCGGGGCAACGTTCGAACGGCAGGGAAGCGCACAGGTCGTAGCCGCAGAAGCGGCACAGCCCCGTATCCAGCCACACTCTCGCAAGAAGACAACGGACGACACCGGCCGTGATGATGAATACTCCGCCTGAAACACCCATCAGATGGAAGACGCGGCTATCCGGGCAGTAGTACGCGAGCACGCCCACGATGACTGCACAGGTCCAAAGCACAATCGGCCGTGCCAGGTCGATATCGCGTGTACGCAGAAGTAACATCAGGAACGGAGCGCAAGCCAACCCCACCAGCAATCCGAACACGACCGCGAATACCAACCCGCCCGCGGGGAACTCCGCCCAAAGCGGTCTGCCGATCGCATACGCAAGCGCCCCGAGCAGAGTGCCCGACACCAAGCTGAAACCAAGCAAGGCCAGCGCAGGCTTGCGATCCGGCGGAACGTCGGGCTCCGTCGCGGCATCGGCCATCGGCGCGGGCGTGTCGGGCATGTCGCCACTCACGCATTCACCCTCTCAGGATCGAGTGTCGG
This sequence comes from Phycisphaerales bacterium, assembly GCA_003162245.1. Classification (GTDB taxonomy): domain Bacteria; phylum Planctomycetota; class Phycisphaerae; order UBA1845; family Fen-1342; genus Fen-1342. The sequence continues at coordinate 23,353 of PMMM01000153.1, forward strand.
AGCCGGCTGCAGTACTTGCCGCACTCCGGACCACCGCGCCGGCGCCAGCGGGGACGGTTCTTATTGCCCGAGCAGCGCGGCGAGCTTACGCTTCGAGTCCGCCTCGATCTTCTCGTGCAGGCTCTGCCCGTGCGAGTCCATCGTCACGACGCACGGGAAGTCCTCGACGCGGATTTGCCAGAAGGCTTCCGGCACGCCGAAGTCGAGCTTGTGGACCGCGACGACCTGCTTGACGCTCTCGGCGATCAGCGTCGCGGCGCCGCCGATGGCGTGCAGATAGACCGCGCCGTGCTTCTGGCACGCGGCCAGCGTTTTTTCGCTCATGCCGCCTTTGCCGATCACGCCGCGGAGGCCGAAATGCTCGATCACCGCGCCCTGGTACGGCTCTTCGCGGATGCTGGTCGTCGGGCCGGCGGCGACAAACTGGTACTCGCCGTCCTCGCGTTTGCGGACGACGGGGCCGCAATGATAAATGACCCCGCCCCTGAGCCCGGCCTTGAGCACGTCGTACAGGACGCGTTCGCCGCTGGGACACTTGCCCTTGATGAACGTCTCCACCATGTACTTATGGGCGGCGTCGCGGCCGGTGAAGATCACGCCGGACAGCAGCACCTGGTCGCCGATGTGCAGCGCGCGGATGTCCTTTTCGCTGATGGGGACGGTCAGACGGGTAGACATCAATCGGTCTCCGCTTGTCACTCACCGCGCCGCCAGCAGCGCGACGTTGCCTTCCTTGATCGTCATCACTTTCCGGCGGTCGGCCCAGCACATGTAGGCGATCGAGACGAAGAACGACGCCGGCACGCGGTGCAGCTCGCCGATCTTCACGCCGAGCACGGTCGTCTTGCCGCCGAAGCCCATCGGACCGATGCCCAGCTCGTTGATCTCGCGCTGGAGCTGCTTCTCCAGGGCGTCCAGCTCGGGGCTCGCGTTGGTGTCGGCCAGCGGGCGGAAAAGCTGCTCCTTCGCCTTCAACATGCTCGTCACGCGGTCGCCGCCGACGCCGACGCCCAGAACCCCCGGCGAGCAGCCGAAGCCCTGCGCCTTGTGGGCGGCGTCGAGCACGGCCTTGCGGACGCCCTTCAGATCGCGGCTGGCCTCGAACTCGGGCGACGGGATGCTGTACTGGGCGCCGCAATTCTCCGATCCGCCGCCCTTCAGCAGCAGCCCGACCTGAATGTAGTCGTGCCCCCACTCCTCAAAGTGCACCGTGGGGAAGTCGATCCCCGTGTTGTCGCCGGAGTTCTTGCCGGACAGGGCCGCGACCGCGTTCGGCCGCAGGTACGCCCGTTCTGTGGCGATGCGCACGGCGGCGCGGATCTGCTTGAGCAGCTCGCGTTGCGAGACGCCCTCGGGGTTCCAGACGTAGAAGATCGGCGTGCCGGTGTCCTGGCAGATCGGCCGGCCGGTCGTGCGGGACATCCGCACGTTCTCCAGAACCGTCTGGAGCGCCCCTTCGGCCGCGGAGCCGGCGGCTTCCGCGGTTTTCGCGGCGAGCAGGGCCTGCTCGACGTCGGGCGAGAGATCGGTCGAGGCCGACTTGATCAGCTCGACCACGCGTTCGGTGATGTCTGGCATGGCAACCTCGTGCGTCACGGCCCGCTTTGGTCACTTCTTTCCCGGCCGGCGTCATTATCCAACGTGCCGACGCGCGGTCAACTCCGCGCCGGCGGGGCGAGCCGACGACCTTCCCACGACCCAACGGCCAGAACACCTGCCACCGAGAAACTATGAAAGCCGGGCCTGCCGAGCGGCACAGTTCCGCCCGACGGGCTCGCATGCCGCGGCCAGCCCGTCCGGTGATCATGGGACACGGTCCCACTTCCGATCATCAGAAGGCCCGGCTTTCGTAGTCTCTCGGCGGTTGCCCTTCGGTGGGTCCCGATAACCAAGGTGCACAATTAGTACTACAACGCTACGAAGGCTCGACAAACGCGGCGGTCGTGGCCAAGATCCCTGTGGGTTGAGTAAGGATACAGGAGGATATTGGCACGGCTGCCGCGACGATTCTGGAGTTCAAGCCGGCGTTGACCACCTTCCTGCACGAGTCTGACGGTTGCTTCGGTCGACGGACGACCCGCCGCTACCTGGACCTCTATGTCGCCGGGCAGCTTTCGGACCTCGACCGCAAGAGCGTCGAACCGATGGCCGACGCGGCCGGCTCGCCGTCGCGCTCGCTGCAGGAGTTCCTGAGCCTGTTCCGGTGGGACGAGGCGGCGGTGCGTGACCGGCTGCAACGCGGGGTGGCGGCCCGGCACGCCGTTCTTTTGTGTCTGGAATCCCGAGGGCGTCTCGCAACGCGAGCTGCTCAAGCAGATCCGTGCCGCCGCCGGTGTTGTATCGTGACCACGCGCGCGACAAGGCCTTGGCGCAGGGCGCCACGATGCGGGAGCCGCCCCGCCGGCTGCCGCGGCTGAAGGTCAAGCACACGCCGGCTGGCGAAGTGCGCGACCTGCTGAAGCATTCGCCCCTCGTGCGGCGGATTCCCTGGCAGAAGTACCGAGTTAAGGAGGGCACGAAGGGACCGTTCGTGTGGGAAGCCAAGTGCGTGCCGCTGTGGATCAAGGACGAGAACGGGCTGCCAGACGGACCCCACCCGCTGCTGATCGCCCGTCACGTATGGAAGCCCACCGAAGTTAAGTTCTTCCCCAGCAACGCCCCGCTCGACACGCCGGTCGAGACGCTGCTGTTGGTGGTGTTCAGCCGTTGGCGCATCGAGCGGCTGTTCGAGGACGCCAAGACGAGACTGGGCTTGGACCACTTTGAGGTCCGCCAGTACGGGGCGATTGCACGCCACCTGCTGCTGACGTGCGTGAGCCGTCTGTTCCTGGCGGAATTCGTGCACTAGAGAAAAAAACGACCCCGCCCTGACCGTGTACCAGGTGCGGACCGCCACGCGTGCGCTCGTCGCGCTCTGGCTCCGCGGCGGACGTTGCTCCCGACGGACGGCCGAAAGCCTCGCGGCGCAATTGGCGTGAACGGAGCACCACAACGCGGCCGCCGCCCGCAGCCACCGCCAGCGAACGCTGCGGCGATTGTGGGCGACCAGAATACGACCACGCGACGTACGCATCTGTCAGTGGCCGACGAGGTAGCGTTGTAGTGTTAGGCTACACACAAAACAACGCAGTTGAGCACCTTCGGTTTCCAGCCCGCGAGCCGCGCACGCCGGCCGCCTAGCCGCCGTTGCTGACGCAGCCCGCGCGGGCTACGATGTGGCGATGGGTGCCACAGGTTCTGCTGCCGGGGCGTCGGTGTTGGCGTCGCCCGCCGGCGAGGCCCGCGCCGCGCGGCCGTTTACGGGTACATTGGCGCTGCTCGTCGGCGTGGTCGCCGTGGTCGTTCTTTGCGTGTTCTGGCCGGCTCTTTCGGCGCGGGCGGACTACTTCGACGACGGCATGTACCTGGGGAACAATCGCCTGGTGCAGAATCCGAGCTGGAACTCCATCGGTCAGTTCCTGCGCGAGGTCTGGAAGCCCTCGACCGTGTCGGGCTATTACCAGCCGCTGACCATGATTTCCCTGTCCCTCGACTCGGCCATGGGCGGACGGCCGGACAATCCGGTGCCGTATCACGCCACCAGCCTGGCCCTGCACGTCGGCAACACGGCCTTGATCGTCATCCTGCTGTACCTGCTTTTGGGCAACGCGTGGGCCGCCGCGCTCGTCGGTTTGCTCTTCGGCGTCCACCCGCTGGCCGTGGAACCCGTGCCGTGGACCGGCGAGCGAAAGACGCTCTTGGCGGCGTTCTTCGCGCTGTGGTGCCTGGTCTTGTACGTGCTGTACGTACAGCGCGGGCGGCGGCTGTACTACGGGCTGTCGCTGCTGACCCTGGTGCTGGCGCTGCTCGCGAAGCCGACGACGGTGCCCGTGCCGCTGCTGCTCCTGATTCTGGATTGGTGGCCGCTGCGGCGCGTAAGCTGGCGGGCGCTGCTCGAGAAGATCCCCTTCTTCGCGATCGCGGGGCTGGCGGCGGTCGTCACGGTCATCTCGCAGGCGCGGGCGTGCATCATCACGCTGCCCCAGGATCAGCCCGTCGCCAAGATCCCGCTGACGATCTGCCACAACATCATCTTCTACCCGTACAAGATGCTCTGGCCGACGAATCTGTCGTCCAACTATGTCGCCCCGGAGCTGTCCCTGGCGCACGCAATGGTGCTGGCTGGCGTCATCGGGACCGCCGTCCTGATCGCACTGTTGCTGCTCTCCCTGCGCTGGACGCGGGCGCTGTGGGCCGGATGGGTGTTCTTCTTCGCGGCGATCTTTCCGACCCTGGGAATCATCGGCTTCACCAATGTCATTGCATCCCACAAGTATGCATACCTGCCCGTGGTGGGGTTCCTGTTGATTCTGGCCTGGGCGCTGGGCAAGCTATGGCAAGCCGGCCGGCGATCCGCACGGCCCCGGCTGTGGGCGGGCGCGACCGTCGGTGCCGTCGTCGTTATCGCGGCGCTGGAGACCCGGATTACGCACGAACAGTTGGGGTATTGGCGAAACAGCGAGACCTTGTATCGATATATGCTGCGGATGGATCCACGCGGGTATGGTCTTCAGACCGGATTGGGGTATGCACTGTTTCAGATGGGGCGCCTCGAGGAGAGCATCCAGCATTACCGGATCGCGCTCGAGGAAAAACCCGATTACCCCATTGCGCACAACAACCTGGGCACAGCACTCGCCGCGCAGGGCAAGTTCGCCGAGGCGGCGCAGGAATATGAGGAAGTTATACGGCTGGCGCCGCAGCGGCCGGTCGGCTACAGCAATCTGGCGCGTGCGCTCGGGCGGCAGGGGAAAGTCGACGAAGCCCGCAAGTACTACGAGCAAGCGCTGGCGCTAGACCCCGAGGCGGAGGACGCGCACAACGGGCTTGGCGCGCTGCTCGCAACCCAAGGCAACCTGGAAGAAGCGGCGGGACATTTCCGCGCGGCGATTCGCGCGAACCCCAGCTTCGTCAACGCCTACGTGGGCCTGGGGATGACCCTGACGCACCAGGAGCGGATCGGCGAGGCCATTCGCGTGCTCGAACAGGCGCGCGACCTCGCTCCCGCCGACAAGAACGTCGCCGGCGCGCTCACGGCGGCGCTGAACAAACGGCTGAAATCGGCCGGGCCATAGTGGACTGCGAGACGCCGGAAACCGATGGGTGTTCGAGCGCCGGCCTTGCGCCAGATCCGGCACGGACCGGCGAGGTGGAGCAGCAATGAGTGAATCACCACAAGCGAGTGTTCCGCCCCTTGACTCGTCCGAGTCCGTCCCCGCCGCAGCGGGACCGACTGCCAGGCGGCCGCAAGGGGTTGTGCTGGTGGTCCTGTGCCTCCTGGTCGCCACGGCCGTGACGGTCGTGCACTGGCCGGCGATGTCTTCGCAGCTTATTGCTTTCGACGACTACGAGTACTGGGTCCAGAACCGGCTGGTGCAGACTCCGAGCTGGAGCACGGTGGGACAGTTCTTTCGCGAGGTGCTCACGCCGTCCACCGTTCAGGGGTACTATCAGCCGCTCACTATGGTCTCTCTGATGACGGACTGGGCGCTCGGCGGGCGGCCCGACAACCGGTGGGCTTTTCACCGCACAAACCTGGCTCTGCACGTTATGGACAGCGTGCTCGTCACGGTGTTCCTATACCTCCTGTTCCGCAACGCGTGGGTGGCCGCGCTCGTTGGTCTGCTGTTCGGCGTGCATCCGTTGACGGTGGAGGCGGTGCCCTGGATCGGTGAACGGAAGACGACGCTCGCGGCCTTCTTCGGGCTCTGGAGCCTGATTGCCTACGTGCTGTATACGCGCAAGTCCAGTTGGCTGCTCTACGGGGGCGCACTGGTGGCATTTGTGCTCTCGCTCCTCGCCAAACCGACCACGATCGCGATGCCACTCCTCCTGCTCATTCTGGACTACTGGCCGCTACGGCGCATAAACGCCCGGGCGATACGCGAAAAGATCCCCTTCGTGCTTGTGGCGGGCATCTCCGCCGTCATCACGTACAAGTCGCAGGCGACGACGGCGGCGGCCTACTGGCCCAAGGACTTCCCGCCGCACTGGGTGCCGCTGAAGCTCTGCCACGATGTGGTTTTCTACCCATACAAGATGATCTGGCCGAGCGACTTGACGCCGCACTATCCGATCCCAGAGCCGTTCGACCTGTCGCAGCCCATCCTCCTGGCCGGCGTCATCGGCACGGTCGTGTTGGTTGCGGTCCTGCTGATCTCCCTGCGCTGGACGCGGGCGCTCGTGGCAAGCTGGCTGTTCCTCTTCCTCGCGCTGTTGCCCGTGAGCGGGATCATCGGGTTCAGCCAGGAATGCGGCGGCGTCCGCTTCGCCTACTTCCCGGCGGTGGGCGTGCTCATGCTCCTCGCGTTCGCCCTCGCGCGGCTCTGGGAGCACCGCCGCGCCCTGGGGCGGGCCGGCATCGCCCTGGTCGTGCTGCTGGCGGCCAGTGCGGAGGTGCGCGCCAGCGAGCGCTTTCTCGGCCTCTGGCAGACGACGGAGGAGCTGTACCGCTATGTGCTGACGCGCGCGCCGCATTCGGGCTCCTTGTTGACGCATCTCGGAGTCGACCTGATGGCGCAGGGCCGTCTGGACGAAGCCCTGGAGCTGTATCGCGAGGCCGTGGCCGCCGACCCCAGCTACCCGAACGCGCAATACAACCTCGGGGTGGCATTGGCCCGCCAGGGCAAGTTCGAGGAAGCCGCCCAGCGCTTCGCTCTGACGATTCGGCTCAGGCCGACGTACTCGATCGCGTACAGCAACCTCGCCCGCGCGCTGGCGCGGCAGGGGAAGACCGACGAAGCCCAACGCGTGCTCGAGGCCGGCCTGAAAGTGGATCCATATCAGGCCGACGCGTACTTCGGCCTGGGCGTGCTGCTGGGCGAGCAGGGCCAGCTCGACGAGGCGGCCGCCCGCTTCCGCGACGCGATCCGCGTTAATGCCGGCTTTGTTAACGCGTACGTCGCGCTTGGCCGCACGCTGATGGCACAGGGCAAATTCGACGAAGCGCTCCGGACCTTCACGGACGCCCAGCGGGTGGCGCCCAAGAACCCGCAGGTGGAGGCCGGGCTTAACGCCGTCAAGACCGCCCTGGAGCGGCGCGCGCCGGCGAGTCAGCCCTGACGGCCGCCAGCGCATGTCGGGCGGCGCCTTTGTCCGCTCAGGCGACAGTTTCCGACATTCCCCGCACGCGGGGGCGCGGCGCGCCGCCGTATAATCGCGCGCGTGGCCACTCTCTTCCCCCTCACGACGCGAAACTCGGTCGCAGGGCGGTAGCCGGCCACGTTTCGGAGCTCGGACCAACTGACTTGGAGGTCGTGCGATGACGCGAACGATGCGGACGATGACGGCCGGAACGATACTCGCCCTGCTGATGGTCGCCGGGTGGCCCGGAGAGGCCTTGGCCGCGAAGAGAATCCTGCGGCTGCGGCTGGACGGCCCGGTGATGGAGAAGCCCAACGACATGGCGGGGCTCATGAGCATGTTCGGGCAGGAAAGCGCCCACACCCTGCGCGAATGGGTCAAGACGATCCGCGAGGCGGCGGCCGACCACGAGATCAACGGCCTGGCGCTCATCATCGAACAGCCTCAGATGTCGCTGGCGCAGGTCGAGGAGCTGACGCGCGCCTTGCAGACCTTCCGCAGCAAGGGCAAGCCTGTCTATTGCTACATGGACTCGGCCGGCAACCTGTCGTACGCGCTGGCGTCCGCGGCTGACCGCATCACGCTCGCGGAGAACGGCGAGTTGGAGATCACGGGCCTGCACGCCCAGCTCACGTTCTTCAAGGGGTTGCTGGACAAGATCGGCGTCGAGGCCGAGATGCTGCACTGCGGGGCGTACAAGAGCGCCCTTGAGCCGTTCACACGCACCGAGCCCAGCCCCGAGGCGGCCGAGAACGTCAACTGGCTGCTCGACAGCGTGTACGAGCGCTGGGTGGAGCTGATCGCCAAGAACCGCGGCCTAACGGCCGACGAGGTCCGCAAGCTCGTGGATGCCGCCCCGCTAACCGCGCAGCAGGCACTCGAGCACAAGCTCGTCGACGAGGTTTCCTCGTTCGGGGCCTACAAGAAGATGATCCAGAAGGAGTTCGGCAAGGACCTCGAGGTCGTCAAGAAATACCAGCCGGGGCAGGAGCAGGAGCAGGAGGTCGACCTGGAGAACCCGTTCGCCCTGTTCGGCATGATCGCCGAGATGTTCAAGGGCGGCACCGAGGCCACGGACCCCGGCATTGGGCTGGTTTACGTGGACGGCGGCATCATGGTCGGCAAGGACGACCAGGGCCCGTTCTCTGCGGGCACCGCCGGGAGCACGACGATCCGCGCCGCGCTGGAGCAGGCGCGGACCGACGACAAGATCCGCGCCGTGGTCATGCGCGTCGACTCCCCCGGCGGCTCGGTGGTCGCCAGCGACATCATCTGGGACGCCGCCAAGCGCTGTGCCGAGGAGAAGCCGCTCGTCGTCAGCATGGGGGCGGTTGCGGGCAGCGGGGGGTACTACGTCGCCGTGCCCGCGGACACGATCTTCGCCGAGGCCTCGACCATCACGGGCTCGATCGGCGTCGTCGGCGGCAAGATCGTCTGGAAAGGTCTCATGGAAGGCATCCTGGGGATCACGACCACGGAGTTCAGCCGCGGCAAACACGCCGGGCTGATGAGCTTCGACCGCAAGTGGAACGACGACGAGCGCAAGTGGCTCACGGACTACATGAACGCCACGTACGTGCTCTTCAAGGGGCGCGTCACGTCCACGCGTGGCGACCGGCTGAAGAAGGACATCGACGAGCTCGCCGGCGGGCGGGTGTACACGGGCGAGCAGGCTCTCAAGCTCGGGCTGGTGGACAAGCTGGGCGGCCTGTCGGAGGCCATCGACTTTGCCGCCACGAAGGCTGCGCTGGCGAAGGATTGCCCGGTCTATCCGTTGCCGAAGCCGTCCGAACTCGTCGCGCTCGTCCAGCTTCTCCAGAACCTGGGCAAGTCGGAGAACGACGAATTCGAGCTGAAGCCCAAGGCCGAGCTCCAGGGGACGGCCCTGCTGCGGACGGCGTTGCCGCTGCTGCGCGAGCTGGCTCCCGAGCAGGTCAAGGAGATCGTGCGCGGGCTGCGCAACCTCGCGACGCTCCAGCAGGAGCGCGTCGGCTGCTTTATGCCGATCGTGCCGGTCATCCACTAAGCGACCACGCGCGATCGCACGTCAGACGGTGGAAGGTTCGGCGTGCGCAGAGAATCGGAGCGGGACGGGGTGCGCGTCGCCGGGACGGCGGTTGACATGCCGAGCGCCGGGCGGCAACATGCCTTGCCCGGCAGTCGCTGGCCGTTCGCCGGTGCCGCCACGGGCGATTAGCTCAGTTGGTTAGAGCGCGTGCTCGACATGCACGAGGTCACTGGTTCGAGTCCAGTATCGCCCATCCGCTCCGCAAATCCGTAGGGCGCGTCCTCGACGCGCCATACCGACCACCGATTCGACACACCCCACGCGCTATGCTACGGGCACGTCGAGCCGATGC
>PMMM01000121.1 GCA_003162245.1 Phycisphaerales bacterium
GAAATAAACAGGATGCGTATGAATCCGAATACTGGGCCGTAGGGACCAGCTACACGCTCAATTATCATTTTGTCCGCTATTGGGCCCACGACCGCTTCGCGGGCACCGACCAGGGCGGGCGGTGGCTGCAACGGGCGAACGCCTTCTTGCGTGTGCAGCTTCTGCGCGACGCCTCGCGATTCATCATCCTGTACGAGGACCCGTTCGACATGGCCCAGCGCATGCGCCTGCCGCGCCGCGGATGGCACAAGAAGTGGAACCGCTGGAGCCTGCTTTTCACGGATGGACACGCGGCCAACGTGTTGACCGACACGACGAAGGGCGCGACCGGACTCGGGTGGAAGTCGTGCTCGGGCATGAACTCCGTGGACCCGCTGGCGTGGTGGAACAATCCCGACGATCCGGATTACCAGTATCGCGATCTGCCGCCGCTGCCGGGGCAATAGGGGCTCGCGCAAAGACGCGCAGGCGCCAAGAAGGTGGGCGTGGCGAGAGGAGGGATTCCGTGCCATAATCGCGCCGCAGACCTGCGAGGCGGCGACATGGGCGAGCATTTTTCTGACCGGCTGACGCGCGCGATACGAGAACGGGGCACGCCGGCGATGGTCGGGCTCGATCCGGTGCTGGAAAGTCTGCCGGGCGGCCTACGTCCACGAGACCGTCACGTTTCCTCCGCCGTGGCCGCGATTGAGGCGTTCTGCCGCGGGGTGATCGACGTCGTGGCGCCGCTGGTGCCGGCGGTGAAGGTCAACGCGGGGTTCTTCGAAGCGTTCTATGGCGTGGGGCTGGCCGCGTACTACCGCGTGGTCGCGTACGCCCACACGCGCGGGCTGCTGGTCATCGGCGACATCAAACGCGGGGACATCGGCTCGACCGCGAAGCTGTATGCCCGCGGGCACCTCGATTCGCCGGCGTTCGACGACGTTGATCCGGCCAGCATCCCCGACGCGGTGACGCTCGCGGGCTACCTCGGCGAAAACGCGGTGCGGCCGTTCATCGACACGGCGCGGAGGCTCGGGAAGGGGTTGTACGTGCTGGTGCGGCCGTCGGACCCGGGGGCGGACGAGGTGCATGAGTTCGGCGCCGAGCGGCGGTTCTACCAGCACATGACCGAGTTCGTGCGGCGCTGGGGCGAGGGGCCGGACCTGATCGGCGAGTGCGGGCTGTCGTGCGTGGGGGCGGTCGTCGCGCCGAAGGACGCCGCCAGCACGGCCGCGCTGCGGGCGATGATGCCGCGGACGCCGTTCCTGGTGCCGGGGTATGGGGCGCAGGGGGCGACGGCGGAGAGCTGCCGGCCGTGCTTCCGGGCGGACGGGACGGGGGCGGTCGTCAACGCGTCGCGGTCGGTGATCTACGCGTTCAACGACGCGCAGCGCGTCAAGCAACATGGCGAGGATTGGCAAGCGTGCGTCGCGGCGGCCTGCCGCGAATTCGCCGGCGATGTGGCCGGACTGACGAGGCTTGCGTGATGGCCTGGTTCGAGAAGTTCTTCGACGGCCTTTACCGCGACGTGCTGCCGAGCACGTTCGCGGACGCCGACAGCCGGCGCCACGCGCGCACGATCAGGCGGCTCCTGCGTCTGCGGGCCGGCCAGCGCGTTCTCGACGTACCGTGCGGCATGGGGCGCATCGCCATTCCACTGGCGGGAATGGGTCTGCACGTCACGGGCGTTGACCGCATGGCCTCGTACCTGCGCCGTGTGCGGCGGGCCGCGAGAGCCGCGGGCGTACGTGTGGACTGCGTCCGCTGCGACATGCGTCATGTCGACTTTCGCGAGGAATTCGACGCGGCGTTCAACTGGTTCGGCAGCTTCGGCTACTTTTCCGACCGCGACAACCTGGCGTTCGCGCGGCGCGTGCTCGCGGCGCTCAGGCCGGGCGGGCGGTTCCTGGTCGAGGGACTCAACCAGCCGTGGCTGCGGCGGCACTTCCGTCCGCACAGCGAAGAGACGATCGGCGGCGTCCGCATCGTCCACCGCCGCCGCTGGGACGCCCGCGGCGCGCGCGTCGCCGACACGTGGACCATGCGTAGGGGCAGCCGCGTCGAACGGCACCGTATCGTAATCCGCATCTACAACGGCCCCGAGCTGCGCACGCTGCTGCAGGAAGCCGGCTTTGGCGAGACCAGGCTCTACGGTTGCCCACCCGTCGGCCAACTTACGCGCGGCGCACGCCGGCTGATCGCCGTGGCGCGGAAGCCGCGCTGCTGACCCCGCCGCGCGAGCGCTCGCCGGATGTGCGTGCGCGAGCGAGGGAGTGGCGGGTAGTCTGGGGCGCACCGGCAACCCACTCGCTTGCGCTCGGGGCTCTGATGGCGAGTGCTCCGCGGCTACCCCGGCCACTGCGCCCAGCCGGGCTGGCGCTTCTCTAGGAAGGCGCGGGTGCCTTCGCGGGCATCGGAGGTGCTGAAGCAAGTGCCGAACTCGCCGATTTCGTCCCGGCTGTGCATGGCCCGTTTGACGCGGGCGATCGCCGCCGGCGAGCCGGGGGCCAGCAGCTTGAACCACTTCTGCAGCACGGCGTCCAGGTCGGCGGCGGTGGGGACAACCTCATCGACGAGGCCGATGCGGTACGCCTCCTCGGCGGTGATGGCCTCGCCCGAGAAGAGCAGCCGGCGGGCGACGCCGAGGCCGACGTACTTGGGTACACGTTGCGTGCCGCCCCAGCCGGGGATCAGGCCGAGGCGCGTCTCGGGCGAGCCGATCTTGGCGTCCTTGACGAGCAGGCGGAAATCGCAGGACACTGCCAACTCGCAGCCGCCGCCGAGCGCGGCGCCGTTCATGGCGGCGAAGGTGATCTGGGGCAGGGCTTCGATGGCGTTGAAGACGTTGTGGCCGTTCTTGGCGAAGGCGCGGCCCTGGTCCTCGGTGAAGGTCGACATCTCGCTGATGTCCGCGCCGGCCAGAAACACGCGCCCCTCGCCGCGGAAGACGACGAAGCGGAGGCGCGGGTCGGCGGCAAGCTGGGCGACGACGGTGCCCAGATTGCCGATGACGCGCGAGGAGAAGATGTTCACGCCGGTGGCGGCGACGAACTTGACGGTCGCGACGGGGCCGTCCTTGACGAGCTGGACTTCGGTTTGGGATTTCTCGTTGGCCATTGCGCACCTATTTCTGGCTGTAGTCGAAGAAGCCGCGGCCGGATTTGCGGCCCAGGAAGCCGGCGTGCACCATCGTCCGTAGCACGGGATGCGGGGCGTACTTGTCCGGCCCCAGGTCGCGGCGCAGCACTTCCATGATGTGCAGGCACACGTCGAGGCCGATCAGGTCGGCGGTCGCCAGCGGCCCCATCGTGTGGGCCATGCCGAGCTTCATGATCTCGTCGATCGTCCCGGCGTCGGCGACGCCCTCCGCGTGGCACGCGATCGCCTCGTTGATCAGGGGCATCAGCACGCGGTTGCTGACGAAGCCGGGGTGGTCTTTGACGCGGAGCGGGGTCTTGCCCAGCTCCTTGGCGAGGTTCGCGATCGTGTCGGCGACCGGCTCGGCCGTCCGCAGGCCGACGACGATCTCGACGAGCTTCATCAGCGGGACGGGGTTGAAGAAGTGCATGCCGATGAACTGCGCCGGGCGGCCGCTGAGCGCGCCGAGCTGGCTGATCGAGATGCTGCTGGTGTTGCTGGCGAGGATGACGTCGGGCGCGACAGACCGGGCGAGCTGCTGATAGAGCTCGCGCTTGACGTTCACGTCCTCGAAGACCGCCTCGACGACGAGATCGACGCGGGCCATGTCGTCGAGCGCGGCGGGCTTCAGGTTCTTCTTGGTCGCGTCGGCGTCGGCCGCGGACAGCTTCTGCTTCTCGACGAACTTGTCGAGCGATTTGTTGATGCCGGCCAGGGCCTTGTCCACCGCGCCGGGCAGCGCGTCGTATAGGAGCACGCTGCGGCCGGACTGGGCGAACGTCTGGGCAATGCCCGAACCCATCGTGCCGGTGCCGATGACGCCGACGGTTTTGATATTCGTGCGAATGTCCACGCGATCTCCTCCGACTTCTACGGCCGACACGGGGGTCGGCCGCTACATTTCCCGACCGACACGGGGTCGGCCGGTACATTCTGGAAACGGCCGGCGAGGCGCGGGCCGCTACATTGCTTCGACGGCCATGGCGACGGCGTTGCCGCCGCCGAGGCAGACGGCCATCACGCCACGCTTCGCGTTGCGTTGCTTCAGCGCGTGCAGGAGCGTCGTGAGCACGCGGGCACCGCTGGCGCCGATGGGGTGGCCGAGGGCGATGGCGCCGCCGTGCACGTTGACCTTGTTGTTGTCGATTTCGAGGGCCTTCAGGCCGGCCAGCGTCTGCGACGCGAACGCCTCGTTCAGCTCCCACAGGTCCACCTGGTCCTTCGACCAACCGGCCTTCTTGCAGACCATCATGGCGGCCTTCGGCGGGGTGAAGAAGAGGTCGCGCGGGGGGCCGCCGGCGGTTGCCTGTGCGACGATGCGCGCCAGGGGCCTGCCGCCGCACTTGGTCAGCCCATTTTCGCCGGCGACGAGTAGCATCGCGGCGCCGTCGGAGAGCTGCGACGAGTTGCCGGCGGTGACAGTGCCGTCTTTCTTGAAGGCGGGCTTGAGCGCGGCCAGCGCCTGCACGGTCGAGTCCGCACGGAACGTCTCATCGACGGCGAAGGGCTCCTTGCCCTTCGGGACGACGATCGGCACGATTTCGCCCTTGAACTTGCCGTCTGCGGTGGCCTTCGCTGCAAGTTGCTGGCTTCGGACAGACCATTCGTCCTGCATCTGGCGGGTAATGCCAGCTTTCTCGGCGGTGTAGTCGGCCAGCTCGCCCATCAGCTCCTTGCTGTAGACGTTGGTCAGCCCGTCGTAGAGCATCTCGTCGACCAGCTCGGTGTGGCCGAACTTGTTGCCGGAGCGCAGTGTGCGGATCAGGTACGGGGCCTGGCTCATGGATTCGATGCCGCCGGCGAGGATGAGGTCGGCGTCGCCGGCGCGGATAACCTGGTCGGCGAACATGACGGCCTGGAGGCCGCTGCCGCAGACTTTGTTGACGGTGACGCAGGAGACCTCGTCGTGGACGCCGGCGCCGAGGGCGACCTGGCGGGCGGGGTTCTGGCCGCAGCCGGCCTGGAGGACCTGGCCGACGAAGACCTCTTCGATGGCCTTGGGATCGACCTTGGACTCCGCGAGCAGCGTCTTGGCGACCTGCGCGCCGATTTCCATCGCGCTCAGCTTGGTGAGCGTGCCCAGGTACTTGCCGATCGGACTACGCTTCGCTGCTACCAGATACGCACACTTGTCCGCCATACGTCGTTCCTTTGCGTCGGTAAGGCGTTTCGGACTTCTACGCCCGACACGGGGGTCGGCCGCTACATCTCCGTCGCTACCGAGCGACCCAGGCCGGGTCGTCGATCACCCTGCGGGCGATCACCATCCGCTGAATCTCGCTCGTGCCCTCGTACAGCTCCGTGATCCGGGCGTCACGCATCAGGCGCTCGGCCGGGTAATCCGCACAATAACCATAGCCGCCATAAACCTGGATCGCAGCGTCGGTGACACGATTCGACATCTCGCTGGCGTAGAGCTTGGCCATCGCGGCTTCGGGGCTGTAGGGCTGCTTGTTCTGCTTGAGCCAGGCGGCACGGTAGGTCAGCAGGCGGGCGCCAGCGACGGCGGTGGCCATGTCCGCGAGCTTCCACTGAATCGCCTGGAACTTGCCGATCGGCTGGTTGAACTGGACGCGGGTCTTGGCGTACTCGACGGCGAAATCGAGGGCGGCCTGCGAGAGGCCGAGCGCCTGACACGCGACGCCGATGCGCCCGCCGTCGAGCGTCCCGAGGGCGACGTGAAAGCCCTTGCCGCGCTCGCCGAGCAGGGCGTCCTTGGGTACGCGGCAGTTCTCGAAGATCAACTCGGCAGTGCTGCTGGCCTTGATCCCCAGCTTGTGCTCGAGCTTGCCGAGCGTGCAGCCGGGCGTGTCTTTCTCGACGATGAAGGCGGACAGGCGGCGGCGCGGGTTGTCGGCGTCGGTGACGGCGAAGAGGACGATGACGTGAGCCTCGCGGCCGTTGGTGACAAAGTTCTTCGTGCCGTTGATGACCCAGCCGTTGGCGTCTTCGACGGCCGTGCAGCGGGCGGCGCCAGCGTCGCTGCCGCTGCCGGGCTCGGTGAGGGAGAAGCAGCCGATCCACTCGCCAGTCGCGAGCTTCGGCAGGTATTTGTGCTTCTGGGGCTCGGTGCCGTAGTTGAGGATCGGGTCAACGCAGAGCGAGTGGTGGGCGGAGACGAGGATGCCGGTCGCACCGCAGGCGCGCGAGAGCTCCTCGACGGTCATGGCGTAGGAGACGCAATCGAGGCCGGTGCCGCCGTACTCGGCGGGGATGTAGGTGCCGAAGAGGCCCATTTCGCCTAGCTTTGGGATGAGGCCCTCCTCGAAGCAGCCGGTTTCGTCGCGTTTGGCGGCCTTGGGGGCAATCTCGTTGTCGCAGAAGTCGCGCAGGGCCTCGCGTAATTGCCGTTGGTCATCGTCGAGCCGAAAATCCACGACCGTCCTCCGTCGTCAACTTCGTGAAATCACCACCCGAGCAGGTTTCGGGCGATGAGGATGCGCTGCACCTCACTGCTGCCTTCGCCGATCTCGCAGAGCTTCGCGTCGCGCATGTAGCGCTCGACCGGCATGTCCTTGGTATAGCCGTAGCCGCCGTGGATCTGGATCGCCTTCAGGCCGACGCGCGTGGCCATCTCGCTGGCGACGAGCTTGGCGAGGGAGGCCTTGTGGCGCGAGTCCTCGCCGCGGTCGAGCGTTTGGGCGGCGTCGTGCACGAGCAGGCGCGCCGTCTCGATCTCGGTCGCCATGTCCGCGAGCATGAACTGGATCGCCTGCTGGTCAGCGAGCGCCTTGCCGAAGGCCTTGCGGTCCTTGGCATAGGCGATGGCCTCCTCCAGCGCACCGCGGGCCAGCCCGATTGACAGCGCGCCGATGCCGATCCGGCCGCGCTCGAGTGTGCGGAGGGCATCAACATAGCCCTGGTTCAGTTCACCGACGAGGTCCTCCGGGCCGCAGTAGACGTGGTCGAAGTCGAGCGGCACGGTGTCGCTGGAGCGCACTCCGAGCTTGTCTTCCTTGCGGCCGATCTCGAAGCCCTTGTCGGTACGCTCGACGATGAACGCGGAGATGCCCTTCGGGCCCTTGTCGGGGTCGGTGCGGGCCATGACGACGAAGACGTGCGCGCGGGCGCCGTTGGTGATGAACATCTTGTGGCCGCTGAGGCGCCAGCCGCCGCCATCGCGGACCGCGCGGGTTTGCAGCGCGGCCGCATCCGAGCCGCAGCCCGGCTCGGTCAACCCCCACGCGCCGACCCACTCGCCAGCGGTGAGCTTCGGCAGGTAGCGCTGCTTCTGCTCCTCCGAGGCAGCGAGGTTCAAGTGGGCCAGGCACAGGCCGTTGTGGGCGGCGACCGTGAGGGCCAAGCCGCCGTCTTGGCGCGCCAGCTCCTCCATCACCACCGCGTTGGCCAGGTACCCGAGCCCGGCCCCGCCGTAGGCTTCGGGCGTCACAATGCCCATCAGCCCCATCTGGCCGAGCTCGGCAATCAGCTCGTCGGGCAGATGCTGCTCGCGGTCCCACTCACGTGTGTGCGGACGGATCCGTTCCGCCGCAAACCTGCGTACCGCGTCGCGGAGGGCGGCGAGGTCTTCCGGTAGATTGAAATCCATCGTCACAATCCGTTTAGTTGTCGCGCGTAGGATTTGGGCACCCTCGGGTGCCGAGATGGGGTCAGTCTAGCGGATCAGGGCGGCGGTTTCAAAGTACCCGAATAACTTGTCCGCATTTCGGGCAGACCGCTTCCGGGGCACCGAAACTCGGGCTGAGCTGGACGGTGCCGCCGCAGGGACATTGGAACGACTCCCAGCCGGTTCCCTTGCGGTGATATTCCAACGGCTCGGCGGCGGGCGAAGGCCCGGGAGGTCCCGCGTTGGCCGCCAGGGACCCCCCTGCCGCTTGCGGCACCTCGTGTTCGCGCCCGCAGCGCGGACACGTTATGCTGGCGCGCTTCGAGTCCGGGGGCAGCTTCAGCCGGACGCCGCAGGGGCAGGGGATGACGACGAAGGGCAGGACCTTGTCGAGCAGCTCGCCGACGGCGCGGGCCCGGGCAACGGCTTGCTCGCGGCCGGCGGGCTCGGGTGCGGCGGCGCGGATCGGCACGTCCGTGCTGTCTTGCAGGGTACGCGGCCCCAGGCAGCTCTTGCCGCGGGTTTGCTGAAACGCGGCCTCGTACGCCGCCAGGCCCGCGCCGGCCATGCCGCGCAGCACGCGGATGCGCTGCTCGGTCGGCGGGTGAGTCGAGAAGAGGCTGAACGCCGCGGTTTCCTGGAGCGGGTTCACGATGCAGAGCGGCGCGACGACCTTGCTGGCGCCGGCCTCGGGGGCGGCCTGCCCCGAGATCTTCTCCAAGGCGGATGCGAGGCCCGCGGGATAGCGGGTGAACAGGGCCGAGGAGGCGTCCGCGAGGTACTCGCGGCGGCGCGAGCAGGCGAAGTACAGCAATTGGGCCGCGAACGGGGCGACGATGGCCACGACGATGGCGATTACCAGCAGGATCAGCGCGGCCTGGCCCCCTTCGCGAGACGAGCGGCGCCGGCCGCCGCCGTAGTAGAGCGCGCGCAGGAAACCTTGCGAGATGAGCACGATCGCGCCGAGCATGACCGAGGCGAGCGTCATGAACTTCACGTCGAGGTTGCGGACGTGGCCGAGCTCGTGCGCGATGACGCCCTGCAACTCGTCG
>PMMM01000053.1 GCA_003162245.1 Phycisphaerales bacterium
GCGGGCGGGGTTGGGCGGTGGGAAGGGCGGTGGGGCGGCGGCGGGCGGTGGGAGGCGAGGGCGGCGAGGGGCAGACCGGTCTCGGGCGGGGCGGCGGGAGAGTTCGGGGGCGGGGGCGGGGTGTGGCGGGAAGTAGGGCACGTCGCGTTCGGTTGCCGCCTACGGCAGGGCGTTGATGGAGCTGTCAGGGGCGTCCGTCGGGCGGGGTTGCCAACGGCACTCCTCGGTTCCACGGGCTGGTCAGTCGGCAGGCGAAACGGTGGCGGACAGCAAGCCACGGTGGGACGATGGGGCTGAGGGGCACCGCGCACGGCATGCCCTCAGGCCTCATGTTGAGCCTTCTCCTGAATCCTTCTTTCGAGCGCCGCGATTAGAGAGTCGAAGCTGCCTTTGTGGTGAGTGTTCAACGCGGCGCCGGGTTGGGCTGCAACGGCCTGTGCGACAGCAGATTTCACTTCTGACTCGACGCGGTCGTTCCACTGCTTGCCACAGTGCTTGAAGGTGTCCCTCATCCTGTCGGACCACTTTCGCCTCGAGCGGAACTTCGGACTATCGAGACTAACGCGGTACTTATTGAGGAGAAGCTCCTTGTAGACGGATGTGTCATACAAATCCTCCAGTTCGGATTCCGACAGCCCTTGCGCCATGCAGAAATTCACGTCAGCGTCGGAAATAAGGCCTTGAAGCCTCGCCTTCTCAAACGCAGCGCGCCCGGCTTTGTCGTCATCCAAAAGGGCATGGCAGAGGCAGAGCGACTCGCGGACCTGGCCGACTTTGTACGCCAGGTTCCCTCCCCCGGCCAACGTTTCGATGGCGAGCGTGTGCTGCGCGAGCGCGTCGCGGAGTACTGTGGAGTGGTGTGACAGCAATGCGGCGATAGCAACGCCGTCGTCTTCTCCTTCGGTAAGCAGCACCATCTCCGCGTGCCGAAGATTGTCAGACGCCTTAACGCCGAGGATGTCTCGGATCTGGCCGATGGAGACTGCGGGCTTACCTCGGTTGTTCCTTACGAGGATGTTGTTTGCCAGAACGACCCGGTCCACAAACAGTGGATTGTGGGTCGTTAGAAGCACCTGATGTTTCTCGCTGAGTTCGTCGATGACCCGCTTCAACTCGTGGATCGCGTTCGGATGAAGATGGGATTCCGGCTCCTCGATGGCAATGACGAGGTGTCTGCCGCGGGCACCTGATTCGCTTGCGTGCCTAATGATGCCCAGTGCCGCGAGACTCTGTGCGCCGTCGCCCTTGTATTTCAAGAGCGTAGGGGTGCCATCATCGACCACAATCTCGCAAGAGCGGTGCATCGCCCTGAAACGAGCGTCTTCAGGTATCTGAATCGCGACGCTCTTTACATCATGAAGAAACTGGCTCAGTGTCTTCTGTATGCTCGCGGACAGGTTCTGAAGCATCGGCCTTTGCAGCTCTTCGACTTTCTCGAGGGCACGCTTGTACTCGGGGTCGTCCTCGAGGGGCGCCAACTCGCGGGCCACCATGCCCGTCACTACCTCCTCAGCGGATTCTGCCGTTCTAACTGCTTCGATTTGCTGAAAGTCGATCCTATCTGTCACGAACTTAGCGATCGGGGCAGACTTCCTCGACAGGACTGCGCAACCGGGCCCCCTCTTGTGCACCGTAACTCTCGCATCTGTCCTCCCGATCTCAATCTGTAGTGGAAGTGTGCCGGAAAGGCGGCTTCCCACTGTGTCGCGGAACTTATCGAGTTCATCGGCGCTAAACTCGAACTCGAGAATAATGACGGTCTGTCCGTTGGGGTGCTTCGCTTGGAGCGAAATCGGGAAATCGGTCTCCCAGTTATATGAACGTCGGCCATACATGAAGGACCGGCGGCGGAGGTCTGGGTCTCGTACCGAGCGCTCACGAGTGAGGATGTTCATCGCCGTGATCAAGGCGCGGAGGATATTCGATTTGCCCTCGTTATTGGGGCCGACAAGGACGGTCTTCTTGCCCATTGGGATGCGCTTCGCGGAGATGATGCTCCGGTACTTCTGAACGGTGAACGACTTAAGTCTCACGTGTCACCTCCGGCGCGGCAGGTATTGGATTGATGCGTTTGACACATGAAGAGCGGTTTGGCGGCCTGCATGGCACCCGCGCTTCGCACGTGTCCGTGGGAGTGAGGATGCCTGTTGGTCCGCTACCGAGGGGCCCTCGGCGACGGCAACGCGCGGGCGGGCGCGTCTCCCGGTGGCGATAGCTTTCGTGCATAGGTCAGACCCCGGCCAACGAAGGGGCCTTCGGCAGGCGCCGTTGGCCGATGTGTAGGCAGTATAAGGCCGGGCGGGGGCGGGGACAAGGGGCAGTGGGCACGCGAAGATGCAAAGACGCGAAGCGAAGAGCGCAGCGGTGGGCGTGGGCGCGGGGCGCGACGGACCGGCCCATCACTGGGCCGGCTCGGTTACGGAGTCGCGGTTACGGGTTCTTCGCTAGCGCTGCGCGTTCGGATCGCACGGCGGCGGATATGCCCCTCGCTGCCGCTCGGGCTCCGATCGGGCGACGCGGCACGGCCTCGCCCTCCTACGGGCACGCGCCGCTACATGACGCCGAGGACTTTGCGGGCGAGGTCGGGGGGCATGCGCTCGTAGCGGCAGGGCTCCATCGAGTGCGAGGCGCGGCCCTGGGAGAGCGAGCGGACCTGCGTCGCATACCCGAACATCGTCGAGAGCGGGACCTGGGCCGTGATGACGTGGTTGTTTCCGCGCATCGCGGTGGCGGTGATCGTGGCGCGGCGGGACATCAGGTCGCCGTTGATCGCGCCGTAGTACTCCTCGGGCGTGACGACCTCGACCTTCATGATGGGTTCGAGGAGCACGGGGCCGGCCTGCTCGACGGCGCGCTGGAACGCCATCGTCGCGGCGCTCTCGAAGTCGATTTCGGACGACTCCTCGGAGCGCTCCTCGGCGTCGAGCAGCGTCACCTTGACGTTGATGAGCGGGTAAGAGCCCAGCACGCCGGTGCGGGCGGAGTCGCGGACGCCTTGGGCGATGGGCGGGATGAAGGCGGGGCGCAGGACGCCCTCGGGGAGCTGGCTGGCGAACTTGAAATGCTCTTCGCCGGGCTGCGGGGTGAAGGGCTCGACGCGCAGCTTGACGACGGCGAAATGGCCGCGGGTGCCGGTCTGGCGGACGAAGCGGCCCTCGGCCTCGGCGGCGAGCGTGATGGCCTCGCGGTAGGCGACGCGCGGCTTGCCGACGCGGACGGGGATGTGGAACTCGCGTGCGAGCAGGTGGCACTTCACCTCGAGGTGCAGCTCGCCCATGCCGGAAATCAGCGTCTGGCCGGTCTCGGCGTCGCCGTGGAACTCGAAGGTCGGGTCGCTGCGGGAGAGCATTTGCAGGGTCGCGAGCAGCTTGTCGCGGTCGGCGGTCGATTGCGGCTCGATCGCCATGCTGATGACGGTTTCGGGGAACTCGATGCGTTCGAGCAGCACGGGCGGAGCGTGGGTGTCGCAGAGCGTGTCGCCGGTCTGCGTGTCCTTGAGCCCGACCGCAGCCACGATGTCGCCGCAGGTCGCCCGCTCGACCTTCTCGCGGCGTTTGGCGAACATGCGGAAGAGCTGGGGGACATTTTCCTTCTTGTGGCGACCGGTGTTGAGGACGCGCGAGCCGGCCTTGAGCACGCCGGAATAGACGCGGACGAAGTGCAGGTCGGCGTGGGGCTCGGCGACGATCTTGAAGACGAGGGCGCAGAGGGGCTCGCCGGGGGCGCACTTGCGGCGGACGACTTTTTCTGGTTTTTCAGGTTCGTGGCCGGCGACCGGGGGAATGTCGAGCGGGGACGGCAGGTAATCGCAGACGGCGTCGAGCACGGCCTGCACGCCGATGTAGCGGAGGGCCGAGCCGCACAGGACGGGCTGGCACAAACGGGCGATGGTGCCCTTGCGTAGGGCAGCGCGGATTTCCGCCGCTTCCATTGGCTGGTTATCGATGTACTTGGCCATCAGGTGGTCGTCGAGCTCGGCGACCTGCTCTTCGAGGAGGTGGCGGAACTCGCGGGCCTGGGTGGCGAATTCGGGCGGAATGTCGCCGATGTCAAACTTGGTCCCGTCGTCGCCGCGGCTGTAATCGACGGCCTGCATGGCGATCAGGTCGATGAAACCGCGGAAGGTATCTTCCTGGCCGAGCGGAAGTTGGATGATGATGGGGTGGCCGGCGAGGCGCGTGCGGATGGTCTCGACGGCGTGGTGGAAGTCGGCGCCGGTCTTGTCCATCTTGTTCATGAAGCAGAGGCGCGGGACGTGGTACTTGTCGGCCTGCCGCCAGACGGTTTCGGATTGGGCCTCGACGCCCTCCTTGGCGTCGAAGACGACGACAGCGCCGTCGAGCACGCGCAGGCTGCGTTCAACCTCGGCGGTGAAATCGACGTGGCCGGGGGTGTCGATCAGGTTGACGCGGCAGTCGCGCCAGTCGAAGGAGACGGCGGCGGAGTAGATCGTGATGCCGCGCTGCTGCTCCTCGACGTCGAAGTCGGTGATGGTGGTGCCGTCGTCGAC
This sequence comes from Phycisphaerales bacterium, assembly GCA_003162245.1. Taxonomy (GTDB): domain Bacteria; phylum Planctomycetota; class Phycisphaerae; order UBA1845; family Fen-1342; genus Fen-1342. Next base: position 4,511 of record PMMM01000053.1, read on the forward strand.
GTCGCCCATCTTGTGGATCGTGCCGCTGTAGTAGAGCACGCGCTCGGTGGTGGTGGTCTTGCCGGCGTCGATGTGCGCGGCGATGCCGATATTGCGGATTTTGGACAGGTCTTCCATGGGTAACCAAGCCGAGCGGTCCGCGCCGGCGGGCCAACGTGCCGCGCGGGCCGCGAAGAGGCGAGATTATACGCGCGGGGGCGCTCGAAGCCAGACGAAACCGGCGCGGGCGTTGGAGCGGTTGCGGGGCGGGGGTATAGTCCGGGTGCGGGTGGAAGGACGGTGTTGCGATGACGGCGCATTTTGTCTCGCTGCTGGAGGAGCTTCGCCGGCGGTCGCTGCGCATGGCGAGCCAGGTCGAGGACATGCTGCACGAGGCGTGCGAGGCGGTTTTCGAGCCGAACGAGCCGCTGGCGCTGCGCGTGATTCAGCGCGATGCGGAGGCGGACGCGGCGGAGGTCGAGGTCGAGGCCGAGGTGATCCGGCTGCTGGCGCTGTACCAGCCGGTGGGCATCGACCTGCGGACGCTGTGCACGGTGCTGAAGGTGAACAACGACCTCGAACGGGCGGCGGACTGCGCGGTGAACATCGCCGAGCGGGCGCGGCACGGGGAGCTGCAGCCGGTGGCCCGGCGGTGCGAGGAGCTGAAGCAGCTTTGCCCGGCGGTGCGGCAGGTCCTGCGCGACGCGGTGCAGGCGTACAGTCAGAACGACGCGGCGGGGGCCCAGCGGGTGCTGACGCAGGACGAGGGGATCGACGCGCTGTATGGGCAGATCGTGCGGACGATCGTGGCGTACGCGGACCGGACGGCTAAGCAGCTCGCGGGCGAGCTCGACCTGCTGTCGGTCGCGAAGAACCTGGAACGCATCGCGGACCACGCGACGAACATCGCGGAGGACGTGATTTATCTGTCGACGGGGAAGATCGTGCGGCACCAGACGCGGGCGTAGGGGGCGGCGCGGGGCGGCTACCGGCCGGGGCGCTGCTTTTCCACGGCTTCCAGGTTGTGCAGGGCGTCGGGGTAGCCGGGGCGGCGACGCAGGGCCTCGCGGTAGGCGGTGGCGGCGTCATCGAGGCGGCCGACCATCAGGTAAGTGTTGCCCAGGTTGAGATACACCTCGGGGTAGTCGGGAGCAAGGGTCAGGACACGCTGGAACAGCGCTACGGCGTCGTTGAAGCGGCCGAGGCGGGCGTAAACGGTCGCAAGGCAGTTCAGCGAGACGTGATCGGCGGGGTCGAGCGCGACGGCGTGCTGGTATTCCGTCAGGGCGTCGTCGAAACGCCCCAGGCCCGAGAGGGCATCGCCGGCACCGCGGGCGGCACCGGCGTAGTTCGGGTCGCCGGACTGGGCGCGGCGGTATTCGCGGAGGGCGTCGTCGAAGCGGCCGACATCGAGCAGGATGCTGCCGCGGACGAGGTGGGCGTCGACATCGTCGGGGGCGAGGGCCAAAGCGCGGTCGAGCTGGCTCGGGGCTTCGTCGTAGCGGGCGAGGTCCGCGAGCGCGACGGCGTGATTGATGTACGAGAATGCGTAGGGGCGGCGCTGCGCGTAGACAGGGTAATTCGCGACGACCGCGACCAGAGCTGCAATGGCAAGAGGTACGACAAGCTGTCGGCCCTGACGGCGACGCACGCGCCCGACCGCTTCGCCGACGCCCAGCGCCGCGAAGATCAGCAACGCCGGAGCGAGTGCGACGCGATAGCGCGCGAAGACGACGAACGCCGCGACGGCGAGCGTGGTCAGGAGCAGCCAGCCGTAGAGAAACCACAGGCGCCGGCGGTTTGACCAAGTCAGGACAATGCCGGCGGCCGCGAGCGGGGCGAGCGCGCCGAAGTGCCACGCGCGATCCAGGCCGCGGAGCAGCGGCGACGATTCCTGGTAGAGGTAGTAATCCTCGGTGTCGGGCAGCTCGTATGCGTTCCAGGTCATCAGCAGCTTTTTGGCGGTCAGCCGCAGCCAGGCGGCCGGGTTCGCGCGAATCCACTGCAGCGCGGAGGAGAGGTAGTAGTCGGAGACCTCGCGCGCCGACAGCGGGTGGCCTACGGCGTGTTGGGCGGCCTGGACCCACTCCGCCTGTTCCCGCTCGGCGGAGGCGCGGCCGCGTTTTTGCGGGAGATACGTGCCGGTCGCGTACGGGTGGTTGCCCATCGCGAAGTTCTGCCCGAGGTTGGGCGTGGTCAGGACCCAGTCGCCGAGCACGACGCGGTTTCGCAGGACCCACGGGGACAGCGTGAGCACGAGGCCGAGCGTGCTGACCGCAATCCACGTCGCGCGCCGCGCGAGCGACGTGGCGGTCGCGCTCCACCAGACCCACAGGAGAAGCAAAGGCACGAGCACGAGGGCGAACTGCTGATTCAAGATAAGCAGGCCGAGCACGACGCCCGCGGCAAGCCACTGGGTGAGCGAGGGGCGCGCGGCGGCGCGCAGGGCGAGCCAGAGGAGCAACGTGCTGAGCAGCAGCGTCAGGCTGGTTTTCTGGATGAGCCCGGCGAAGAAGATCGCGGGCGGGTAGAGGGCCAGCAGCGCGGCTCCGAGGATGGCGACGCGCAGGTTCGACAGGCGGTGGAGAATCAGGAGCAACAGGACGCAAGACAGGGCGTCGGCGGCAGCCTGGAGGATGCGCGGCCACCACACGCCGTCGCCGCCGATGACCCGCAGCGCGCCGAGCATGTAGGCGTAGAGCGGGGCGTGGACGAAATCGGGCGGGCCGAGCCAGTCGCCGGCGGCGATGCCGCGGGCACGCTGGTCGTAGATGTAGCCGTCGGACAGGGGGCGCTCGAAGAAGCCGATGTCGCGGATCTGGTGCAAGTAGGCGAGCCGGACGCCGAACGCCGCGATGAAGACGGCCGTCGCAGCGATGAGCAGCGCTCGCGTGGGCCGGGTCATGTGCTCAGGTTAGCCCGGCGCGGTAGCGTTTGGCGAGGTCGACGTAGAGGGCTTTGAAGCCGCGCCACTGCGTCTTGAAGTCGTCGGCTATGGGTTTTTCGAGCAGCTTGGCGGGGGTGCCGACGGCGATGCGGCCGGCGGGGATTTCCTGGCGCTGGCGGACGACGGTGCCCTCGCCGATCACGGCCCACTCGCCGACGATGGCCCAGTCGGAGACGATCGCGCCCATGCCGATGATGGCCCAATCGTGGATTGTGGCATTGTGCACGATGCAGGCGTGGCCGAGCGTGACCCAGCGGCCGATGGTGGTCTGCTCGCCGGGCCGGGCATGGATGACGCAGTTGTCCTCAACGGCGGTGTGGTCGCCGATCTCGATCTGGCCGTAGTCGCCACGGATGCGGGCGCCGGGTCCGATCCAGCAGCCGGCACCGATGCGGACGTGGCCGAGCACGTCGGCGCTGGGGTGGACGTAGGCGTCGGGGCCGATCTGCGGCGTGCGGTCTTCGAAGGTACTAATCATGCGCGGGGCTCGCGGCGGCGTTTACTTTTTGACGGGCTTGAGCTGCGCGATCGCGCTCAGGACCTCGTTGTCCTCCGGAAACCGGCCGGTTTCCTTCTTGCTATAGATGAGCTTGCCGTCGACTTTCACGTCGAAGTTCCCGCCGGAGCCCTCGATCAGGGTGGCGGCGACGTGGTGTTCTTTCTGGATGGCGGCCGCCAAACTGGTGGCCTTGGGGAGGTAGTTTCACTGACCGCAGTAGGTGATGCTCACTTTCATGGTGGTCTCCGTAGCGCCGGCACGCCAGCGGCTGTACGACGGATGATAGGCCCCTACCCGCACAGCGCCAACGCGGGGGAACGCCCGGGGGCGGGCCGGTTGGCAGTGGCCGGGACGGCGGCTATGCTCAGGGCTGCGTGGGGTGCATCCCCCGGCGCGTGGCAAGGAGCTGTGCAATGCGGGCGCTACGATGGACGATCGTCATGGGGCTGCTGGGGGCGTGGGCGGCGAGTGCGACAGCCCAGGAGGAGGGGGAGGCGCCGCGGCGGCCGGTGCTCGGCGAGCTGGCGCCGGACCTCTACTATCTCGAGAACGACAAGGACAAAGGGGAGGGGAGGCTGAAGAAGGAGCGCGGCCACGTCGTGGTCCTGTTCTTCTTCCGCACGGACGACAGCGCTTCCATGGACGCGGTCACCGTCCTGAACAAGCTCTACAAGGATCTCGGCAAGAAGGGCGTAACGATCTTCGGCATGTCGCCGGAGAAGAAGGAGAAGGCCGACGCCTTCATGAAGGGGAAGCAAATCGAGTACGGGGTATTCTGGGGCGGGGCGATTAACCAGTACTACGACGTGGCGGCGTTTCCGAAGGTGTACCTGATCGACACGAATGGGATTCTGGTCGACCGGTTTCACCCGGGCGACAACCTGGAGGAGCGGGTTCGGGCGCAGATGCGGAAGACGCCGTCGGTGGGAGCCGATCCGGACGCGCTGAAGAACAACCTGAGTCAGGCCAAGCAGGCGCTGGACGGCAAGGCGTACGGCCGGGCGTACGAGCTGGCGAAGAACGTGAGCACGCTGGCGGAGAAGGAGAGCGACCTGGGCAAGTCCGCGACGAAGCTGCTGGAGCAGATCGTGGAGGCGGCCAAGAAGTGGCTCAGCGACGCCCGGGAGGCGATCCAGGCCAAGGACTACGACAAGGCCTGCCGCATTCTGGCCGAGATCAGCGTCTATTTGGAGGGGACGCCGGTCGCCGGCGAGGCGGGCAACGAGATCGGGCGGCTGATGGGCGACCGCGAGCTCAAGCCAAAGATGCGGAAGGCGCTGGACAATGCGAAGGGGCAGGCGCTGAACGACCTGGCGGCCGAGCACGAGGCGGGGAAACGCTACGTCGAAGCGATCAAGGGCTATCGCGAGACGATCGACAAATTCCCGGATACCGAGGCCGCGGCGGCGGCCGAGAAGGCGATCGAGCGGATCAGCAGTGATCCGAAGACCAAGGAGGCGATCACGAAGCTCCGCGTGGAGGAGGAGGCCGACCGCTGGCTGGACCTCGGGGACCGCTTCGCCAAGATCAAGATGTACGACAAGGCCCGGGAGTACTACGAGCTGATTCGCGACAAGCACCCGGAAGCGTCGGCCGCGGCGAAGATCAAGGACCGCCTGAAGGACTTGCCGAAGGAGCTGCCCGAAGAGCAACCGGAGGAACCCGCGAGCACGGAGCCGGCCGCGGAGAAGGGCGGGTAGAAGGCGTGCATCACCGGGCACGCCGGGGCGTCACAGGCGGGGGCAGACGCTCCGCGGTCGCCTGCATGACGGCGGCCAACACCTTCCGATCGACGCGCGCCAGTGGATAGCGCTCCAGTTCCTGGACGGAGAGCCAGCGGCCCGCACGGCGGACGTGCGGCGGCGTGCGACAGACCAGCCGGCAGGCATAAACATGCAGGCGCAGCCGCCGGTGCGAGAACTCGTGCCGCACGGTCGCGAGCCGGTCACCGACGACGATCTCGAGCCCGAACGCATCCCGCAGCACTTTCCGCAGCGCGCTGTCCTGCCGCTCCCCGTCGGCCAGTTCGGTGCCGGGCCAGGCCCACAGACCGGCGAGCAGTCCGGACGGGCGCTGCGCCAGCAGGTAGCGGCCGCGCGCGCGGATGATCGCCGCGACCGCTTCGACGTGCGGCACGGTTTTTCGTGGCCGCCGGATCGGCAGATTCCGTTCGACGCCGGCGGCGCGGGCTGCGCACCAGGGCGCGACCGGACACGCGGGGCAGTGCGGCGCGCGCGGCGTGCAAAGGCGCGCGCCGAGCTCCATGAGTGCCTGGTTGACATCGCCGGGCCGCTGCTCGCACAGCAGTTCCGCGGCCAGCCGCCAGAGCGCGGCGCGCGTGGCCGGATCTTCCAGCGGCGTCTGAATACGAAAGAGGCGGGATAGGACGCGTTTGACGTTCCCGTCCACGGCCGGCACGCGCGCGCCGAACGCGATGCTCGCGATGGCGCCGGCTGTGTAGGGC
>PMMM01000040.1 GCA_003162245.1 Phycisphaerales bacterium
CTCGCCGCGCCGGTCGAGGGTCAACACGCGGCCCGGAGGCAACAGCCGCGGCGCGCGGGCCAGACGCGCTTCGGTCCCCTCCGAATCGCGCAGGTAGTCCGCCCGCCAGTCCATGCTCGTGCTGTCGAGGATCTTCCCCCAAGCGCAGGCCGCGCTCGACGAACGCGTCCGCTTCTTCCATGCGCAGTTGCTTCCGCAGGCATTCAATCTCGGCCTGCGCCGCATCCAGTTCGGCCTGGGCAACCAGCACGGACGCGATAGTCGGCTCCGGCTCAGCCGATTCCTCGTCCGGGCTCTCCGACGGCTGCCGGCTGGCCGCCAACGGCCGCACGCCGTGCATCGCCGGGTCGTTGGTCAGCGCCACCGGCCCGAGGGCGGACACGTCAGTGTGGTCCTCGTCGGTCCAGAAGATGACGGGCGAGAAGTAGCGGTACTCGCCGGCGCGCAGCAGCTCCGCGGCCCGCTCGGTCCAGGTCACGTCGGTGGCCCACAGGCCATCGTCGCGCACGTCCAGGCTGCCGATCCAGCCGGCGGCTGGCCGCAACCCGTCCGGCCGCGTGTTGAGCCGGTCGAAGGTCTGGTGCTCGTAGTCGATCGCGAGCTTGCGCCCCATCTGCTGGAACCAGCGCCGCGCGGACTCCGCGTGCGTGGCCGTGAAGACGAAGCTCTCGCCGGCCACCGGCCGCTCGACCGCCACGTCGCCGAACGGGATCAGCAGGAACTCGCCGACCGGCTCGCCCTGCGCGCTCGATAGTGCGGTTACCTTCAGTCGGGACGACAGCGGGCCGGGGTTTCGCCCGGCGGCGACCGCGGCGGGCAAGGCCGCGCCGTCGACATGCTCCAGCACGTTCGCCAAGAGCGTGCGAAAGCGGTCGAGCTCGCCGTCCAGGTCGTCCCGGGCGATCGCCAGGGCCTCCCGCAGACGCACAAGAATCTGCGCTCGCACAAACGGCCCCACCGGTACCGGCGGGGCGGCGTCAGGCTGTGTGTCCATCGAACTCACGGGTCTCACCTCGCTTTCTGTTTCGCAAATCACTTCGTTGGCTCCGTTAACCGGCGCGGGCCACACGCTTGGCGGCCGACGCCGCGGGCTTGGCCTCCAGCCGCATGATTTCCACGTTGCCCTTGTCATTCGTCTCGCCCGTCGCGCGGAATCCGAGCGCGGCGTAGAAGGGACGCGGATCGCCCGAGCTCATGTCGAGCTTCGCGCGCACCTCGCGGGCCCCGCTGCAACGGACCAGCGCGCGGCCGATGCCCAAGCCCCGGTAGGCGGGATGCACGAGCGCGTTGACCAGCCGCGTGCCGCGCGTCGTGATGGCGACCCCCACCAGGATGCTGTCGATTTCCGCCACCCATACAGTGTGGTACGGGCTCTGCAGCATGTCCGCGAGTTGCCCCCGCCGCAGGAAGTAGTCGCGGCGCATCACCGTGTCGAAAAAGAAGCTGAGTGGCGCGCCGTCGCTGGCGAGCGCCGGCCGGACCGTCAGCGCCACCGGCCGCCCGGCGGCGCCCCCGACGCACGTTGCGCTGCGCCCGTTGTGTCTGCGTGGTAAGGGTGCGTGACTCATGCCTTGCCCCCCGCCGAGAGAACCGCCTCGTCCGACTGCGGCTGCGGAATGCCCAGCGCCTGGTGCGCCCACGGCTGCGGGACTGCGAGACCGAGCTGGTTGACCGCGACCGCCAGCGTGTCGGCCAGCGTCTTGGTGTCCACTGTCTGAATCAGCGAACGCCGGAAGTGCGGTACAGCCACGCCGTCGCCGAAGCGCGCCAGGACCAGCGGCGTGAGCACGTCCCGTCGCAGGCTGTGCCCCTCGTCGGCGATGTCATCTGAGAGCAGGTCTTCGCGGACGCGATCGTGGATTTCCGCCGCCGCGCGCGAACCGGAGCTGCGCACGTCGGTCGTGAGGTGCTGCCCGAGCCAGAGAATGGTGACCTCGGTATTGCAGTACTCCTGCAGCGGCTGGTACGGCCGCGCGCCGGTCTTGGCGGCGTCGATGAACTGGAGGTCCACGTTCTTGCCGAAGACGGCGACGGCGTCGGTCCCCAACGACTCGAGCATCCGCAGGAGGGCCTGCTTGTCCGAGTCCGGCGTGCCCGGCTCAAACTGGGCCACACGGATCGGCATGCCGGCGATCTGCGAGTAGATCAGCCAGTCCTTGAAGCTGAGGTTCTGGGCCAGGTACAACCCGGCGGAGGCCCGCAGCACCCCGCCCTCGAAGGGCCGGCCGGGCACGCGGCGCGGCTGGTGCAAGAGCCACTTCCAGGGCTGTTCGTCGAGCGCGAGGCCCAGGCTCGGCTCGTCCTCCGTGAGCACGCGCAGCCGCCACGGCTCCTGCGGATCGGCGATCAGCCGCGAGTAGGGGACGGGCACCAGATCGACCAGCCGGCTGTCCTCCCAGACGAGTTCGGCCACCGCCAGCCCGTGTCCGATGGCGTTGGCGAGGTGGTCGAGCACGTCGCGAAAGCGGTCCAGCCGGGCAAGGGTCTCGCGGCAGAAGTCGGCCGCGCTCGCCGCCGCGGAGCGCTCGAGTGCGCCCGCCGGGCCATCGACGGCCGGGACGATCTCCCATTCCAACCCGGTGAGAGCGAGGCGGCGGGTGTTCTCGACCGCGGCCAGCCGCGGCCACTTCTGGAGCATCTCTGCGAACAGCTCGAACTGCATCTGTGGCCAGCCGGCGTCCGCGGCCTGGAGGATGGCCAGCAGGCGGGACGGCGTCAGGCCGATGCTGGGGTAGCCGTGGGCGCTATCTTCGCGCCAGGGCCGGATGTAAGTCGACGCGGCACGCCGCCGGTCCGGGCCGAGGGAGAGGAGGGACCCGAGGGCCCGGAGGACGGCGGCGGCACGTGAGCGAGTGGGCTGGGGCACGTTGGTTCTCCCGGCGGCCGGCGGGGCCGCCCGAGTGCGTGCAGAAAGGATAGCACAGGAATGATAGGATGTCTAGAAATTCTTGTACAGAATTTTCCCCCTGGCGGCGGCTGGCGTCCACAGGTGGCGTTTGCGGCCGGAAGGCGCGCGATTCCCGGGGGCTGGACGGGCGAGTCGGCTTTCGAGGCGCGGCGTACGAGCCCGGCCCCCGCCTCCGCAACGGCTCAGCAGGAGCTTCGCCCTCTCCGGCGGCAACGCCCGCCCCCGCAGGTGCGTCCTCGACCTTTACGCCGCGTCGATCAACGCCAGTTTCTCCCCGAACATCCGCTTGAGGGCCGGCAGCAGCGGCTCGTGCTCCGGCCGGGCCAGCGTCGGATCGGCCGCCGCCAGCGCGAACGCATCCTGCCGGGCCTGCTCCAGCAGCCCGAAGTCGTCAAGGATGCTCGCGACGCGCAATTCCGGCAGGCCGTGCTGCTTCGTGCCGAAAAGCTGCCCCGGGCCGCGCTGCCGCAGATCCGCCTCCGCAATCTTGAAGCCGTCGGTCGTCTCCGTCATGACGGCGAGCCGCTCGGCGGCTTTCCCGTCGCGATCGTGTGCGATCAGCACGCACAAGCTGTCCAGGCTGCCCCGCCCGACCCGACCGCGTAACTGGTGCAACTGCGACAGCCCGTAGCGGTCGGCGTGCTCGACGATCATGATCGTCGCGTTCGGTACGTCGATGCCGACCTCAACGACGGTCGTCGCGACCACGGCGTGCAACTTGCCGGCCGCGAACGCCGTGACGACCGCCTGTTTCTGGGTCGTCGGCAGGGCCCCGTGCAGCAGGCCGACGTTCAGGCCCTGCCACGGGCCCGTCACCAGCCGCTCGTGCGCGTGAATCACGGAGGTCAACGACTTGGTCTGGTCTGGAAGCTCGTCGGCCTCGGCGTCCGGCGGCGCCTCCGGGGTGTCCGTGCTTCGCCGGGACCGCCGCCCTTCCTCCCCGATCAACGGGCAGACCACGTAGGCCTGCTCGCCCGCCTCCAGCCGCCGCCGCACGTACGTCATCACCGTTTCCCACTGCTGGCCGACAACGATTTTGGTGGTGATGCGCCCGCGGCCGGGCGGCGACTGCTTGATGATCGACACGTCCAGGTCGCCGAACACCGTCATCGCCAGCGTGCGCGGGATGGGCGTGGCGGTCATGACTAGGTAATGCGGCATCGGCCCTTTTGTGCGGAACTGGTGGCGCTGCAGGACGCCGAACTTGTGTTGCTCGTCGACGATCACGAGGGCGAGTTGGTTGAAGGCGACGTCCTGCTGGATCAGGGCTTGCGTGCCGACCACGAGGTCGATCTCGCCGCGCTCGATGGCCGCCAAGGCGTCCGCCCGCTGGCTCTTGCCGAGCTTGCCGCGCAGCAGGACGTAGCGGACGCGGCTGTCGGCGAGGTAGCGGTGGATATTCGTGTAGTGTTGCTGCGCGAGGATCTCGGTCGGAGCCATGATCGCCGCCTGTTTGCCGCCGGCGATCGCGACCAGGCACGCGTACAGAGCGACGACGGTCTTGCCGCTGCCGACGTCGCCCTGGAGCAGGCGCGTCATCGGCCGGCCGCTTTGCAGGTCGGCGACGATCTCGCGCACGACTTGCTCCTGTGATCCCGTCAGCGCGAACGGGAAACGGGCGCGAATCCGCTGGTCGATCTCCGGCGTGCCGTACAGCTTCTGCCCGGTTTGCAGCGCGAGGCGCTTCCGTCGCCGCAGCGCCAGCGCCAGCTCCATCAGCAGCAGTTCTTCATACGCCAGCCGGCGCCGCGCCCGTTCGAGCTCCGCGTCGGTCGTCGGGGAGTGCATCTGGCGTACCGCCTGCTCGCGGGTCGGAAAGCTGTGCTTGCGCAGCAACGCCGCCGGCAGCGTTTCGTCCACCGGCAGATGCGCCTGCGTCAGCACGCTCTGCACGATCCGGCGAATGAGCGGGGACTTGGCCTGCGCGTTGCCGCGATAAACCCCGACCCGTCGCGGCCCACGCGGTTGGGTCATCAGGACGGCGTCGCGGTCGAAGACCTGGAGGCGCGGTTGGACCAACTCGGCCAGGTCGCCGTACACCTCGACGCGGCCGCTCGCGACGACCGTGGCGCCGCGGAAGAGGTGCAGGCCGCCGAACGGCACATGGAACCAGCGCAGCACACAGGTTCCGGTGCCATCGTCGATCTCGCAGCGTACCGTGGGCCGGCGTCCCCCGACGGAGACGACCTCACCGCGCACAGTGACATTAGTGCCGGGCACGAGGTCGGCGATATCCACTTCGCCGCTCTCGCATTCGTGGCGGAAGGGGAAGTACTCGAGCAGATCGCCGACGGTTTGGATGCCGAGCGAGGCCAGCCACTCCGCCCGTTGGGGCCCGACGCCTTTAACGTACTGAATCGGGCTGTCGCTGCGCAGCGTGGTCATCACGATGCCGGACGGGGGCGGCGGGGGCTGGGGCTGGGCCGCTGCTCAGGTCGGCGGCTATGGGATCGTGAGCTTCGTGCCGACCTTCAGCTTCTTCGGATCGGGCACAACGCTCTTGTTCGCTTCCCAGATCCGCTCCCATGACTTCTTGCTGCCGTCGCCGTAGTACATCTTCGCGATCGAGCTGAGCGTCTCGCCCTTGGCGACCACGTGCGTGCGTCCGCCGGTCGCCGCCTTGGAGCTCTTGGCGGCGGAGTGCTTCGGCTCAGGGGACGCCGTCTTCGGCGCCGGCGTATAGGCCGGCGACTTGGGCTGCGTCAGCATGGGATCGGTCGCGTAGGGATCGGCGTCAACCTGGGGTTCCTTCGCGACGGACGTGGGCTTCAAGTCGGGCTGCATCTCGGTCTGTGGCTTCTTCTGCTCGCACCCGGCGATGAAGAGGACCGCTACTCCGACCAACAACAGGGGCCAGCGTTTCATGGCATATCTCCTTTCATTGTCTGGCGACATTCGTAATTATGCGCATCAAACCCGAACGGCGCCGGCTTGTAAAGCGTTTTGCCGCTACTCGTGCAAAGCCGTCCGTGCCAGCCAGCGGCGCATCCGGGCCCGGGATTGTCCGTGGTCCCGGCCGGGGGTAACATCCGCTGATTGACCCCAACACAAGGTGCCACATGGCGGAAGAGCCAAAGAAGATCATCGTCGACGACGACTGGAAGGCGGAAGCGAAGCGGGAAAAGGAGCGGCTGGCGACCCAGGAGCCGAAGCTGACGGCCTTGCCCGCGCCCAGCTTCGCCGAGCTGCTTAACATCATTGCCATGCAGGCGATGGCGGGACTGGGGCTGCTGGGCGGCCCGCGCGGCGAGCGCGTGCCGCCGGACCCCGAGGTCGCGAAGCACTTCATCGACATGCTGCAAATGCTGGAAGACAAGACCAAGAACAACCTGACCACGGAGGAGAAGGGCCTGCTGGATCAGGTGCTGTACGAGACGCGCGTGGCGTTCGTGCAATTGGCGTCCGGCGGCGGCGGCGCGCCGTCGCGGATGCCGCCGGCGGGGTCGCCCGGCGCATAGAATTGACGAGGGCGAGGTTCACCGAGCAGACGTGCAAGGGTTCCGTGCATGAGTAGCGAGCCCGAGGCCAGCCGGCCAGCGCCGGGCGCGGTTCCGCCCGCCCCGGTCGACACGCTGGTGGACCGGGCGGCCCGCAACCCCTTCTACCGCTACCTGATGTACTTCGGGCTGCCACTGTCCGTCAGCCTGTTGGTGCATGTCGGCCTGCTCGCTTTTCTGGCGCTGAAAACCTTCACGGTCCTGTCGCGCCCGATGATCGAAGTCGGCGAGTACAACGCCGGCCTGACCGAGAGCCTGGCAGACCGGATGAAAGACGCGTTCCAGTGGAGCGACGCGGCGGCGCCTGACACGCCGGAGGAAAGCCAGCCCGACCAGTCCTTCGATAGTCTGACCAATTTGCCAGACGTGCCCGATACCAACTTGCGCGAGCTGCGACCGCCCGACGCGGGCAGCGGGCTGGGCACCGGCGACGGGCTCGGCATCGGCGATGGGGCGTTGACGTTGCTCGGCACGGGTGGCGGCGCCGGCGAGCCGGGGACCGGCGGCTTCGGCTCGGGGCTCGGCAGCGGCGCCGGGCTCGGCCAGGCAGGGCTCTGGGGCCTCAAGATCCGCGCCAACAAGATCGTCTACGTCGTGGATTTCTCCGGCTCCATCATGGTTGCCGCTGACGCCCTCAAACGCGAGCTGCGCCGTTCCGTCGGCGAGCTCCAACCCACGCAGTCCTTCGACGTCATCATTTTCTACACTACTGGCGGCGGAGTTGACGAACACAACCGCACCGAGAGCTTCAAGCCGCAACTCGAGCCGGCCATCGAGCCGACCCGCCGCGAGTTCTTCGACTGGATCAAGAAGAAGGCGCCGCGCGGGGAGACGCAGCCGCTGGAGGCGATCCAACGGGCGCTGGCGCTGCATCCGGACGCGATCTTCTTCCACTCGGACGGCTACTTTGACGACGCGATTGTCGGCGAGATCGAGCGGGCCAATCGCAAGCAGCGGGCCAAGATCCACTGCATTGTCTTCGATGACATTCTGCTGCAAGACACCAGTGGGCTGCCGCGCGACACCGAAGGCAGCCGCCGACTCCAGAAGATCGCGGACGCCAACGGCGGGAAGCTGCAGATCGTCACAGGAAAGGACCTGAAGCGCTAGCGCGTCGCCGAACGGTAAGGACGACGGGAGAGCCCATGCAGAGCGAGAGCTTGAAACGGACGGCGTTGGCGGGAACGTGGCTGTTGCTCGGGGCCGTGCCGGCCCTGGCCCAGGTGCCGGGCGGCGAGCGGCAGCCACTGCTGAAGATCATCCGCGAGGGGATCGAGGTGCCCTCGTACTTCATCTTCGCGGGCTCGATCGTCGTGATCGCCCTGATCGTCGAGCACTTTTTGCGCGTACGCCGGGCCGGTATCGCCCCGCCGGAACAGGTTCGCCGCGCCAAAGAGCACATCGAGAATCGCAGCTTTCGCGAGTGCATGGACGGGCTGCGGCAAAGCCGGACGTTCTTTGCTCAGACGATGACGGCGGCCCTGTCGCACGCGCGGCACGGGTTCGACGCGATGCACGAGGCCGCCATGGAGAAATCCGGCGAGCTCAGCGGACGGATGTTCCGCCGGGCGGAGTTTCTGAACATCATCGGCAACCTCGGTCCGCTGCTTGGCCTGCTGGGCACGGTGTGGGGCATGATCCGAGCGTTTGGGGCCCTCGGGGCCGGCGGAGGACAGGCGGGTGCCGGCGACCTGGCGGGCGGCATCAGCCAAGCCCTCGTGAACACGCTGCTCGGGTTGTCGCTGGCGATCGTCGGCATCGGGTTTTTCGGCCTCTGCCGCAACCGCATCGACTCGCTCACGGTCGCGGCGACGGTCGATGTGCTCGATTTGCTGGAGTATTTCCGCCCGGCGCCGACGGCGACCCGGCCACCGGCCGCCGCGGCGCCAGTGCCGCCGGCGCGTGTCGCGCCCAGCGAGGGTCGGTGACGCGATGCTGAAGCGTCCGCCCAAACCGGCGAGCATGACACTCAATCTCGCGCCCATGGTGGACGTGATGATGTGCCTGATCGTCTTCTTCCTGCTCGCCAGCAAGATGGTTGCCGCCGAGCGTTACCCGGTCGATCTGCCGTGGGCGGTGGCGGGCAAGCAGGTCGAGCAGAGCGATCTCGGCCAGCGGGTCACCATCACCGTTCGCAAAGCGAAGGACAGCGACGAGTCGGCGGAGTACGTGGTGGCCGACTGGGACGGCCGGCAGATCGTCGAGCGCGTGCTGTTGCCCAGCGAGGTTGAGTCACTGCTTCAGAACCGGGCCGCGCGGGCCGTCCGCGAGAACCAGAAGCTGCGCTGCGTGATCCGCGCCGACCGGATGGTCATGTACAAGCACGTCGAGTACGTGCTGCGGGGCTGCGGCCTGGCCCAGATCCGCGACATCGTCTTCAGCGTCAACGAGGGCACCGAGGCGGAGGGACGGGGATGAAGCGGCCGCTGGAGCCCGCCGCCGAGACGGTTCCCAACCTGGCACCGATGGTCGACGTGATCATGGTGCTGCTGGTCTTCTTCCTGCTCGGTACCTCGCTGGACCTCGTCAAGCAGGGCATCCTCCAGACCGAGCTGGACCCGCGCAGCGGCCCGGGCGGCGGACAGGCCGTCCAGATCAACCCGCTCATCCGTATCGCGCTGGGCGACGTGAACCACGGTGCGTCGGCGTCGATCCGCGTGCTCGACACGGCGCTGCCGGAAGGCGATTTTCAGCGCCTGTACGCGTACCTGCGCGAGCGCCGCCAGGCCGGGGCCGACCCGGACAACCCGGTCATCATCGGCGCCGAAACCGACGTGCGCTGGAAATTCGTGGTCAGCGCGATGGACGCGGCGGTGCGGGCCGGCTTCAAGAACGTGCAGTTTGCGGTCAGTTTTCGCGCCGGCAGCGTGGGAAGCTGATCGCAGAGCCGCGGAGAGCGCTGAGGCCGCTGAGAGAAAACCATGAGGTCAATGTCCCTGGCCTGGCTGCTGGTTCTATGCACATCCGCCGCTCGCACGGCGGCTCAAGAGGAGTCCAAGCCGGTCTCCGACGACATCCAGCGCATGGTCCGCGAGGGGATGGTTGAAGCGCTGGAGACGAAGCTGCGCGGCGTGACGATCGAGGACCAGGGCCTCCTGGCGCAGGCGTACGCCAACAAAGCCCGCCGCGTTCAGGCCAATGACGAGCGCAAGCGGGCCTTCGAAAAAGCCGACGAGAAATACCGCCGGTGGATTGAGGCACTCCAAGAGGCAGCCAAGCGCGGCGGGGCCAAGGGCGCGGTGCGACTGGCGGCCGGCCGGGTCAGCTACGCCGACATGCTCCTCTCCGGGCCGATCGCCTCGGACCTGGACAACTTCGAGCTCAGCCTGGGGCAGCGCGGCGATCGCGCCCTGCTGGTCAAGTTGTTCGAGACGGCCCGCACACAGTACGAGAAAGCTGGGAAGGAGCTTGCACCGCTGATGGAGGACCTGACCGCGCAAGAGGAAGACCTGCTGGCGGCCGGCCTCTACGACGTTCTCCAAAACGCGAACCTCAATCAGAAGCTCAACCTCGGCTGGACGGACTATTACCTCGGCGTGCTCGAGGACAAGGACGAGCAGAAGAAGCGTGAGTTCTTTGTTGCCGCCGAGCGCCGGCTCCAGGAGTTGGTCAACCTGAACCCGGCGGGGGCGCTCCGTTATACGTGCTATCTGGCCCTGGCGATGGCGCAGCGCGAGCAGGAGAAGTTCAAGGACGCCAGCGGGAGCTTCAAGTACGCGCTGGCCGATGACGCCGAGCCCGCCACCGCGGCCCGCGTGCGGTACGAGCTGGCCCGCTGCCAGCTCAAAATGGGGAAGTTCGACGATGCCCGCGCTACGCTCCGGCCCCTGGTTGAGAAGGACGCTCAGAATCTGGGCGCCGCCGATCGTCCGGCGCGGTTCTACATCAACCTGGCACACGTCTGGGACGCTTACAGCTATTTGTTAGAGGCCGATGCGATCCGGCGGGAGGCAAAGGACAGTGCGTCGCGCGCGGCGACACTGAAGCAGGCCCAGCGGACGCGCGAAACGGGGCTGGGCAAGCTCAAGCATCTCGCCGACCAGGGCGGATCCTGGCCGGCCCTCGTGCAGATTTACGTGTCGGCGAGCATCAACCTCAAGGCCCCGCTCGACAAGCTCGAGCCTATCGAGCTGCTGTTCTCCGCCGGCGCATTGATGGAGCAAAAGCGTTACGCCGACGCACTGGAGCGCCTGCGTGAGGCCGCCAAGCGTGAAGGCGTCGCGCCTGAGCTGCTGGGCGACGTGCTTTACGACCTGGGCTGCTGCCAGGTCCAACTCAAGCAGCAGCGCGACGCCGCCGAGACGTTCGCCCGGCTGGCGGCGGAGCAGCGCGGCCACCCGAAGGCGCCCGAGGCTGCAACGCTGGCGTATCAGCTTTGGGGCAAGATCGCCGAAAGCAGCAAGAAGCCCGAGGATTACTTGCGGCTGGCCGACACGTTGCGCAACCTGGTCGAGAGCTTCGCGGACCATCCGGAACGCGAACGGGCCCTGTGGCTGCTGCCGGTGGCGCTGCAGCTCGCCGGCCGATACGGCGAAGCCGCCGAGCGGTTCGGCAAGGTCCCGCCCAACTCGAAGAACTGGGAAGAGGCACAGTACCGGCGGGCATTCTGTGCGTGGAAAGCAGTCGAGATCGCGCGGGCCGGACTTGACCCGGAGGAGTATCGGAAAAGGGTGGAGAAGGCGGCTGCGAACCTCGTGCAGTATGCCGACGAGGCGCGCCAACGGGCACCGACGGCGCCCAAGCCCGAAACCGTGCTGAAGTGGTCTGCGGAGGCGCGTGTCGCGGCCGGCGAGCTGCTGCTTTCGCCTGGACTGGAGGCGTACGCCGACGCATTGAAGGCAATCGCGGAGTTCGAGGCGCAGTATCCGGAGAGCGAGTTACTCGGCCGCGTGTTGGCGCTGCGCATCCGCGCCTACCGCGGGCTGCGCGAGTTCGAGCAGGCCTCGCAAATGTTGCAGCGCTTCCTCCAAACGGCGTCGGCGGCGCAGATCGGCGGCACGCTCGCGGCGCTGGCGAAGGGGATGCAGGATGAGGTCGAGCGGCTCGACGCCGACAACCAGACCGACGCCGCCCGCAAGCTGGCCGCCGACTCGGTCGCGACGTTTGAGGAGTTGGAGAAATGGGTGCGGGCCGACCCGGTCCGGGCCGCCAATCTGGAGTTCGTGCAGTCCGGCCGTGCGAAAATGCACTACTTAGCAGGCCAATACGACGAGGCGCAGCGCATCGCCGCCGCTTTGCTTGAAAAAAACCCAAAGAACGGGAATTACCAGTACCTGCACGCGCTGATCCTGACGGCCCGGCTGAGGGACAACGCGCCGGCGGCCGAGGTGAAGCCCGTACAGGACGCCTGGGCCGCGCTGCTGACCGACCCGGGGATTCGCCAACGTGCCCCGGAGCGCTTCTGGGAAGCTCGTTATCACTGGCTGATGATGTCGCTGCGCCTCGGCAGCGCCGCCGACGTCGAGAAGGCGATCACGCAGGAGCGCGTCTGGTCGCCGGACCTCGGCGGCCCGCCGTGGAAAGAGAAGCTGGAGGACCTGTGGCACCGGGCGCGCGTCGCGCAGGGTCTGCCGCCGGAGACACAGCCCGGCACGTAGCGCCAGCCCCCTGTGGCTGACCTGGAAGAGACAGCGCCAGGTCGCTGTCGTGGGTGCGATCGCTGGTGCGGGAAGCCTCTCGCGCACTCAGACCCGCGGGAATCCCCTCCCGCAACCCACGCATTCAAGCGACCCGCCGGCACGCCCGATACTTTCTCGTATGGCAGGGCAGCTTTCCAGCGGCATGGCCACGCCCGCGTCGGCGTGCACGGGCCAATTCGCGCCCCACCGGCGCGGTGCCCACACCGCGCATCTGGTCGTCACCTACCACTACGTCCGTGAGCACAACTCCGACGGCGTCACCGGCGTCACGCCGCAGGAGTTCGCCGGGCAGATCCGGTCCATCCAGGCCCAGTACCGCGTCGTCACCGTCGAGGAATTCGCGGTCCAGCACGTTCACGAGGGCGGACTGGCCGTCATCACCTTTGACGATGCGCTGCGTGACCAGGCCGTGGCGGCGTCGATCCTCGACGACCACGGCCTGCCGGGCGTCTTCTTTGCTCCGATGCGGCCGTACTCCGACGAGCCAGACCACTGGTGCCCGCAGCACCTCCTGCACGCGCTGGCCGACGAGCTGGGGTGGGCCGAGCTGGAGCGGCGGGTCGGTCCGCACCTGGCGGGGGTTGAGATCGACGCGGACGAGGCCGACCGGCTGTATCACTACGAGGTCCCGCACAAGCGCCGGCTTAAGTACGCCCTCGCGTTCGCGCTGCCCGCCGCCGAGGCGGCCGCGGTGCTGCGCGAGGTTAACGCCGGCATCGGTCTGCGTGCGGACGATTGGTACCTGACGGCGGCGCAGCTCCGGGCGCTGGAGGACGCGGGCCACGCCCTCGGCGGTCACGGCTTCGACCACCTCCCGTACAACACGCTGTCCCCGAAGGCGCAGGCAGCCGACATGCACCGCGCCGTCCGCCTGATGAACCAGCTATTCGGCACGCTGCCGCGCGCCCTGGCGTACCCGTTCGGGCGGTTCACGTCCGTCACCGCGGCGCTGGCCCGGGCGTGCGGCTACATCCACACGTTTACTACGGAAGACCGCGTCGATGCGAAGTTCGTCCGCGACGAAATCACCCGCCGCGCGAACGCAACGGCTGACCCGCGTGTCGACCGCGCGTGTAGCGGCCGCCCCCCGTGTCGGCCGTAGGCGAGCACAGGAGAGCTAGAGATGACACCGCAAGTGCGGCCGTGCGACGACGCTGCCCAGCTTCAGGAGTACATCGACACGTATTGGCGGCACGGGCACGTCCTGGCCCGCGACGCCGCGCTGCTCAAGTTCACGTACGGCACGCCGTGGGTCGACCGCGACCGGTTCCCGGCGGGCCTCAGCGTGCTGGGCCTTTACGACCGTGCGCGGCTGGTCGGCTTCCTCGGGGCGATCGTCGCGCCTTATCCGCGGCCGCAGTCGTACTGGCTGGCGTTGTGGCACGTGCTGCCGGAGTTGAAGGGTGGCGGGCTGGGCGGCAAGCTGCTGCAGCGGATGCAAGAGATCGCGGAGGAGCGCGACGGCTGGATCGGCACGTTCGGGGCCGGTCCCGAGGCCTTGCCCGTGTACCTGAAGCGCGGCTACTGCGTCCGTGCCGCTCGCCGGTGGATATATGGCCCGGAGGCCTCCACGCCGGTAAGTCTCGCGCCCGTGTTGCATAGCGCAGAGTGCGAGCCGAGCCCGCAGTGGTTCGACTACCGCTACCATCGGCACCCGGTCTACACGTATGACGTGCGTCCGCGGGCGATCTTCCGCACAGAGGACAACCCGTGGGGGCGCGTAACGCATGCGTGCTGGCTGGCGGTCGAGGCCCGGACCGAGGTCGAGTCGGTCTATCGGGCCGAGTCCGCCCGGGCGACCCAGAACGGCCGGCGGTACCTGATGGACGCCTGGGCGTTTGACCGTCCCGGCTCGGGCTGGATGCTGGCGCCGGGGGACCTGCCGAGCGTGTTCCACCCGGTCGAAGCCCGCGGCAACATCATCTACGCCGTCGGTCGGCCGTTCGTGGTCGCGCGCGTGCACAAAGGCGACTGCGACCAGGATCGGCCGAATGCCGCGTCCACCACGGAAGCACACGCGACCGCCACAGGCCACGACTGACGGCCGAGCGCAGGGATCCAGAGCGGGGTGGCCGAGTGCCCGCGCGTGGGCAAGAAAAGCGGGCGCCGCAGGGCGCCCGCTTGTTTCTGCCGTGCTGAGTTCTTCGCGTCTTTGCGCCTTGGCGTGAAACGTCAGTGTGGGTCGCCGCGGCCGTAGATGATGTACACCTCGCCCGAATGATAGCGGCCGAGTGCGTTGGCCAGCATGGCGCTGAGGGCGATGTCGCCGCGGCCGTCGCCGTCGAGGTCGCCGATGGCGGTCACGCCCCTGGAGTACACCGTCACGGGGGTGTGGTCGGGGTTGAGATACACAGCGCCGTTCGGGTTGCCCCCGACGCCATCGCCGTAGGTCAGCGAGCCGCCGCCCAGCGCATCGCCGGTCGCACGGCCGGTGAACTTCACCCCCGGCACGTCAAAGGTGCCAACCTTGGAGAGTGAGATTGTCCTGGGGGAATTCGGATCGGTGTAGCGCGCCGATCCGTAAATCAAGTACACAATGCCCTTGCCCGTGGCGGCGCCTGGGGCGGCGATGAGGATGTCGCCGAAACCGTCCCCATCGACGTCACCCGCGCGGCTGACGTTGGCACCGGCTCGGTCGTTCGCATTCTCACCCGTGAAACGGATCGCCACGTTCGCGTTCACCGCCGCCTGGATCGTCCAGCCGCCGGCCGGACTCTGCAGCGTTGGCGAGCCCAGCAGGACGATCGCCTCGCCGGCATTACTCGACGCAATCTCGTTCCCCACGATCACATCATCGAAGCCGTCGCCGTTGAAGTCCCCGGCGGCGTCGAACACGCGGGCGAGTTGGGAGTTGGGGGGGTCACCCTGCAGAAACACGCCGGCCAGGCGATTGGGGTGGAACAAATCGTAAGCCAGTTCCTCGAGCAGGTAGTCGCCTTCGAGACCGGTCGGGCGACCGTATACGATGAAGATGCCGCCCAGAACTGGGCCATTGGGATCAAAGTTTTGGCGGACGTCCGGCGAGCCGACCGCGAAGTCCGTGATGCCGTCGCCGTCGATGTCGCCGACTGTTCGCGCGGACGAGATACGCGCGCCCGCATGGGGCCCGACAATCTGGCGCGTGCGGGACACCAGGTCACTGTAGACCAGCGTAGGCACCGTCCAGATCGGTGAGTCGCATCGTGCGCTGGATGGCAGGCCGGCCGTGACCGCCGTCGTAACCTGCAGCGCTTGGGCACATCCGGTCGTCGCTAGCGTGTAGTCGAGCTGGCGGACCGGCCCGGGGAACGACTCCGGCGTGTTTCCCAGGTCTACCCACTCCTGCAGCCACAGCACGTCGTTGGCACGCCCGTAATCCATGTCTTTGATGACATAGGTATGCGGCACCGGCATCCCGACGTCCGTGGCATCGCTAATCTGTGCGTCAACGTACGGGAACCTGATCGGGACCGAGATGAAGGTGTTCGGGTCGTTGGGGTCAGCGGCCAGGTTGTTGGGGTCGGGGGCCCGGCGGTTGCCCGGTTCAATCCAAAGCTGGGAACGCGTCGGACCGCCGACGTAGCCGGGCGTCGCGATGCGATACTGGTAGACAGTGCCCGACAGTGTGCGCTTGCCATCCGGCGGGAGCCCGAGGCGCGGCACGTCCACTTGGCTCGCCGAATGTCCGGGTGCGATGATGTACAGCCAGGTTCCGTCGGACGTCACGGCGGTACCGAACTTATCGTCCACCGCCTGTCCGAGGACACGCGCTCCCACCGTTGTATCCCACGTGCTGACGTTCACGGAACCCTTGCCGTAAAAGCCCGTATACGCGTAGAAACCGGGCAGGATGTCCTGCGACATGCCGGGCTCCCAGTACATTGCACCCCGCAAGGCGCCCAGTGAGCTGGGCCCCAAAAACAGGCAGGGGCTTGCCGCGTCCCAGAGGTTCTGCACGAAGCAGTGGGTGTCGCCACACGGGGAGTTCGCATCTTTGAGGTAGCTCGTGAGTATCGTCGGAAGCGAGACGCTCGATAGCGTCATGTTTGCCGCGGGTGGATTCCGCGGATCGCGGAGATTCCAGTTGGTGATCCAGTTATCGAACCCGACCGGGCCCTGATCGTTCAGCATCGTCTCCCACGTGACGGTGAGGTTCTCGTACGCCGTCTCTTTGCCGTCGTTGGGATCGCCGCACGTGTCTGTCTCGGCCACGTTGGGGTCGTGAATGCAATCGAAGCAGGTATCTGTCGACGCCGTGGTGTCGACAATCCGGGGGAATTGCTCAGCGCGCAGCATGTCGCTGAACATCTGGCCGACTTCGTGCAGGTCGATGATCCGGTCGCCACGCGTTCCGAGGCGCGTCGGACTTTTGAACATGGCGTTGCTGCTCGAGCAGATGACGATACCGCCGCGCGTAAACTGCGTGCGGTTCTTTAACCACGTCTGTCCGTCGACGGTGACCTCGAAATCGGAGCGCTGCTGCAGAAAGCTGCCGGGGTTGTTGGGGTCGGGCAAATCAACCGTGTCCGCAAGATCCCGGGCCGGATCGTACTCGAGCGAACCCATCCCCGAGGAGTAGGGCGCAGACGACGATGGCTGCCACGGGTTGCCGGCGAGCGTGATGGACTCGGTGCGCGGGAAGCTGAAGACCAAGTCGGGCAGGCCGTCGCCATCCATATCCGGCACATACGTGACGTCGGAGATGCCCTCCGTCCATGTGGTCGTGCGGGGGCAACGAATTCCGGTGAAAACCAAGCCTTGGATGCCGGAAGGCGTCAGACTCCCGACGGCATTCAGGCGCTTGGGCGCGCGCAGGCGACCCGCCTGCCCGAGAATGAGGTATGCCTCGCCATAGCCGATGCCCTGGACTGATTCGAGTCGTGGCTTGCCGAACCGCGACACGATCACGAAATCGTCAAACCCATCGCCGTTGATGTCGGGAACGCCGGTCATCGCGCTGCCGGCCAGGTCGTTGAAGTTGAAGCCTTGCAGGATGGCGCCTTTGCTGAGGACGCCGGTGTTGCCGTTCGGGTTGCTCAGCGGATCGAGCTGGTTCAGATCGAACGTTCCGATCAGGCGATCCGTCAGCTCCAGCCGCGCCCGCTGGCCGTTCGGTTTCAGGGCGTACCCGGATGCGATCGGGTCGATGCCGTCCGTCACGCTGTAGTAGTAATAATACGTCCCGACCGGGAACGTGCTCAGCGGCAGGTCAACCGTCTTCGTGACGGTGTCCGAGTTCGGATCGGGATGCACGACCATCTGCGCAAACTGGACCTCGTCCCCGCTCTTGTTCGGGTCCGGATCGAGCAGAATGGTCAGCGTGACCGGCGAGTTGTCATGGATCGTGATCGTCACCGCCCAGTTCTGGTCGCGGTTGAGCAGGTCGTCCGTGGTCGGGATGTCCCAGGTCGCCGTGGGCGATACCGAGTCCACCGAGATCGTGCCGGGCGCGTAGCGCAGAACCTGCGTACCGTCTCCGGCGGTCACACGCACGCCGAGCACGAAGCGTCCCAGCCCGTGCGTCAGGAGCCCCCGATCGACCGTCTCCTGGGCGTCGAACGTGACGCTGTTGTTGCCCGCCGCCGCGGTGATGGACCGCGACAGCACCGGGTTTCCGTCGGCGACGCCGTCTTGGTTGTCGTCCCGCGCGACCACCAGATCGGTCTCGCCCAGCGTGGTTCCAGGACCGAGGCTGATGAGAAACTGGACCGTGACCGAGGCTGTGGGCCGCAACACCTGGGAGGCGAACGGTTCGCTCACGCGCAGAAACACCGAGTTCACGGACGACGCCGGCGTCGTGTTGCCTGTCGCTCCCGTCGCTCCCGTGGGTCCGGTCGTGCCGCCCGTCTGCTGCTGGTCGGGGACCGGCAGGGTCACCGGCCGGTCACCGCCGGGGAGTGACGGTCCGGTCGGACCCGACACGGTCGTTGTTTGGTTCGGTTCGGTGCTTGCCTGCCCGGGCGTCTGGGCGACTGGACAGCCTCCCAGAATCGTGATACAGACAAGTGCCGCCGTCAGGAATGTAGCGAGAAGTGGGCCACCGAAGGATTTCGGACTCATGAACGGAAACCTCCGTTTCGGCACGCCATTCACCAACGATGGACCGACAGCGCCGACCGCGCGCCGGCCCACTTTGCCCCGGCTAATACTAGATGGAAACAGGTGTCGCGTCAATTTCGCCATCCGTGGTTCGGGAGCGGTACTGGGCCGACGGTCGCGGGATCGCATATCGGCCCGAATTTAACCCATTTTGAACTGCCGCTGCGCAGCGCCGATTCCGGTCCTTCCTGCCGGCAACAGGCCCGGCGCCGTGCTGCCCGTCCGAGGAGTTCGACGCCGGCAAGTAGGATCAGTATGAGCATCATCCAGCCGTTCCCTGCCATCCGTTATGCCCCCCCGGAGCGTAACTGCGACATCTCCGCCCGGCTCGCCCCGCCTTACGACGTCCTCGATCAGACCGGGAAAGACACCCTGCTCGCCCGCGATCCGAAGAACTTCGTCAAGATCGACCTCCCGCACATGCCGCCCAAATCGGCCGGCCCGCCGACCGCCTACGCCGCGGCCCATAGCACGCTGCGCCAGTGGCTCGAGGACGGAACGATGGTCCGCGACCACCGGCCGCAGATCTACGTCTACCACCAGAAGTACCGCCATGCGGGCACCGAGTACGTCCGCAAGATGTTTTTCGCGCGGCTGCGGCTCGAACCGTTCGGGACCGGCGGCGTTTTCCCGCACGAGCGGACGTTCGGCGGACCCAAGGAGGACCGTCTCGCGCTCACTCAGGCCACCCAGGCGAATCTGAGTCCGATCTTCGGGCTGTACGAGGACGCGGCGAACGCGGTCAGCCGGCGGCTTGAGGAGGGCCTGCCCACTCGCCCGCTTGCCAAGGGGACGCTCGACGGCGTGGAGAACTACTTGTGGGGCGTTGACGATCCCGGCCGAATCGCCGCGGTCGCCGAGTTGATGAAACCCAAGGCGATCTACATCGCCGATGGGCACCATCGCTACGGCACCGGCTTGCTGTACCGCGATTGGCTGGTTCGGCAGCAGGGCCAACTGCCCGATAATAACCCTGTCAATTACGTTCTGTGCGTGTTCTGTGCGATGGAGGACCCGGGGCTGCTGATCCTCCCGACGCACCGCGTGCTGGCCGGCGTGAAGGTCGGTGCCGACCTGCTGGCCGGCGATGCGAATCTGGACGTGCAGCCGCTGGCCGCGAAGGGGCCCGACGAGGTCTTGAAGAGCTTGGTCAAGCTCGGCCCGCAGGCGATCGGCTGCTTTGACGCGGCCAGCGGACGGTACGTGGCCGTCCGCCCGCGTTCCCCGGACATCCTCGATAGCCTGGAGCCCGACCGCAGCCCGGCCTGGCGCCGCCTCGGCCTTGCCTTTCTCCATGCCTACCTGCTGGACCGCGTCGTGTCGCCCAAGCTTTGCGGCGGGAAGGAGCCGGCGATCCAATACATCAAGACGGCCGCCGACGCCGTCCGCGCTGCCAGCGACGGCCAGGGCACGGTGTTCCTGCTCCAGCCCACGACGATGGAGGAGCTGCGCGGCGTGTGCGGGGCGGGCGACCTGATGCCGCAAAAGAGTACCTACTTCTTCCCGAAACTGGCCAGCGGGCTGGTGATCAACCCGCTGTCGGAGTAGCGTCGCCTATCGCGGTAGCGTCGCCCCCCGTGGGCGACGTAGGAATCGACGGGCTCGACGTGCGCCGCCACGGAGACCGCGTATGCCACGCATCACCAAGGTCTACACGCGTTCCGGCGATGACGGCACGACCGCGCTCGGCGACGGCCAGCGCGTCCCGAAAAGCGCGCCGCGCATCCGCGCCTACGGTACCGTCGACGAGCTCAACGCGCAGCTCGGCGTCGTGCTCGCAGCCGGTATCGCCAGCGAGTTCGCCACGCCGCTGCGCCGAATCCAGAATGAGCTGTTCCACCTCGGGGCCGAGCTCTGCATTCCAGAGGCGAGCCAGCAGAAGCACCCTGGCCCGCGGATCGAGGCCCGACACGTCGAGGCGCTGGAGCGGCTGATGGATCAGTTGAGCGCACAACTGGAGCCACTCAAGAACTTCGTCCTCCCGGGCGGCACGCCGGTCGCCGCCCAATTGCACGTGGCCCGCACCGTCTGCCGCCGCGCGGAGCGCGAGGTCGCGGCGCTGTCGCAGGCGGAACCCGTGGACCCCGAGGCAATCAAGTACCTGAACCGGCTTTCGGATGCACTGTTCGTGATGGCCCGGTGCGACAACCGGCACGCCGGCCGCGACGAACCGCTGTGGGACAGCCGGGCCTAGGAGCACGCCGCGACCGGCGGTTACTCGTGGGCGTCGCGCGGTTTTTCCGCCGCGTCTCTGGGGGGCGCCGTCCGCTGCGGTTTTTCGAGGAACCGCGCGAGGGCGTCGAGCGACGCCTGGGCCAAGTCCCCCTCGCCGCCTGCCCGAAACGAGTTGCTTTCGGTCTTGACCAGTGCATCCCCCACGAGCTCGTCCCCGGCGTGCATCTGCACGCGCGCCAGCAGCAAGGCCCCGCTCAACAGGCCCTTCCCCTGGAAATAGAGTACCTCACTGTCGATCTTCAGGCTCGGCTCGCCGCCGGCGTACGACCGCTTCAGCCGGAATGCGACCTGATTTGCGGACCGATCATAGGCCCGCAGCACCTCCGGCGGGCAGATCCGCGAACCGACCGTCGTAGTGGCCGGCGTGAACTCCACGCTCTGATCGAGAATCTGCCGGATTGCTGTGGCGACGATCCCGCCGGGCAGGTTGGCGCATTCGTGCTCGATGCGGCTAAAGGTCGTCGCCCCGGCGCGCGCCGCCACGCTTAGCGAATCCCGGCCAGGTTCCGCTACTATTCCAGCGCGTTGCGAAGTTCGGCATGATCGGGCCGGTGATCTCTTCGACGACGATCTCGGATATGATCAGGCGCCCCGACCCGGCGTGTCGTTTGACCGTGGCGCGTTTGAGCTGGCCGTTCACCCCACCCCAGCCCGTTGCATTCAACGGGCTTCTGACGCAGGTGGTAGCTGCGGCCGGCGATCGTTAGCACGTCCGCATGGTGCGGGAAGCGATCCAGGATCGCAGTGGCCATGGGCACATGGCCGAGCAGCTTACCCCAGTCCTCCAGCGGCCGATTGCTGGTCACGATCGTCGCGCGGAACCGGACGACTCGGGCTACTCCCGCTCCACGCGGTCGCCGCGGCTCGGCTCCGCCGTTCGTGTGACCACCTTGGCCACGGACATGAGCGGTTCGACGCGGGTGATCTCCACGACGCCCGCTTCCTGCTCGTCGCGACCGATTACCTGGCCGGCGGCGTTGCGGACGACCTTGCCCTGCGACAGATAGCGGAAGCGCTGCCCGATCTCGACGCCGTCATTAGAACCGAGGTCGAGGAACACGCGGTCATGCTCCACGTAGGCAATGCGCGGCGGTTCGGCGAGGTCGATGCACTGGTCCGCCAAGTCTTCGACGGCGTCCCGCAGCGCATCCAGCCGGGTGGCGCCGATGCCGAACGCGTCGGCGGCAATCTCGCTGGTGCGCACGTTGTACAGGCTCAGATACGCCCCGTACGGGTACTCGGCCCGCATTTCACGGACGCGGGCCTTCTGCAGACGCATCCACCACAAATCGTCCAGACGCCCGCGCGCTTGCCCAGCGTCCGGGGCAAAGATGCGCTCCGAAAGCGCGGGGCCGTATTCGTCGTACTCCGGCGGCGGGGTGATCGAGTCCTTAAAAGAACGGTCCTCGTTGCGGCCCAGGGAGCCCTCCAGCAGATACTGGACGGACATGATCTCGCCGACTTCCGGGCTCGTGTCCCGATTCACGTAATCGGACTGACCAAACTGGATTTCCCGCAGAATGTCCAGGATGCGGTCGCGCTCGACCACGACGAAAGCGCCGGTCTCCAGCAACTCGCGCTTCAGCATCGCGCGGGAGCGGATATCCAGCCCAAACGGCTTTTCCTCGCGCGGCGAGCGCGCATTGATCGTCTGAACATTGATCTCCACGTGCGGCGCGCTCTCGGGCGAGCGTTCCGCACCGAACGGCACGTCGTCGAGGGCTTTGTCAGAGGCAAAGCGCGCCAGCGCGACCACCGGCTTACGCCGCAGCTTCCGCTCGGACCTCTGTACCGCCCGCGGCGAATCAAGCGCGCGCTGCGGGCGGGAGCTCGGCGGCGGCGGAGCTGGCGCGCTGGCCACCTCCTGCCGTGGCTCGCTGCACGCGCCGAGGATAGCCAGGAGCCCGAGCGCGAGTAGCACTCGCCAACCGGATCGTGTGTTGTTCATGATTGCTCCTCCGCCTTATGGCTTGGGTTCGGATTCCTTGGGGTCACGGATCAAGACCATGTAGTCGCGCACCTGCGATCCGAGGCTGCGGACTTCGAACGTCTCGACCGTGCGGGCGGTGCACAGGAACGGCTCCCAGTTCGTCTTCTCGACTTCGAGACCCTGTTCGTCGGTGAAGACCGTGCGGATGTCCACCCAGATGTCGTCGTGGGTTTTGTTGTGCAGCGCAAGCCGGACGCGCAGCAGCCCCGAAGGCTCACGATCGACGACGGCCTTGTCCACCGCGATGAGCGGGCGAATCTTGCGGCTCTCCACCTGGACGCGGGTACGTTCCTGGTATGGCTGGTCCTTGTCGTCGACGGGCATGCGATGCGTGTGGGCACACCCGAGCAGTCCGCCGACCAACAGCATGAATGAAAACAGCATCGTGCGCATAGTCTTCTCCTAGCCGCCGGTGCCCGGCGTGGCAGGGGCGGTGGCAGTTGGTTGTCCGGCGACGCGGCCGGTGACGATTTCTTCGTAATTGCGGGTGCCCGGCGTGGGCGGCGCCATGCAATGCCCGCCCCGGGTGACGTGGGGGCCGAACTCGCACTGGTTATTGCAGTGTCGGTGGTCCAGCGCGGTCTTGATGCCCCTCTCGTCATACTGCGCGAGCACTTCGTCCATGCCCATCCCGGTGAAGAACCCATCGCGCTGCCACAGTTTCAGCGTCTCTTCCGTCGGCGTACAACAGCACGTGCCGCCCAGCACCCAGGGCTTGGCCCCGGGTTGGTGCGGCACGCCATCAAAGCAGTGGGCGATCCGCACACCGTCGTGACGGATCGGCACGAACGGCGGTGGTGGTGCGGCACAGCCGACCAGCGCGCCGAGGATAAGGCCTGCGACGAGCGAGTGCCGCGCGACGGACTTACTTCTGGGCGGCATCGGCCAGAGCGGCCTGGGCAAGCAGGTACGCATTACTTTCGTTCTCCTTCGTGCTCACGAGCACCACGGCCTCGTTCTCCGGCGGAACGGCGATGAAGTTGCGGTCCACGTCGAAGCGCGGCAGGTAGCTGCTATTGATGTCCGAACAACGCAGCGAAACCCGATGGAGACCAGGCGTTACGCGGGCGGCAAAGACATGCACCTGCCCGGGCAGCACTGATACGTGGCGCGGATCAGCCGAGATATCCCACGCGCCCGCAACTAGGCCCACGAACGGCATTCTCTTCGCCACCTGCTTCGCCAGCCACTTGGAGGCTTGTCGCTCGCGGCGAGTTTTCACGCCACGCGTCATGGCCTCGTTGTAGACGTTGCTGAGGCAGAATGCCGGGCCGGCCTTATGTCCGTCGATGTAAACGTCTACGAACTGCTCTTTGAACAGCGCTGGGGCGATCTCATCGCGATCGTGCTCGCCCCCCGCAAGGTATTTGATCGGGCCGGTTCCGAGTTCCACAACGACCACCAGGTTGGCCTGCTGCTGGAAATCCGGTTTCAGGAAGGCCTCGGGATCTTCGGCTTGCTGCTGCACGGGGTTGACCGGGGCGGCGTCCGCGAGCTGGGCGGGCAGGTCAGCCCGGGTAAGCAGCTGGGAGAGGTCCACCACGCCCTCAACCGGCTCCTTGCCCGTCGTTGCGTTCTTGTAGCAGATCGCTTCCAGCTTGATTTCTTCCTGTCGGGCGCGCTGGCGTTCCCTGCGCCACGTCTCGACTTCCTTCAGCTCTCGCGGCCGGGTGCGGATCACGCCGGCTTTTTCAAAGCAGACCCGCGCGTTGTCCGGCTCGCCGAGCTTTAGATACGTCCGGCCCAGCCAGTAATGGCCGAGTCGGAAGTCCTCCCGGAATTCCGCGGCGTCGTCGTCGCGCGTCGCGGCAGCCAGCAGGCTCTGAAGGAAAAACACACGCGCATCCTCGTAGTTGCCTTGCTGGTAGGCGGACAGCCCGAGCTGGAAATCGAGCATGCTGCGTTCGTGCGGCTCGCCCTTAAAGAACTTGACGGCCTCGTTGCCAAGGGCCGCCATGGTCTCGCTGTCCTTATCCTCGTACTTCTGCACGGTCAGGAACGTCTCGCGCCCGATTCGGTTCGCATCGTGCACATCTCCGGCGTAGACAGCCACGGTCGTGCCGCACATGCCCCAGAGGGCGTAATCTTTTAGATTCTTCGGGTTCTGACGGCACTCGTCCATCGCGAGCACCGCGTCGCGATAATCTGGCGACAGGGTGTGCCGGACGCTGAGCGCCGCCGCAACGCGGTCCTTACCGGCCGGGGCACACCCGATCACGCCGCCCACAAGCAGCACGACATACCCGGCCAGGCAGACACTGGGCAGGCGCGCCTTGAACATGTAATACAACATTGAACTCCTCCCCGCATTCAGCGGTACATGTGACCGGTGGTGGATTCTTTCTTCAACTCGTAATCGTCCTCCCAGACGATTACCGACGAGTTGGCCTTCGTGAGTCGGAAGCTGAGGCGGAAGTACCCGGTAGCAGTCTTACCGGTCGTGTTGTCGATGGAGAAAATGCGCCCGGTCAGGAAGTAGTCGGCCCCTTCCCGCACCGCGTCGTCGCCTGTCACCTTGCCGCGCCGTTTGGCACGGTTCTCCTCTTCGACAGCCTTGGTCAGCTCCCGATCCACGAACTGCACGCGGCCCTCAGCGTGCTTGATCATCTCGGTGCGAATCTTGCGCGCGAACTCAGTTCCGTCGATCAGCTCGCTGCTGCGATTGACGACGGGCTCGATCGCGACGGTGGGCGGCGAGTTGGCGTTCTGGATTTCCTGGATGGCAGTCAGCGAACGTGCCATGCGCTGGCACACCGACCGGAAGTCCTGGCTGGTCAGACCGGTGCCGACCTCCTTGTCGCTCAGGCGATCCGGATCGATGCGTTTGGTACTGCCGGTACAACCTGTTGCGACAAGTGCCGCTCCCAGCAGCACAGCGAGACAGGGCCGACCACGACGGTTCAAGCCCAACACCAACATGAAACACCTCCCTCACTCGACGTTTCCCAGATGACCTCGCCCGACTCCGCTGCCGGGCGGTGCAGAGCCATTGTACAGCGCCAAGCCCCTTTCGCGCCTGACGTTTTCACGCTTTTCCCGGGCGTCGGGGGCGGAACGAGGCCGGCGAGACCCTGGTTGCAGGGGCAGGAAGCTCCCGACTGCTCCAGGAACGGCCCGCTTCCCCCGCCGGGTGCATATGGAATCCACCCGGCTTGTCCGAACAGGAGCGGCTTTGAGCGGTCTGCTGGCTCATCCGGAAGTCACCACGCCGACTTCGGGCCGTCGCAGTCGCTGGATACGTTCCAGAATGGCGGTGAACAGCTTTCGCGGGACGGCTACCTCGGCCATCTGGAAGATCACGTAGCGGGCGTGCGTGACGACCTTGGCACCGATCTTGACCAACTTCTCCCGCAGCGTCGTCATCGTCCAGTGCTTCACCGCCTTGGGCAGCGCCAGCCGCCGCAGGAAGTTGCCAAGGTTGTACGGCAGGGCAAAAAGCTGGAGCCGGACCTGGTTGTCCACGAAGTCGTGGCAGCTCAGCCGCGTCCACTTCACCGCATTCTTGCCCTCCTTGATCCATTGCTCCGCCGTGCCCCGGCCGTTGTAGAATTTCACCACCCGCCGCCCCCACGCGTTCACGACCCGTCCTCCTGGGAAGCAGCGGCTCATCCGCCCGCGAGGCGGGCCGCGTCCTCGCCCGAAATCTCGAAGTTGCTGTACACGTTCTGCGTGTCTTCGTCGTCCTCGAGTGCGTCGATCAGCTTCATCATGCGCTCGGCTTCGCGGCCCTGCAGTGGCACCGAGGTCGCCCCGACCATCGTTACCTCGGCGCTCTCCGGCTGGATCTTCGCCGCCTCGAGGGCCGCGCGGACCTTGTCGAACACGCCGGGATCGCAGGACATCTCGAACACCTCGCCCAGCGACTGCACGTCGTCCGCCCCGGTGTCCAGCGCGATCGTCGTCAGTGTGTCCTCGTTCGCCTTCTCGGCCGAAATCATGAACACGCCGCGCTTGCTGAACATCCGCGCCACGGCCCCGGGCGTGGCGAGCTTGCCGCCGTGCATCTCGAAGGCCTTCCGGATCACCGGTGCGGTGCGGTTGCGGTTGTCGGTCAGCGCGACGCAGATGATCGCGGCGCCGCCCGGGCCGTAGCCTTCGAAAACCAGCTCTTCCAGGTTGCCCCCCGCGAGCTCGCCCGTGCCCTTCTTGATGGCGCGCTCGATCGTGTCCTTCGGCATGTTGGCGTCGCGGGCCGCATCGATGGCGTACCGCAGGTTGAGGTTCATGTTGGGGTCGCCGCCGCCGCTGCGCGCCGCCACGATCACTGCTCGAGACAGCTTGCTCCATGCCCGGCCGCGGCGGGCGTCGGTGACGCCTTTGGCCCGCTTGATCCGTGCCCAATGTGAATGCCCTGACATAGTCGGCTTCCCTTTCCGCGCGTCGTGCGCCGTACCCATATTCTACGGAACCCGCCCGCGGGCGCGAAGCCGTCCGCCGCGCTTGTCCGTCCCGCGCCGTCGGCCGTAGACTGTGCTGATCGGAGGAAAGCCCCCGCCCCTCATGTTGGCGCGGGTTGGCGCCAGCATGGAGACGGCACTCAGCGAACTTGTCGTGCGCGCGACCCAGGGCGACCGCCTGGCCCTGGGCCGGCTACTCCTCTTCTATGACTTGCGGCTGCGCCGGCGGATCGAGCGGCGAATCTCGGCCGATCTCCGTCCGGCGCTGGCGGTTGAGGACGTGCTCCAGGAGACGTACGCCGCGGCCCACCGGCACGTTTCGGAGCTTGAGCCGCGGGGCGAGGGAGCGTTTTACGCTTGGCTGGCGATGATCGCGGACCGGAAGCTGCTCGATGCAGGGAAGGCCCGGCGCGCGGCCAAGCGCACGCCGCCGGCCGGGCGCCGTGTGGAGCATGACCGCACGACGTCGTTTCTCGGGTTGGCTCGGCTGGTGGACGAGCGCGGCCACTCTCCCAGCGGGCAGGTCGCGCGCCGGGAGGCGGTCCAAGCGTTGCAAGTGGCGGTGGCGACTCTGCCGGAGGCCCTGCGGCAGGTCGTCTGGATGTGCCACATCGAGGGCCAGTCCGTCCGCGAGATCGCGGCGGCCCTCGGCCGCACAGAGCGGGCCGTGAACCAGCTTTGTTATCGAGGGCTATTGAAATTGCGGGAGCAGATGGGCCACCGGTCGCGGTTTTTGAGCGACTCGCGCTGAAGGCCGCCGGGCCGCGCGAGAATGCGACTGCCAACTGGTGTGAAGTACGTGCCCGGCCGTCGTTTCTGGGATTGGGCCACACGGTCGGACGGCATGAGGCCGCACCCGGCGGGTGGCCGACGGAGGTAGGTCGTGGTCAGACAAGGCCCCGGGGCGCAGGTTTCACAAACGCAACGCACGCAACGAATCCAGAGCATCCTAGACGAACGCCTGCGGCGGCGAGCCGCGGGGGAGCTGGGGCGAGACATCGCGGCGTTCCTGGCGGGCGATCCGGTGGCGGCCAAGCAAGGCAGCGGCTTGTACGTGCTGCGGAAGACCGCGGCGCGGCACAGGAGCCTCGCGGCGGCAGTCGCGGCCGTGGTGGCGGTGCTCTCAACCGGATCAGCGGTCAAAGGTAAGCCCGCGCTGCTCGACACGTATCAGAAGAACGTCAACGAGGTCCGGGAGAAATTCGAGACCTGCCAACCCACGTATGCAGTCGAATCCGTTCAACCCCTCGGCGACGGCGACCGCTGGCGGATCGTGCGCGAGCTCTCGACTGAAGCCCGCACGGACGGCGACGTGGCCGCGGCGCAGCCCGGCGAGCCGGCGAGCAAGTCGAAGAACGACAAACCGGCCGCCGGCGGCGACAAGCCGTTTGCGTTGACCTTCCGCACAGTGGAGCCGGCCCCGGAGGACTTCGACGCGTTTGAGTTCTTCTGGGCGCCCCCGTACGTTGACAAGGACGCGCAGGTCACGCTCCGTGTCTTGGACGCCGCTGGCAGAGAACAACAGCGTTGGGACGGGGTGTCCGGTGCGCACGGGCGGTCGCGTCATTCTGTCTGGGCGGACGCACCGGAGCAGCCTGTCGATCTAAAGACATTTCGCGGGGGGAAGATCTCGGTGGTCCTCGAAGTCTCCAAGGGCACCATGAAGTTCCCGCCCGGCACAGAGTTCGCCTTCGCTTTCTACCGCAAGGACGCGAACGGCGAGATTGCCTGGCAGAAGCCGTACAAGACGATCGCCGCCGTCACGGAGCCCAAGGAAAGCCTGGAGTTCGCCAAGGAGCTGACGCCGGCCGATCTCGCCCATCCGGTGACCTTCCGTACGCGGGAGCACGCGCCGGCGCAGTTCGACGCGTGGCAGTTCTTCTGGAGCACGCCGCTCCGGGACGCCGAGGCGCGCATGGGTTTCTTCGTGCTCGATCCCAACGGCAGCGTGCACTTTACGTCGGAGATTCCGTTCGTCGAAGCCGGAGAACAAGAACGCAGCAGTTTTGCTCCCGACTCCGGCGGCGGCGACCCGGCCGTCTTCTTTGGCAAGGACATCCGATTCGTGCTCGGAGTCACCAACGGCCCGATGAAGTTTGCACCCGACACCAAGTTCCACTTCGCATTCTACAAGAAGGGCCCCGACGGCAAGATTGACTGGCGCGGCCCCGGCTTTGCGCAAATCGACGCCGTGGCCGACCCCGCAGGCACGCTGGAACTACTGCCGGCCGGCCATCCGCTGGCGATTCTGCCGTCCAGCGACTGGGACCGGCGCTCCAGCAAGCGGATTGCCAGGCTGTACCGCAAGGAGTGGCTGGTACAACTGGCCGACGCGCGCGCCTGGAAGGCCTTTCTGCGCGCCGGCTTTGCCCTCTATGACGTACGGCGCTACGACGACGCCCTGGAAGTCTTCAAGGCCACGGCGAGCAGCGCCCAGGGACATGCGGCGCGGAAAGCCACTGCCCTCATCTGGCAGGGCCACATGCTCGACCTGCTCGGACGGCGGCAGGAGGCCATCGCGGTGTACCAGAAGGTGGCGGACATGCATGTAGGCCGCACCATGGAGCACAGCCAGTACGGTTTGCGTTATTCGCCGAGCGAGTACGCCGCCGAGCGGATCAAGACACCCTTCGAGCGGATCGAGAACAAGCAGAAAGGCTCGCCGTAGGCGCCAGGTTGGAGCAAGCACGCATGCACTGCGCAAACGCGCCAGAAGTCCGTTGTTTGCGTGTCTCAATTCAGCAACGCCCTGTCCTGGGAAGTGACCGGCGGGCAATCAGGGGAGAAGACTCGTGACCGAATCGGAGCGTGCGGAACGGTTAAAGCGAATCCAGCGCGTCCTGGACGAATGTCTGCGGCGGCGCGCCGCCGGCGAGGCGTTGCCGGACGAGACGGTCATCCATGCGCATCGGGATCTATTGCCCGAGCTGCGCGAGCGGCTGACGTCGCTGCGCCTGATCGAGCAGGCCGGACGGCGGGCGGACGACTCCGCGACGGAGTTGTCGCCGACGGCCACGCTGGAACCCGAGACCGCCGACCTGTCGGACCTCACCGAGGACGCGACGATCGCGCATGTCGGGGCCTCGCTGTTGGACGCACTCGGGCGGCGAATGGTCGCCGAGCCCGGCGAGGAGCTAACGGACCTCGCGCGCTATGAGATCCTGGAGCCGCTGGGCAAGGGCGGCATGGGCATCGTCGTCAAGGCGCGCGACCGGCGCCTGGGCCGGATCGTCGCGCTGAAACGCATCGGCCGGCACCTGTCCGGGTCGGGCCGCGAGCTGGAGCGTTTTCTGGCGGAAGCCCGCGCGGTCGCGGCCCTGAACCACTACAACATCGTGCAGATTTACGACGTGGACCAGGACGCCGACGGCTACTTCATCTCGATGGAGTACGTCGAGGGCGAGGACCTGCGGACGAAGATCGCCCGCGACGGCAAGCTCGACCCCGAGCGCGCCGTCGAGCTCGCGCGGCAGGTCTGCAACGCCCTGAGCTACGCCCACGAGCGGGGCATCATCCACCGCGACATCAAGCCGGGGAACATCCTCATCAGTGCGCGCGGCACGCCCAAGCTCGTGGACTTCGGCCTAGCTCGCATCGCCGAGGGTCAGGACCTCACCCAGACCGGGGCGATCATGGGGACGACCAGCTACGCCAGCCCCGAGCAACTCCGCGATTCGAAGAACGTCGACCACCGCACCGACATTTACTCGCTCGGCGCCACGCTGTACGAGATGCTCACCGGCCTCAGCCCGCGCGTCATCCAGGACAGCAAACTTCCCGAAGCGCTGCGCGCCTACGTCCTCAAGGCGGTCGAGCACGACCGTGAGCAGCGTTTTTCAACCGCCGACGCGCTGGCCGAAGCCCTCGCGGAAGCCAAGGTCGGCGACGCGGACCACCTCGTCCGCCGGGCGGACCACTGCTACCGCGACGGCGACCTGGAAGGGGCGTTGGAGCGGTATGAGCGCGTGATTCGCCTCGATCCGGACCACATCCACGCCCGCGAGCGTATCGGCGCGATCCAGTCGAAGATCGCGGGTATCCGCCGCGACCGCCGGCAGGCGAACGACGCCGCCGGCCAGAGTCAGTGGGAGACTGCGGTCGCGGCGTGGCAGCGCGTGCTCCAATCGGCGCCGGGCGACACCGAAGCCCGGCAACAGCTTGCCAAGGCCGAAGCCGAGATCCGCAACGCGAAGTTGGCCGCGGCGCTGGATCAGGCGCGGCGGGGTTTGAACGGGGGCGCCTGGCTGGCGGCCGACGAGCAGTGTCGCGCGGCTCTGGAACTGGACCCGAGCAACCCGGAGGCGGCGGGGATTCGCCGGGCGGTGCGCGTGGCCCGTGTGCACGCGGCGCGCGACCGGCTGCGGACCGGGCTACGAGCGTTCCAGGACAAGGACTACGCCGGCGCCATCGACCTGTTGCGCGAGGCGCTCGAGTTGGTGCCCGAAGATCACGCCGAGCGGGCGAAGGTCGTGCAGTCGCTCGACCTAGCCGAAGCGCTGGCCGCCATTGCTGAGGCCGACCGCGCAATCGCCCAGGGCGAGATGCCGGCGGCGGCGCAACTGCTCGACGAAGTGCAAGCAAAGGCGGGCAAGTACGAGAATCTGCTCGACCGCATCCAGAAACGGCGGGCGAAGATCGCCCAGAAGCAGTTGGCAGCCCAAACCCTGGCGCGCCGGCGGCGGCTGTATCGCACGGCCGGGATCGTGGGCGGTGCCGTCTGTGTGATCGCGATGGTCGCTGTCGCGGCCGTTTGGCTGCGCCCGGTGAAGCCGGCCGCGGTTCCGGCCGTGCCTGTGCCGCAGACGCAGCCGGCGTCCGTTGGCACGCCGCCGGCTCCGACCGCCGGAGCGGCGCCTGGCGCGGGAGCCCCAGTGGCGCGGCCCACAAAGACGACGGGACCGACGAAGTTGGCGACGCTGCCCGCAGGGCTCGCGGGTTCACCGTGCCGCTGGCTCGGTTACGCGGTGCGCCAGGACGACCCCTCCTTGGTGCCGGCCATCGCCGCCTACACGAACTTCATGTTCGTGTGGGGTTTCCCGGACACCGGTCCGCAGCTCGTCGAGGCGGCTCGCGCCGCGGGCCTGCCGGTCGTCCTCGGGTTTAGCAGCTCACAGCGCGATGGGATCGAAAAACGGCTGACGCCCCTCCTTCAGCAGTACCGCGATGTGATCGCGGCCGTGTGCTGGTCCCACGCCTACATCGACGGCTATCCGCCGCAAGCCGTGGCCGAGTTTGGCGACTGGCTCAAGGGCGCATTCCCCGGCGTGCAGTATTGGTGCGCGTTCGTGGAAAGGCCGCGCGGGCAGCCCGAGACGCAACCGGTGCCCGCGGTGGTAGACGTGCTCGTCGTCACCGTGTGGTCCGACCACACGCCGAAAATGGTGCGTGCCAAATGCGATAAGAACCTCCCCGACTGGCTCGCCAAGGCCAGCGGGCGGCCGGTGTTGCTCAGTTGGATGTCCTGGACGGATACGCCGCCCGGCCTCGTGCCGGGTTGCACGCCGGGAACCCTGCGGACGTGCGCTGAGATGGCTCAGCAATACGGTCTTGCGGGCCTGATGTTCTACGCCTATGGCGACCGCACGGGCCTGCGCGGCATCGAGACGAACCCCGCGTTGGTTGCGGAGGTACAGGACATCGCCCGGCAGTGGGGGTTCGCGCGACAGGAATTGCAAGAGAAGACCACCGTCACCCGCGGCGAAGAGCCCGCCGGTCAGCGCGGGACGCTGCAGCGCGCCGCGCCGCCGCCGACCGTTAAGGTCGATGGGCAACCGTTCTTTGTCATCGGCGCGCGGCAGGCTGAGCCGGCAGACTTCGCGGAACTCGCCGCGGCGGGCTTCAACACGGTTTCGTACGCGTACCGTGAAGCGGCCCGACAGTATCTCGATGCTGCGCAGCATGAAGGCCTGCACGCCGTCGTGTATGCAGGCCGGCCGCTTGGGCAATCCTGCGATTGGCAAGCCTGTGAGCGAGACGTACGTGACCTTCGCGACCATCCCGCCCTGCTGGCGTGGGGCCTGCCGGTCTGTCCCGTATGGACCAAGCGCGATCTAGGTGAAATGCAGGTTGCCGCGGCGACCCTCCGCCGTGCGGATGACGTTCACCCGCGGTGGTTGCTCGAGACGCCGGTGCTGGAGAATTGGCAGCGTTTTGTGCCGTTTGCTGGGCTGGGCGACATTATCGCCATTGAGCCCCATCCCTATTGGTCGGATGGTTTCTGCGCGAAGGGTCTGAACCTCCGCGATCCGATCCTGGCCGTGCCGCACTGGACGGAAGAAGCGCGTGCCCTGGGGGCGGGCAAGCCGACCTGGGTTCTGCTGCAGGGACACATTGGCAATGGGATGCGCCCGACGCGGGCGCAATTCAGGGCGACGGCCTACCTGGCGGTGAATCACGGGGCTGGCGCGGTCGAGGTCGACGGCTACAAGCGGCGTCTGTGGGAAGAGGACGGAATGCCGAACACCCCAGGCTTGGGTGATCCGCTGTTAATCGACCTGCGCCAGGAAGCGGCCCGCGTCGCCGGCGAGCTGAAGCAGCTCGCGCCGGCCATCCTCGCCGGGCCGGTGCTCGACGCCGTGACGATTGAAGGCGAGGGCGGAAACGTCGATCTGCGCTGCTTCGCGCAAGGCGACCGCCTCTACGCCATCGCCGTCAATGCCTCCGGCCAGAACCTGTCGCCGACGCTCGTCGTTCGCCCGACGCTCAAGCCGGCGGTCCAGTTGCTCGGCGAGTCGCGGACCCTGTCGTGCGCGGGCGGCCGCTTGGGCGACTCGTTCGCGCCGTACGACACGCACGTCTATATCATGGATCTTGCGGGCGACGGCCCCACGCGCGCCGAGCCTCCGCCGCCGGTGCCGCCCACCGACGTGGTCCGGAAGGAACCGCCTCGTCCCCCCGCAACGCCGCGCGAGCCGGCCGCAAGCAACGTGCGCTACGTGAATCCGCGTGCCAAGGGCCAGGGCAGCGGTGCGAGCTGGGCGAATGCGTACACGAAGCTGCAAGACGCGCTGGCCGCAGCGAACGCCGGCGACGAGATCTGGGTGGTCGCCGGCACGTACAAGCCCGCCGGCCCCGGCGGCGATCGCTCGGCCACCTTCCAGCTGAAGAGCGGCGTGGGCGTTTACGGCGGCTTTGCCGGACGTGAGAAGCAGCGCGACGAGCGCGACCCGAACAAGAACGTGACGATCCTCAGCGGCGACCTGAACGGCGACGACGGGCCGGACTTCGCGAAGAACGCCGAGAACAGCTTCCACGTCGTGACCGGCAGCAATGTCGACCAGACCGCCATCCTCGACGGCTTCACGGTCACCGCCGGCAACGCCGACGGACCGGCCCCGAAGGACAGCGCTGGCGACGATGACGGCGGCGCCCTTTTCTGTCTGGCCGGGAACCCCACGCTGGCCAATTGCACCTTTCGCGCCAACTCCGCGGCCGATAGCGGCGCCGGCCTCTACACCCGCCGCGCCGGTGGGCTCACGCTCACCAAGTGCACGTTCATCGGCAATCGCGCCAAGTGGGGCGGCGGATTCCTCACGGCGCAGGGCACCCTCACGACGTTGGTCTCCTGCACCTTCGCGGGAAACGTCTCCACGTTCGTCGGCGGCGGCGGCCTGCGCTCGGTCGGCGGTGACCTGTCGCTGGTGAATTGCACATTCAGCGGAAACTCGGCCGCGCAGGAGGGCGGCGGCCTGTGCAACCCCTACGCCGGCCGCGCCATGCTGGTCAATTGCACGTTCGTCGGGAACTCCGCACCGGAAGGACGCGCGCTGGTTTGTGGCGCCGGCCGCAACCCGGGGCAAGCCCAGCCGAACAGGCGGGGTCTGCTGGTCCTGACCAACTGTATCCTCTGGGACGGCGGGGAGGAGATTGCGAACCAGGGCGGTGTCGTCAAGGCCACCTTCAGCGACATCCAGGGCGGCTGGGAGGGCAAGGGCAACCTCTCGGTCGATCCGCTCTTCGTCGACCCGGACGGTCCCGACAAAAAGCCCGGCACCGCCGATGATAACCTGCGACTGCGCGCCGGCTCGCCGTGCATCGACAAAGGGAACAGCGGCGCCGTGCCGCCCGACAGCGCCGCCCTGGACTTGGACGGAAAGCTCCGCGTCAGCGGCAACGCCGTGGACATGGGGGCGTACGAGTTCCAGGCGGGCGCCGCCGATTCCAACCGCGCGGCTCCGGACGTTGCACAGAAAGGGGCTGCGGGCGCCCCGTCCAGGCGTGCGACAAACGACTTCCAGGCGCTCTTCAACGGCAAGGACCTGACCGGCTGGACCTGCTCGGAGGGGAGCTGGGCCGTCGAGGCTGGAGCTCTCCGCTGCAAGGGCGGCGGCTACCTGTGGACGGAGCAAGCCTACGGCGACTTCATCCTCGAGTTCGAATGCAGGTTCGGCCCAGGCGGCAACAGCGGAGTCTTTCTCCGTACCGCCGACATTGCGGACCCCGTGCAGACCGGGATGGAACTCCAGCTTCTCGACGACTTCGGCAAGCCCGCCGACAAACGCGGCAGCGGCGCCATCTACGACTGCATCACGCCGCACAAGAACGCGATCAAGGAGGCCGGCGAGTGGAACCGCGTCCGCGTCACCTGCCGGGGCAGGAAGCTCGAGATCGTCCTGAACGGCGAGCCCGTCGTCGACATGAACCTGGACCAGTGGACCGTGGCCGGCAAGAACCCCGACGGCTCGCCGAACAGATTCAAAACCGCCTACAAGAACATGCCGCGGACGGGGTACATCGGTTTGCAGGAAGGGGGCACGCCCGTCTGGTTCCGCAACATCCGGCTGAAGTCGCTCGACGCGGCCGGCACGCCGGGTGGGACCGCACCGCCTGGAGATTCGCGTGCGGCGGTTGAAAGCCCGAACTAGACCTGTCGCCGATAACGAACGCCGCCACCCGGGAGTTACTTGGTATAGTGTAGGAGAGGATCATCGCGGGCGCGTACGCCCCGCGGTGGCCCTCGCCCGGTGGCTCGAGGAGGAGATGTCATGTCAGTCCGGCCCCAGATTTCGCTCGTCGCGGCGCTCACGCTACTTGTCGCCGCACAGGCTGCGGCCCAATCGGAAGCCGTGCTGTTCGCCGACGACTTCGACGGCGGCAACTCGGGCCAGAACTGGACCGTGCGGAGCTACGGCACGGACTACGTGGCGGACTTTGCGTTCGACTACAGCACGCGCGGCATTCCGTCGGCGCCGCACAGCATCGGCGGCTCCACCATCGGTCTGCGGATGTTGGCCAATGCGAATGACTCCACCGCCGCCACCGACGCCGTCAGCGCCTACCCGCTGGCGACCAACTTCACCGGCGACTACTCGCTCAAGTTCGACATGTGGATCAACTACAGCGGCGGCGCCGGCGGCGGCACCGGCTCGACCCAATTCTCGACCGCCGGCGTCAATCACAGTGGGACGCGCGTCGTCTGGCCCCTCAATGCCGCCAGCGACGGCCTGTGGAACGCCGTCACCGGCGAAGGCGGCGCCGCGGACGACTACTGCGCCTACAGCGGCCCCACCCTCCTCTCCGTCACCGCCGGCGGCTATGCCGGCTCCAGCCGCAACCACACCGGCGGCTACAATTTCTATCAGAACTTATTCCCCGCGCCGCCCTTCGAGACCGTTGGCGCACCCGGCAAGCAGTGGGTCCAGGTCGAAATCCGCGTTCGCGGCGGCTCGACCGAATGGCGTCTCAATGACCGCTTGATCACGATCCGCGTCGACACGTCGGCCACCTTCGGGAACATCATGCTCGGCCAGGCGGACACGTATTCCTCGATCGCCGTTCCGTCCCAGGACACGTTCGTCATCTACGACAACGTCCGCGTCGTTACCCACGACTGCAACGGCAACGACGTGTCCGACGCCCAGGACATCGCCGCCGGCACGAGCCTCGACTGCAACGCGACCGGCGTGCCCGACGAGTGCGAGACGATCGCGGCCGGCGACTTTGACGGCGATGGCGACGTGGACGGTGCCGATCTCCTGTCTTTCAACGTCTGTATGGACGGCCCGGGCCTGACCCCCACGCTTCCCAACCCGAGCTGCGCCGGGGCCTACCTGGCCGCGCACGATTTCACCTGCGACGGCTTCGTGGACCTCGCCGACGTCGCCTGCCTGCAGTTGCACAGCACGCCCGGGCCGTTCGCCGCCCGCTCCGCATCGGCCCCGCGCGCCGCCCGCTTCATGGCGGAAGTCGCCAGCCTGACCCTCACCAATCGCGAGACGCGCATCACGCAGGAGGTCCTCGGCGGCAACGTGCCCGGCTTCCTGCGCACGTTCGTCCCGATCACCGTCACCGCGACGATCGGCGGCACGCCGACCACGGCGACGTACTACGTCGCGCCCGACTACGTCTGCATCGGCCACAACGACGACTTCGTCCGCGTCCCGATGACCCCGCTCATTGCCCAGCCAATCGCCGATGCCCTCGGCTGCCTGCTGCCGACGCGGAAGATGGTGAACGACATCTGGGTGGCGGCGACGGTCAAGCTGGCCCCCGCCCCGATCAGCCCGACCTACGTCGACATCATGCTCGCCACCACGCACTACCGGCACAACGACATGGTCGAAGCCCAGCGCCAGGGCTACGCGCTCGGCCCGCTCATCGCCGGCATCAAGAAGGACGTGGTCATCACCCCGCAGCTCTTGACCCACACGAACAGCGTGGCCATCTATGGCTGGCACTACCAGAACGGCACGCCGATCCAGCCGCTGTACCTGGGGCACGAAAAGTCGTACGTGGACTACAGCCACGGGATTCGACTGGTTCGGAACCAGATGCTGGTCAACGGGCAGGTGATGTCGGTGGCGGCGGTGCTGGCCGACCCCAGTCTGTGCGTCCTGCTCAGCGACGAAGGCGTCGTGACGCAGCCGCACTATTGACCGCCGGTCGCCTTATAGCGCGGCAGGCTCCGGCTGAATCCACTGCTCGTACGCCGGCGGCCCGAAAAGCTCACCAGCGTGGCCCTCGTGCGGCGTGCCGAAGGTCAGCGCGTGGATGAACCCATTCTTCTCCACCAGCACCGTGTGCAGAATCTTGTTCTCGGGATTCTCGAACAACTCGATATCCAGCCGGCCATTGCACCCCCGCCAGCTCCCGTGCGCCCCCGACGTCTTCTCTTCCAGCGGCAGGTCGCGCCCAAACCGCGCGATCATCTCCTGCGTCCGGCGATACGTCCCGCCATTCGGCCCGACGACCTTCTTCCCGTCCACCTCGATCTCGCGGTCGTCATACGCAACCACGCCGAAGTAATGCCGCGGCGAGCGTTGCAGCCAGGCTTCGAGCTTCTCGGCGTGGCGGTCCTTCTCGCTGTAGCTGTAGTTCGCGTCGAGGAAGACGATGCGCTCGATCCAGTCGGGAATTTGCTCGACCTGGTTGATGAACCCGAAGAGCATGCCGCCGCCGCCGCTGTGCGCGGTCAGCGCCACCGTCGTCGTGTCGGCCGGGAAGTGCTCGCGGATCGAATCGACGAGCGCGGCGATGCGCGGGCTGCTGTCTTCGTGCTTACCGCGCCACGCAGGCCAGCTCTTGC
Source organism: Phycisphaerales bacterium (assembly GCA_003162245.1). GTDB lineage: Bacteria > Planctomycetota > Phycisphaerae > UBA1845 > Fen-1342 > Fen-1342. The sequence continues at coordinate 38,269 of PMMM01000040.1, forward strand.
CGCCGGCCTCGACGTAGGCGACAACAAGATTCCGGTCGGTGAGCACTTCGCGTAGCCGCCGCGTCTGTGCCCCGATGTGCTGAATATAGAAGTGCCAATCGCGGTCCGCCGCCTTCTGGCAGCCGATGGTCTGGGCGATGGTGTTCCCGTTGGGCAGCGCAAAGATCACGAGTTGGACGGGCTTGCTCGAATCGAACGCGCTCGCGGCGGGCGCGTTGATATGCACCGTGACCTCCGGCTCGAACGTGTACGTCTTGACCTGCTCCTCGAAGTACGGACTTCGCGTAAAGCCGGCCAACTCCGTCGGGCGCAGCGTCGCGCACCCGCCAGCCAGCACCACGAGCACCATCACCGTCATTTCGACGTACGCACGTTGCCGCACCAGCATACCTTTCTCCGTTCGCCTCGTGTTACACCGTGATTCGGCCGTTGATCGGGACCACGCCCGCGCGGGCCGCCTCCCGCGTACTCAATCTACTCTTCGATCTGTCGCCCACAATGCGGACAGACTTTGCCCTTCGCCTTCCGCCGCTGCAGCTCCTCGATGAACCCCGCCCCCAGGATCGCCGTCGGCAGGGCGAACACCCCAATCCCCAGAATCGCGATGATCGCGCCGAGCACCTTGCCGGCCGGCGTAACCGGGTAGACGTCGCCGTAGCCTACCGTCGTCAGCGTCGTCACACCCCACCACATCGCCGCCGGGATGCTCCCGAACTTGTCTCCCTGCGCGTCGCGCTCGACCTCGTAGACGAGCGACGCCGCGACCACCAGCAGCACGATCACGGAGAACGCCGTCATCGCCAACTCATGCCGCTTGCGATACAAAACCGCGCCGATCAATTGCAGCGATTCCGAATAGCGCGCGACCTTGAACAACCGCATCAGCCGCATTAGCCGGATCGCACGCAGCACGCGCAGGTCGAGCCCCGGCAGCAGCGGCACGTAGAACGGCAGAATCGCCAGCAGGTCGACCACCGGCAGCGGCCGGCCCGCGAACCGTAGCCGCCCGCGCACCGCGCCCCGGTACTCCTCGCTCGCCGTGCAGGACCATACCCCGCAGCACGTACTCGACCGTAAACACCGCCACGGAGAAGACCTCGAACCAGTAAAACACGTGCCGGGCCGCGGCGTGGATCTCCCCCACGCTCTCCAGCACCACGGCCGCCACGTTCAAGCCGATGAGCGCGACGAGAAAGATGCTGCAACAGCGCGCCGCCCTGTCGCCTGGGGGCATCTCTTCCAGCAGTGTCCTGACGCGCCGGCGAACTGCCAGGTAGCGCCTCCCGGTTGCGCCGGCTTGCGTGGCGGCCCCGCGGACTTCCGCCGGCTCCGTTGGATACGTCGCCGCGCTGCGGCCCGAGGCGGGCGATCCGTTCATGCGCACGTCGGTCATTTCGCTCATGCTCCCGGGCTTTCGCGGACCTGTCTGCATGCTCGCCAGTATACCGCGGTGCGCCGGCACTCCGGCGGGCAACGGGACCTTCAAAACGGACGCGCCGCGATATGGGGGCGTCCCCGCGGCTACGCCTGTGGTCCAGACGCGCTCAACGTGGAGCGTGCCATACGCTCTGGCGGCCCCGCACCGGTCCGCGTACACTGACCGCACTGAGGGCGGCAGATCGGAAGGGACGACCCATGAAACGGAATACGTTGACGGCGGCGTACGTTTCTCTGCTTTGTCTGGTACCCGGCTGCCGCAAGCCGACGCCGGAGTCCGCCGCCAGCCAGCCAGCACAAGCTGAGACGCGGCCGGCCGTCGCGCCCATCGAGGGGACCGCCTTCTATGACCTGAGCTTCGCGGACGCCTGCACAAAGGCGAAGCACGACGGAAAGGCCATCATGGTGGACTTCTACACCACCTGGTGCATCCCCTGCAAGAAGCTCGACAAGGAGACCTGGACCGACGCGGCCGTACGCCGCTGGCTGCTCGAGAAGACGGTCGCGTTGCGCGTCGACGCCGAGAAGCTGAAGGAGCTCGCGCAGCGCTATCGGATTGACGGCTATCCGACGATGGTCTTCATCAAGCCCGAGGGCACCGAGCTCGGACGCGTCGTCGGCTTCCGCGAGCCGAAGCCGTTCCTGGCCCAGGCCGCCGACGCGCTTGCCGGCCGCAACCCGGCGGATCGACTACAAGAGGAACTTAAGGAGTCCGGCGAAAACGACCCGATGAAACGCCAGCAGTTGGGCGACGAGCTCGCCCGCCAAGGCAAGCACGCCGAAGCCCTGGAACAGTATCTTTGGTGCTTCGACCACGGCAACGAACACGGCATGGGCTATTTCGGCGTGCGCCTTTCCTTCCTGCTGAGCTCGATCGCGCAGCTCGGGCAGAAGTATCCTCCTGCGCTGACCGCGCTCCGCGAGCGGCGAGACCGTACGGTCGCCGCCGTGCTCGAAGGCAAGGCCGACACTCTGACCGCGCTGGATATCAGCGCCCTGAACCGCGAGTTGCACGAACCCGAACGCACGCTCGAACTCTATGACCAGCTCGGCCGCGACAAGACCAAGGGCAACGCGCCCCTGCGCACCATGTTGTTCAATCAGGTCCTCGACGCGCTCATCGCGGCCCAGCGCTATCAGGATGTCGTCGATGGTGCCGGCGACATCACGGCCACCCTGCAGCAGAACATCGCCGAGCACCGGCTAACAGCCGCCCGGTTCAAAGACCAGACCGACTCGCCGGTGGATTACATGCGCGGCAAGTTGGTGGAAAAGGGCGCGCAGTACTACGAGGCTCTGCTCGTCGTCAAGCAGGCGAAGTCGGCCGACGAGGTCCGCGATCTCCTCGTGTCCTTCGATGGCAACAGCCACACCTACGTGACCTTGATTCGGCACGCAATCCGAGCCGGCGACGCGGCCGCCGCGCGCGACCTGCTCAAGCTCGGGCGCGAGGCTGTCCCCGAGGAGCAGCGCGCGGACATCGAGCAGGCAGCGCAGCAAATCCCGTAGACCGACCGTACGCGCTCCAAACCGGCAGCGCAAGGGCGTCGCAAAGAGGATCGCGCTTGGAGTAGGGCGTGCGTGGTCTTTATGCTGGTTTCTAGATAGCCAAGGTCCGGTCGGAGGCCGCCGCGGACCCGGCGTCCGGTCCAGGGTCGCCCGTCTCCCATGTTGCCGGTCGTGCCGCCCGGCAGAGGTGGATCAACTCGTAGACCGCGCCGCGCAGTTGAGCCGGCGGAGCGTCGAGCTCGAGCAAAACCTGGAGATGTTCCGCCTCCTCGCTGATTGGGTCGAAGCCGTAGGAGCCCGCGTCGCCCTGCAGTGTGCGGACGATGCGTTTCACCGCCTCGCTCTCGCCGCGCTCGAAGGCCGCGGAGAGTTGCCGGGCCTGTTGGCGCAGCCGGCCCACGAACTGGTCGATCAGCGGCGTCAGGGCCACATCGTGGGCGAGCGCGCTGACCACCGGCTCGCTGACGATCGACGCGACGAGGCCGCGCAGCGTCTCGCGCGTCATGGGCTTCCGCAGATACCCGGTGCAGCCGGCCGCCTCACAACGCGCCCGCAGAGTGGGCCCGGTGTGGACCGCAAGCCCCACGATGGGACCGAGGTAGCCGGCACCGCGCAGCTCCTTGGTGACCAGGAACGCATCGAAGTTTGGGCTCTCCAGGTCGAGCAGAATCACGTCGAACTCGTGTTTCAACGCCTCCGCGGCCGCGTCCAGCGCCGTGGTCACGCCGAGCAGGTCCACGTCGAGCCCCTCGAGGAACCCTGCGACCAACTCATGCCGCCCGGGCGACTCGTCCACGAGGAGAATGCGAACGGATTCGGGGCGCGGCACGAACAACGCCACGTTGATCGGCCGGTCGAACCGCACGCCCACCTCGTGCACGGAGCTGGAGCCCACCAGGTAACGGCAGCGCACGATCCGCCCGGTCACCGTCTCCTCATGCCCGTATGGGCTGGGCAGCGTCAGGCGACACGCCGTCCCCGGCCACAGGAATTGCCCCACCAACAGCGCGATCCCCGTCCCGCTCAGGTTGCGGGACACGGCGGCATACGGCACGACGGCGTCGTCGTCCGCAGTCAGGTCGACCGTCATGCGGCCAACGCGGTACGGCAAGCGCTCCGCTGCCCGGAGGTCGAGGCCGGCCGGATCGCGGATCTGGCGGTCCAGGCGGTCCAGGCAGCGGCTCACCGTCAGGTCGTCAACACGCATTCGTCGGGGCGCAGGTTGTTCCACGTTCGGTTCCTGGCGACGCCGGAGGCGGCGATCGGTACGCCGCGGCGCACCATCCTCGGCGGCTGGAGTGAATATCGGCCGAACGCGGCGGCGCGTTCGCGAAGCCGGCGTGAAACGCGCGTGCGAACGGACACGTCTGATAAACGCTGACCACGCCGAGCGACTAGACGCCGCCGGGCTCCAGCAACTCCGCGATCTGGATCGCGTTCAGGGCGGCGCCCTTGCGGAGTTGGTCGCCGCTGATGAACAGGTCGATCCCGCGACCGTCGGGCTGGGAGATGTCCTGGCGAATCCGGCCTACCAGCACCTCGTCGATGCCGGTGGCTTCGATCGGCATCGGAAAGTGGGGCGGGTCGAGCTGATCGACGACCCGCACGCCGGGGGCGGCGGAGAGAATCCCGCGCGCCTGGCCTGCAGTCATCGGCTTCTCGAACGTGAGGTTCACCGCTTCACTGTGGGCGCGTAGCACCGGCACACGCACGCAGGTGGCCGTCACCGCGATCGCCTGGTCGTGCAGGATCTTGTGCGTCTCGTGCACCATCTTGCGTTCTTCGGCGTTGTAGCCGGTCGCATCGATCGGGGAGTTGTGCGAAAACACGTTGAAGGCGCAGGGATGCGGGAAAACCTCCGGCCGGGGTGGTCTGCCGGCCAGCACGTCGCGCGTCTGCCGCTGCAACTCCTCCATGGCCCGCAGGCCGGCCCCGCTGACCGCCTGGTACGTGCTGACCACGATCCGCCGCACGCGACTGACGTGGTGCAGTGGCCAGACCGCCATCAGCAGGACGATGGTCGAGCAGTTCGGATTCGCGATGATGCCGCGATGGTTCTGTATGTCTTGGGGGTTGATCTCGGGTATGACCAGCGGCACCTCGGGATCCATGCGGAACGCTGAGGAGTTATCAACGACGACGGCCCCGGCTCGGGCGGCGATGGGTGCAAAGCGCTGGCTCGTGCTGCCCCCGGCCGAAAAGAGGGCCAGATCAACTCCCTCGAACGAGCTGTCGGTCAGCTCCTGCACGACGTAGCCGCGGCCGCCCAGACGCACCTCGCGCCCCGCGCTGCGGGCGGAGGCCAGCATCACGTAGCGCTCGGCGTCCCAACCGCGCTGCTCGATGAGCGTGCGGAACTCGTTCCCCACGGCGCCCGTAGCCCCTACGATCGCGACGGTCTTGAACACGTTCGCTCCGCGATTCTCCCTGTCCGCGTCGGATAATCGCCTCAACCGGCCAGGCCGAACTCGGCGTGCAGAGCCTGAACCGCGGTCGCCGAGGCGTCCGCCTTGACCACGAAACAGATGGTGAGTTCCGATGAGCCCTGCGCAATCGCCATTACGTTGATGTTGCGACGGGCCACCGCGCCGAACACCCGCGCCGCGATCCCCGGAACGCCGGCCATGCCCGCCCCGACGACGGCCACAACATCGATGTCGCTCTCGATTTCGACCTTCCGGGCCACGCCGGTGCGAACCAACCGGTTTTCGAGCGCGACGCGGGCGGGGTCCAGTTGGGACGCGGGGATGACGACCGAAATCCCCGCTTCGGAGACGGTCTGCGAGATGACCTGCACGTTCACGCCCACGTCGGCCAGGGCCTGGAAGACGCGGGCCGCCGTCCCCGGCTGTCCGACCATCGCGGCGCCCGCGATCGTCACCAGCACCGACCCGCGCAGCCGCAGGACGGAGCGCACCGTCTCGCCGTTGGGCTGCCCGTCGGTGATCAAGGTGCCGGCACAATCGGGATGAAAGGTGTTCCTCATCCGGACCGGGACCCGATACTCCGCAGCCGGCTCCAGCGCACGCGGATGCATCGATTTCGCGCCGAACTGCCCCATCTCGATCGCCTCGGCAAACGTGACGTGGCCGAGCAGGCGCGCCTCCGGCACGATGCGCGGATCGGCACTCATCAGTCCGTCCACGTCGCTCCAGATCCACACTTCGTCGGCTGGGAGGCCCGCTCCGACCAGCGTCGCCGTCAGGTCCGATCCGCCGCGCCCGAACGTGGTGATCGCGCCGTGTTGTGTGCCGGCAATGAAGCCCGTGACGACGATCGGCTCGCCGTGCTCCAGCCGCGGTTGCAGCGTCTCTCGAATCTGGTGCAGCGAGAGCTTCATGAGCGGAATGGCCTGGGTGTGGCGGTCGTCGGTCACGATTCCGGCCTCGTGGCCGGTCATAGCGTGGCCCTCGAGCGCGGCCGCCACGATCACCGCCGACAGCCGCTCCCCGAATGAGACGACCGCATCGTGCGAGCGGGGCGTGAGCTCGCTGACCGCCCCGATGCCGGCCACGAGCGTGTCGAGCTGGCTGAGCAGGGGGGCCACGGCTTCGTTGGCCCCGAACGCCCGCGCCGCCAGCTCGTGCCGCTCGTGCAGCTTGCCCAACAGAGTATGCACGCGCATCCGGGTGCCGTCCGCGGCGGCCTGCGCCAGCTCGATCAACATGTCCGTCACGCCGGCCATGGCCGACACGACCGTGATGACGCGATCCGAGCTTTGGCCGCGCACGAGCGCGGCGCAGCGCCGAATTGTGTCCGCATCGGCCAGCGATGATCCGCCGAATTTCATCACGATCGTCATGGGGCACTCCCCAAGGCGTGCCAGATGTCGAGCAGATCGCGAAGCACGCCCGTGGCCGTCTCCACACCGCCCGCTCCCGGCCCGCGCAGCGTCACTTCGCCACCATGACGGAGAGACAGGCTCACGGCGTTGATGTTCGCGGGCACGTCCAACGGCCCGTGCGCCTCGACTTCCTCCGGGCCGACGCGCAATGCCTCGCCGAACTCGGCCAGCAGCTTGACGCGCTGGCCGGCCGCCGCCGCCGCGATGCGTTCGCGGGGCAGGTCGCGAATGCCGGCGACCTGTACATCGGCGAGAGTGGCCGCGCGGTCGAGCACCACGTTCGCGAATATCACCGTCTTCATCGCCGTATCCACGCCGTCGATGTCCGCACTCGGATCGGTCTCGGCGTAGCCCAGCCGGACCGCCTCGGCGAGCGCCGCGGCGAAGTCCAGCCCGGCTTCGTGCATGCGCCAGAGGATGTAATTCGTCGTTCCGTTCAGCACGGCGCGCACGCTGAGAATTTCGTCCCCGAGCGCACATTGCTGCGCCAGCGCGAGCACCGGCAGCCCGGCGCCGACGGTCCCGCTGAACCGGAACATGACCCGATTGTAGTTGGCCAGCTCGCGCAGGCCCGGCAGGGCCACGGCCAACGGCACCTTGTTGACGCTCACGACGTGCAGCCCGGCGCGAAAAGCCGCCTTGAGATGCCGAATCGCGGGCTGTGGATCGCGGAGCGAGCTGGGCGTTGCCTCAATCAACACGCGCGCTCCGCACTCCGCGATCACTTGCTCGCTGTCCACGCCGGCTACGCCGCAGTCCGCGAGCGCCGCCACCGTTCCGTCGGACGCTTTGGCGTGGAGCAGCGCGGCGATCTCCAAGCCCTGCGCGGACAAGGCCGCCCCCCGCGTGTCCATGACCGCGACGATGCGCGGCGCGAAGCCGTGCTGACGGTACAGCTCGCCGCTCCGCTCGTTCAGCAGTCGCACGAGCGCCTGGCCGACCACGCCGAAACCCACGATTGCGATTTTCATCCAAGGACCAGTGTGCCGCGACGGCGGCCGCGCGCCGGATCGTGCTGCCCGTGACACCGCGCCCGGCGTGATTCGAACACGCGACCTGCGGTTTAGGAAACCGCTGCTCTATCCTGCTGAGCTACGGGCGCACGAGTTCAATTGTACCCCGCGTGCGGTCGGCCGAGTAGACAGCACCGCGACAGGCGGCCACGTGCGTCGGAGCTCCCTGCGTCGCCGTGCAAGGGCGTCACGCCTACGGGAGCGGCTCCAGGCGGATGTAATCCAATCCCAGCATGTAGCGCTGTTTCACCGACTTCTCGTTCGTGCCCACGACCTCTGCGGTCAAGCGGTTCTCGCCCGCGGTGACGGTGACAGGGCCGAGGTCAATCTCATCCGTCAGCACGGGCGTCGGGTTGTACAGATCGACTGGATCACCTGCCTTCTCGGTGTTGACAGACCACTGCACAATGCCGAAATCGCTCGATTTCAGGAAGCGCGCGAGCAGCCGGTAGCGACCGGCTTTGTCCACATCGAAGCCCAGCACGAGCTTGTCGCCAATCTTCGTGTCGTGATGGTAGAGGAGCGTCTGATCGCCGCTCGCGCCATCCTGGAGGTGCGGATCGACGCGCGCCGCTTCGCGCTTCTCGATGACCCGCATCTTCTCGCCTTCGATCGCGCCCGGCACGGTGAACGCGACGTACCTCGGCAAGAGCCGGAGCCGCAAGTCAGCGGCCTCCAGCGGTTTGAAAGCGTCGGTGGCACCCGGACGCGCGTACCAGTACGCCGCGACCGCGGACGTGACGCGCACATCGGGACGCCAATGCCACAGCTCCATGTCGAACCGGAAGTCCTTCTCAAACGGAATCCGGTCGAGGATGTGCCAGCGATTGACCGCGGTGTGGCCGTAGTTGTCCGGGCCGTCGCAGCGCGGTTGACTGTGATAGGCGTGCGTGAAAGGCCGGTTGCAGCACCACGCATAGCCGTAGTAGTCTTCGGTGCCCGTGCCGAAGTGGCTCGGGAAGGTCTCGCCGTCCACGTAGATCTTCTCGTCCCCCTCGCCCCACCATTGCCGCACCGGGTTCGCGATCGTGAAGGCCACGCCGGCGAACACGCCCTGTCCCTGCGCGATCAGGTAGCTCCAGTCGCGCATCGGCCGGGTCGGCAGGTCAAACTCCGTCCGCCACCTGGCGTGAAAGTACATCGAGCGATCGGTCCATTGATAGCGGGTGGCGTCCACGTCGAGCGTCAGCACGACCTCCTGGTCGCCCAGGTTGCGGAAGCCCAGCCGGGCGGACCGCTGGAAGGGCATCCACCAGTGGCACCACATCAGCCCGTCCTCGCACACACCGGCCGGCAGCGACTCGTACGCGTTGATCCCGGGGGCCGCCCCGAAGAAATCGCCGACCGGGCACTCCACCGTCTGCTCGCCGTCAAAGTCGATCATCAATACGACGTGCCGCAGCGCCTGCACCGGATCAGCCGCTTGCAGCCGCAGCGCCAGGCCGGTGATCGCGCCCGGAGTACGGATGCGCACCGGGCGCACCGACTGCCCCGCGCCGATCTTCAATTCGCGCACGGCCGGCACCGGTAAAGCGTCCGCGGCACGCGTCGTCTGCGCACCTTGACGCGGCGCTGCCAGGCGGCCCGCTATGGCCCACGTCACGTCCGACAAGCTGTCCAGCTCGCGCCGGTCGAAGCTGACCACCCGCGTCCCCGCCCGGTACGTGCGGTAATTCACGTGGTAGTAGAACTCGTTCGCATCGCTGGTGACCTTGCAGTGCCGGGCGTACGGAATCGGAAAGTAGCTGTTCCAGCCCATGCTGCGCTCGCAGGCGATCGGCACCGGGATGCCAGGCACCTTGCCGCCCAGCACGTCCTGCATCGGCGCCTCGAGCGCCGGCTGGTCGGAACCGTCCAGATAGATGCGCAGCGTGCCCTTCGGATTGGCGGACCAGATGCGGACAATCGCCCCGGGCCCGTCCGCGTCCATCATCACGTACTCTTTCCGCCCGGCGCGCTCCTCGACCCGCAGGTATTGATCGAAGTCGGCGTTGGCGAACCAACCCTCCTCCGGCGGCTCCGGCTGCGACGGTGACTTTGACCGCCGGTCATAGCTGGAGAACTGCGCACAGCGGAAGGGCGGATCGGGGTAGTCCGCCAGGCTGCGCAGGTCCGTCATCTCCGCCAGCAGCGTCCGCGTGGTCACGACCCGTTGGGGCCCGATGCAGCCCATCACCGCCGCGCAGACCAATCCGAGGCCGACCACCGCAAATCCCGGGCGCATTGGCGTTCTCCTCAGGCATGAGTCGCGGACGACGCGCCGCTTTCTGGGACATACACCCACAGTACGGCGATTCGCCGGAGCGCCGGGAGTATACCGGTGCCGAGCGCCGCGCCGCAAACTCGCCCGAGGGGGTGTGACTACTCTTTGCGGAGGCGGCGGGTGGCCTGGTCTGGCGAAGTCCGGCGTGGCGTACGAAGCCAGGCCGTGGTGAGCCGGGAAGGGGCGCGGGCGCGCAGCGGGGGCGCGAAGGGCGGCCAGAACCGGATTTTTCGGCGACAGGCGCGCCGTGGATTGACGGTTTCCGATGGGCGGACCGGGTAGCCGCTTCCTGACGGTTCGGATCCGGAATCGGAATGTCTTTTGGTATCCCCTGTCCTCATGGTGGGTCGCGTTGTGCAGGCGACGACGACGTGTCACCAG